>CP065018.1:670000-1005000 GCA_016700415.1 Flavobacteriales bacterium
GCGGTCACGGTCCCCAGTTGGAAGAGGACATCGCGCAGGCGAACATCGCGCTGGACCTCATCGGTCAGGCCCGGAACTACCTCACCTATGCAGGCGAAGTGGAAGGCAAGGGCCGCAGCGAGGACGACCTCGCCTACCTGCGCACCGACCGCGAATACCTCAACGTGCTGCTGACCGAATTGCCCAAAGGCGATTACGCACAGACCATCGCACGCAGCTTCCTGTTCGATGCCTTTCACCTGCCGTTGCAGCAAGCGCTCACCACCAGCACCGACGAGCGTTTAAAAGGTATCGCGGAAAAAGCCGTGAAGGAAGTGACCTACCACCTGCGGCACAGCAGTGAATGGCTGATCCGCTTCGGAGACGGCACCGAGGAGAGCCACAGCCGTGTACAAACGGCGCTGGACGACCTCTGGCGCTTCACCGGTGAGCTTTTCATTCCTGATGAGGCGGAAGAGCTATTGGCCAAGGCCGGTATTGCCCCGAAGCTGGACGACATCAAGAATGAATGGAGCACCACGGTGGACAGCGTGTTGAAAGAAGCCACCTTGGAACGACCCGCGGACGGCTGGATGGCTACTGGCGGCAAGAAGGGCGTGCATTCTGAGCACATCGGACCCATGCTGGCGGAGATGCAGACACTTCAACGCACCTACCCCGGCGTGCAGTGGTAAACGGAGAAAGATGAGGACCGAGGCAGAGATCCGGGACCTGTTGGAGCAGGTGAAGGATCCCGAGATCCCCGTGATCAGCATCCGGGAGCTGGGTGTGCTTCGCGATGTGAAAGTGGACGGTGATCGGGTGGAGGTGACCATTACACCCACCTACAGCGGATGCCCTGCCATGGACGTGATGAAGGAGGATGTGGAAAAGGCGCTTCGCGAAGCCGGGATCGAGCGGTTCAACGTGAAGCAAGTGCTCACCCCGGCATGGAGCACGGACTGGATCAGCGAAAGCGGCCGGAAACATCTGCTGGATTACGGCATTGCCCCCCCGCCGCACACCTCGGACATCCGTGCCTTGAAAGGCGGTGTTCCGGTGACCGCCTGCCCCCAATGTGGCAGCACGGACACGGCGTTAGTGAGCCAATTCGGGTCCACAGCCTGCAAGGCGCTATATAAATGCAATGCGTGCAAAGAGCCCTTCGATCTGTTCAAGTGCCTTTGAGCATTTAACCGCAGAGGGCGCGGTGAACGCGGAGGGAATGCCGACCGCAACGGGGAAACGGGGAGAACCATCCGCGTCCATCAGTGTTATCCGCTATTTTCCTCGGAGGTCGGCATTTCTCTTCTTCGTGCTCTTTGCGTCCTTTGCGGTAAAATCAGACTGCACCTCCGCAGTACATTCGCCGCGCATGGACATTTCCGTCGTCATCCCCTTGTTGAACGAGCGTGAATCACTGCCGGAACTGGTGGCGAAGCTGCATGAGGCCATTGGCGGAATGGGCAAGAGCTATGAGGTCCTACTGATCGACGATGGCAGCCGCGACGGTTCTTGGGAGGAGATCCAGCGACTCCATGCGGCGGACGGCCGGGTGAAGGGCATCAAGCTGGGCCGCAACTACGGGAAAAGTCCGGCACTGAACGAAGGCTTCCTTGCCGCACAAGGCAACGTGGTGATCACCATGGACGCTGACCTGCAGGACGACCCGGCGGAGATCCCCGAGCTGTACCGCATGATCACCGAGGACGGATTCGACCTGGTGAGCGGTTGGAAGAAAAAGCGCCACGACCCGCTGAGCAAGACCATCCCGACCAAGTTCTTCAATGCCACCATGCGCTGGGCCAGTGGTGTACAGCTGCACGATTTCAACTGCGGCCTGAAAGCATACAGCAGCAAGGTGGTGAAGGCCATTGAGGTCTATGGCGAGATGCACCGCTATATCCCCTTTATCGCGAAGAAGGAAGGCTTCCACAAGATCGGTGAAAAGGAGGTGCTTCACCACCCGCGGAAATACGGGGTGAGCAAATTCGGGCTGGACCGCTTCATCAATGGCTACCTCAGTCTGCTGACGATCACCTTCGTCTTTCGCTTTGGCAAGAAGCCGATGCACTTTTTCGGGGCGATGGGCACACTGATGTTCTTCCTCGGCTTTCTGGCCACACTGTGGTTGTTGGGAAGCAAGTTGTACAGCGTGTTCCAGCACGTACGGGCACCGCTTGTAACGGACCAACCCGTGTTCTACATCGCGCTCACGAGCATGATCATCGGGGCGCAGCTTTTCCTCGCAGGCTTTGTGGCGGAATTAGTGGCGCGCAACTCGGCGGAGCGGAATAACTACCGGGTGAGCGAACGGCTGGGGCTTTGAGTTTGGGCCGCAGAGGCGCGGAGGCGAAGAGAAAGGTGAACCGCCACGGCCGCAATGATCTCAGGACCGCGGGGGCGCTGAGGAATGCAAACCGCAGATGACGCAGATGGGCGCAGATAAAAGCCGATCCTCCATGGAGTTCTCTGCGCCTCTGCGCCTCCGCGGCATATTTCTGATCTTCGCTTCTCTCCTCTGCATCTCCCTGCTGAAGTACTTCTGGCTTGCAGGCCATGCACACCCCGTGGCGGATGACTTCTGCTATGCGGCCAAGTCGCGCGGGGCTTCGCTGTGGGCCTGGAGCTATTCCGAATGGATGTACTGGAATGGCCGTTATGCCAGCAATTTGTTGATGATCCATGGGCCGCTCAGTTGGTCCTCCGACTTCCTGCCCGGTTATCGGGCGGTGCCGGTCCTGTTGATCGCGCTCACGTTCTTGAGCATTTGGTTCATCCTTCGCCGCGTCACTCGGCATGCGCTTTCAACCGGCCGGGAACTGTTGGGGACGCTCGTTTTTTTGGCGCTCTACCTCAACCTGATGCCCGACCTTGGTGAGGGCTTTTTCTGGTACACCGGCGCGGTGACATACCAACTGGGAAGCATCCTGATGCTCTTGCACCTTGGCTTGCTTGCCGGTTGTTCCCGGAAAGGATGGCAGGGTGCGTTGAACCTGTTGGTGAACATCATGCTCACGGTGGCGATCGTTGGCATGGACGAGATCCACATGCTGCTGATGGTATGCCTGCATGCCGTTCGTTTCATTTGGCTGCTTCGGAGGCGTTCCGGCATTGGGGCGGGCCTAGTGCTATTGGCCGCGGTGGCGGGTGGCGCGGTGCTGATGTACTTCGCCCCGGGCAATGCCGTGCGCGGGGGCATGTTCGCGGACACGCACCTGTTATGGCGATCGCTCGGTATGAGCGCGTTGCAGGCGGTCAGGTTCATCGGCACATGGGTGCTCTCCCCTGCCCTACTGGCGTTCAGTGTGCTCTACATCCCGGTGCATCGCTACCTTTTGGAACATGTGCCAGCCATGAAAAACGTGCGGCGCCTATCCCGGTGGATCATTGCATTGTTGCCTTTTTCCCTCGTGATGGCCAGCACCTTCCCCGCCTATTGGGGCACCGGGCTGCTCGGCCAGCACCGGACGGTCAACGTGGCGTGCCTTTTTTTCATACCACTGTGGTTCCTGAACCTTTCGATCTGGCTTGAGCGCAGGCCGCTCCGAAAGCTGGCCGGCATGCACCTCCCGTCGAGGGCGATCGGCTTCGCCATGGTGCTCGCCCTGCTGGGACTGAACCTTACAGGGAACGGATACGCGGCCAATTCGGACCTGTTCAGCGGGCGCGCCGATAACTATGACCGCATGCTGAGCCAGCGCGAAACCGCCGTTAAAAAAGCAGCGACCGACCCGGAAGCCCGCATCACCTTCACTCGTTTGGCAGCCCCTCCGCTGACCTTACCGAACTATGAAGAGCACGGCCCGTTGCGCAGTTGGATGGTGGATTGTGAAGCACGGTACTTCGGTGCACAGGAACGGCAGGTGAGGATGGATGCGGAAAGGTGAAATATGAAACCTGAAAACAGGAAACCGTGGAGGCCGAGTTGATCACAGTCCTTCGGTAAATTCCACCAATCCTTTTGCGAAGCGCTTCCATGAAAGCTCATCCCGCAGAGCCGCAATGTTGGTGCGTAAGGTTGATGGATCCCTGGCGAAGAACTCCTTGACGCCTGCTGCAATGGCACTTGCTGAGACCTCCGGCACCACTATGCCGGCACGTCCGTCGTACAACGCCTCCTTCAACCCGCCAACATCCGTGGCGATCACCGGCACCCCGAAGTGGTATGCGATCGCCGTAATGCCGCTTTGGGTGGCACTCCTGTACGGCAGCACTACGGCATCAGCGGCACTGAAGAAGGCAGGCACCTCCCCTTCGGCTATGAAGCGGGCATGCAAATGGATGTGACCACGCTTTGGGCTGGCTTCGATAAGCCGTTTGTATTCGCCGAAGTCACCATACGGTTCACCTGCGACCACCAGATGGTAGCGTTCATCCAGTTTTCCGAAGGCCTCGATCAGCAGGTCCAGCCCCTTGTAATCACGGATCAGTCCGAAGAAAAGCAGTACGCGGGCCTCTACCGGCAGCCCCAGCTTCCTTCGCGCCTCCCCTTGTGGCAACGGTGCCCCGAAGTGGTCATAAAGCGGGTGCGGCATCAGCTTCACATTCGCCGATGGGCACAAGGTGCGGAGGTCTTCAGCCACAGCTTCCGTCATAGCGATGAAGCCGTCGTTCCTCCGCAGAAACCAGCGCGTAAGGGACCTGTCGTAGAAGTGCGGCTCATGCGGCAGGGCATTGTCCACGATGGTGATCACCTTCACGCCGTTCTTCCGCAAGGTTGCAGCGACGGTGCCCATGGCCGGGGCGAAAAAAGGCATCCAATAACGCAGGACCGCCACGTCCGGTTTGGCTTCAAGCATGCGTTGTGCAGTACGCTGCCAACTGCGCGGGTTGACACTGTTCAGCACCCTGACAGCCCCGATGCCGTCCGAACTATCCGTATCGTACTGTGATGTGCCGGGGAACAGCAGGTCCGGATATTGGCATGTGAAGGTGAATGCCAGCACGTCATGCTCCTTCCGCAGCTCAAGCACCAAGGAGGTGCTGAACTGCGCGATGCCGCCACGGTACGGAGGGAAAGCGGAAAGGAAGGATAAGCGCATGGAGCAATGTTACAGGACCGTGCGAAGATGGGGAAACCGGGGGATCGGGCGTAGGAAGCAAGCTCTCTTTTGCTCCCTACCTGCCCCGAACAGTGATCACTGTCAATTTCTTCCACATCGCCTTGGTTGATCTTTTCATGCTGCTGATCCGGTATGTTTTGCTGCATTAGGTGAACTTTGCGACAAACCGACAGTCCATGTGTAAACCTACATTACTCATCGTTCTACTCAGCCTCGGCGTACTTCAGGCACAAGGATCCGTGATCAATGCGCCAGCGCCCTTCCCCGCCAACGTTCTAGCGACGCCGGCCATGGCCGCACCGGTCAATGACCTCTGTTCCGCGGTCACGGTGATGCCGCTGCCCATCGGAGGAGCGCTCACGTTCACAGGGGACAACACAGAGGCCACCTTCACCGGGGATGCCGTGGCCGGATCGCTTTTGGATGAATACCCCTTCCCCAACACCTGGCACGCCTTCACCACCACCGATTGCGCCAACGTGACCGTGAGCTACTGCGCCACCGATAGCGGATGGAGCAATGTGTGGCGATTGCTCACTACCCAATGCCCTGCGGATTCGGTGATCCAGGCCAGTATTTCGGACCAGACCACCTGTGGCAATGGAAATTGGACTTTCCGCTTTAACCAACTGGCCCCGGGCACCTATTACCTGCCCGTCCCCAACGTCGGCTTCGGCCAAGGCGGCGGTCCATACAGCATCATTGTAAGCGCAGCAGACTGTAGCGACCTGCCGACCAACGACCTGTGCACTGAGATAACCCCGGTACCGCTCACCGTGGGCAGCACGATCTCCTTTACCGGCGACAACACCAACGCCACCTTCCCTGGGGATGCCGTACCGGGATCACTGCTCGACCAATTCCCTTTCGCCGATACTTGGCACGCCTTCACAACCACACAATGCGCTAATGTCACCGTGAGCTACTGCGCCACCGACAGTGGTTGGAGCAATGTATGGCGATTGCTCACTACCCAATGCCCCGCGGACGAGGTGATCCAATCCTCCACTTCAGAACAGACCACCTGCGCCAACGGCAACTGGACCTTCCGATTCAACCAGCTGGCCCCAGGCACCTACTATCTGCCCGTTCCCAATGTCGGCTTCGGCCAAGGTGGCGGGGCCTATAGCATCGATGTTAGCGCGATGACCTGCGGCAACGACCTGTGCGGCGACATCAACCCGGTGGCGCTGCCCATTGGCAGCACGCTCACCTTTATCGGCGACAACACCAACGCCACATTCCCCGGGGATGCCGTGCCGGGATCACTGCTCGACCAATTCCCCTTTGCCGATAGTTGGCACGCCTTCACCACCACACAATGCGCCAACATCACCGTGAGCTATTGCGCCACGGACAGCGGCTGGAGCAATGTGTGGAAGCTGCTCACAGAAGTATGCCCCGCCGATGCGGTGATCAACGCGACCACTTCCGAGCAGACCACTTGCGCCAACGGCAATTGGACCTTCAGTTTCGCCGAGCTGCCCGCAGGCACCTACTACCTGCCCGTGCCCAACGTCGGCTTCGGCCAGGGAGGCGGTGCCTATAGCATCGATGTGAGCGCGGTCTCCTGCGGAATTGACCACTGTGCCGACATCTCCCCACAAACGCTTACGTTGGGAGGCATGCTCACCTTTACCGGTGATAACACGAACGCCACTTTCCCCGGGGATGCGGTGCCTGGATCACTGCTTGATCAATTCCCCTTCCCTGACACTTGGCATGCCTTCACCACCACGCAATGCGCCAATATCACCGTGAGTTATTGTGCCACGGACAGCGGCTGGAGCAACGTGTGGAAGCTGCTCACAGAAGTATGCCCCGCCGATGCGGTGATCAACGCGACCACTTCCGGGCAGACCACTTGCGCCAACGGCAATTGGACCTTCAGTTTCGCCGAGCTGCCCGCAGGCACCTACTACCTGCCCGTGCCCAATGTCGGCTTCGGCCAGGGCGGTGGCCCATACAGCATCACCGTGAACGCGACGGCCTGCAGCAATGACCTGTGCGGCAACGTCACTCCGGAGGCGCTCACCGTGGGCGGCTCACTCACCTTCACCGGCGACAATACCAACGCCACCTTCCCCGGGGATGCCGTGCCGGGATCCTTCCTTGACCAATTTCCCTTCCCTGACACTTGGCACGCTTTCACCACCAGCGAATGCTCCGACGTTACGGTGAGCTATTGCGCTACCGACAGCGGTTGGAGCAACGTATGGCGGTTGCTGACAATGGATTGTCCTGCGGATGCGACCATCAATGCCTATACGACCGATACGACGAGTTGCGGAAACGGGAACTGGACCTTCAGCTTCCACCAGTTACAGCCAGGCACCTACTATCTGCCCGTGCCCAATGTCGGCTTCGGCCAAGGAGGCGGCCCGTACAGCATTGATGTGAACTCTTCAGCCTGTATTCCGGACCATGTGAATGTCGTGAACGGCAATAGGGATTGGACCGTCTACCCGAATCCCACCAATGGCGAGGTGACCATCATCGCACCACGCGAATTGGGAACGGCCACATTGGAATTGATCGATATGACCGGCCGCACGATGTACAGCACGGAACTCGTGATCACTGCCAATGGCACCCATCAATTATCACTGGGCGGGTTTGCCCCGGGTACGTACGCGCTCCGCATGACCACGGCGAGCGAGCGAAGCACACAACTGTTGATCTTGAAGTGATCAAAGCAGAAGGTCAGCGACCTGTACGCTACCAGCAACTCCCGCAAGGTCCCAATATGGTGATCTTGCGGGAGTTTTGTTTTTTGAGGTGTGGACCAGGGTGCCGCACGCGTGAAGAAACAAGCATCCGACGCGTAGTGCCCGCTGAGCGATCAAACGAAAATTGCGACCACCTTTGCCCCATGCAGGTCGAATTCATCCTCTATGTGGCGGACCAGGCCGCCAGCAGGGACTTCTATCGTGCCTTGTTGGCGAAGGAGCCCGCCTTGGACGTGCCCGGCATGACCGGCTTCGACCTTGGCGGATGCCGGTTGGGCCTGATGCCGACTGCGGGCATCGCGAAGATCATCACCCCTGTCCTGCCCCATCCGGATACCGCTCACGCCGTACCCCGTTGTGAATTGTACCTGCCGGTAATCGGCTTGGATAAGGCGATGGAGCGCGGGCTGGCGGCTGGCGCCGTGCTGGTCTCACCTCCGGCAGATCGGGATTGGGGCCACCGCGTGGGCTACCTCGCCGACCGCGATGGCCATGTGGTGGCGCTGGCGGAGGCCGGGAGTGAGTGAGGCCACCCTGGGTCATACCATTTCGCAATAGAAGATAACCTGATCCTTTCGCGTATCTCAGCCCCAGCTTTCCATCTGCTTTCCGAATGTTCATTGTCGAAAGGATTAGCTGATCCGACCGCGGTTGCGGAGATCTGGCACGGAACCATGACAAGGCTCAGGGGTTCGTACAGCTTCGGGTCATTTTGTAATGCGAATTGGTATTACATCACCTTGCCACCTCTCCGATCACCGCTAAGAACCGCTCCGCGTACATCTTCGTCTTGTGGTCCCCCACACCGTTCACCAAGCGGAACTCGTAGACGTTGCGCGGCTTCTTGATGGCCATGTCGATCAAGGTGGCATCGCTGAAGACGACGAAGGCGGGTTTGCCGATCTCCTTTGAGACGGTGAGGCGAAGCGCCTTCAATCGGACGAGCAGGTCGGCACTGGCGGGGGCTACTTCCGTGGCTGGCGGCAACTTGGCCTTGCGGCTCCGCTCTTGACGCTCCTTCACGGTGTCCGGTGTCACCAAGCGCACGTTGTGCTCTCCTTTCAGCACGCGGTGCCCGAGCGGCGTGATCTTCAGATGGTAGTGGTCCTTGTAGTCGATCTCGAACAAGCCTTGCTGGAGGAATTGCTGGATGAACATCACCCAGGCGAAGGCGCTGACGTCCCCTCCGGCGCCGAAGGTCTTCACTTGGCTGAGGCCTTGCGCCTGTACCTCACTGCTATGCGTGCCCTTCAGCACGTCGATCAGCACGCTCATGCCCACCGTCTGGTGGCAGCGGAACATGGCGGAAAGCGCTTTTTGCGCGAGCAGCGTGCCGTCGAAATACTTCGGCGGGTCCTTGCAGACATCGCAGTTGCCGCAGGGCTTTACCACCTCCTCACTGAAGTAGCTGAGCAGCACGGTCCGGCGGCAGACCTGCGCCTCGGCATATTCCTTCATGCGGTCCAGCTTGGCGCCCATGATCGCCTTGTACTGCTCGTCCTCCACCTCTTCCATGAAGTGCATGTGGGTCTGCACATCGGCGTAGCTGTAAAAGAGAATGGTCTCGGCCGGCGCACCGTCGCGGCCCGCGCGACCGATCTCCTGGTAGTAGCCTTCCAGTGTACCGGGCATGTTCCAGTGGATCACGAAGCGCACATCGCCCTTGTCGATTCCCATGCCGAAGGCAATGGTGGCGCAGACCACGTGGAGTTTTCCGGAGATGAAGTCGTCCTGCACGCTGTCACGGTCGGCAGCGTTCATCTTGGCGTGGTAAAAATCGGCCTTCACGCCGATGCCATGGAGTTGTGCAGCGAGCTTCTCGGTGCCTTTGCGGCTGTTGCAGTAGATAATGCCGCATTCGCCCCTGTGGCGCGCCATGATGCGCTGGAGCATTGCCCAGCGGTTCTGCCCCGGCAGCACGGCTAAAGAGAGGTTGGGCCGGTCGAAGCTGGAGGTGAAAAGGCGCTCGTTGCGCATACCGAGGTGCTGGGCGATGTCGCCGCGCACGGCCTTGTCGGCGGTGGCGGTGAGGGCGATGAGCGGCACGTCCGGAAAGACCTTCTTTAGGATGTCCAACCGCTTGTACTCCGGGCGGAAGGCATGGCCCCAGCTACTGATGCAATGCGCCTCGTCAATGGCGAAGAGGCCCGGCTTCCACACCGCCACGCGTTCCAGAAAGTGCTGTGAAAGCAGGCGTTCCGGTGACACGTAAAGCAACCTCAGGTCGCCATTTCGCAACCGGACCTCTACGGCCTGCTCTTCGGAATAAGCCAGCGTGCTGTTGAGGAATGCGGCAGGGATGCCGTTGGCCTGCAATGCCTGCACTTGGTCCTTCATCAGGGCGATCAGCGGAGAGACCACCACTGTGAGACCGTCCATTGCCATTGCGGGCACTTGGTAACAGAGGCTTTTGCCACCACCGGTGGGCATCAGCACCACGGCATCATTGCCGGCCAGCACATGCTCAATGACCTCTTGCTGCCCCGGGCGGAAGCTTTTATAGCCGAAGTGCCTTTCAAGCAGGTCAAGGGGGCCGGTGTTAGGCTCGGGAACAAGGGTTCCGGCAGTCTCAGGCGTGACGTATTCCATGGCGATCTGAAGTTGGCCAAGTTATCCGGCCTGCTCCAACATGTCTTGGCACGGAGGTCTTAGTTTTCAACCCGAACTGAGCAGCGCGCCTTCTACCTGCAAATCGGTATTTTGCGGCCATACCGTCGTTTTGCATTGATCGGCCCCCTACCTTTATCCTAGCCCGCGCCACACACACCATGAACGACATCCTCTGCCCCACCGACTTGAGCGAAACCTCCTTGCATGGCTTGCGCTACGCGGACCATTTGGCCTCACGATTTGCAAGCTCGATCTCGCTCCTGCATGTGATGGGCAAGAAGGAGCTCACAGAGGAAGGCCGCAGCAATGCGAAGGACCGCATGGAGCAGCAGCGATCACAGATAACGAAGTCACCCACAGTGGTACACTTCCGGGAAGGCGACTTCATTTCGGAGATCGCTGACGAGAGCCGGAAGGGGCACAGCCTCATGGTGTGCACCACCCACGGGTTGCGGGGCCTGCGGCAATCACTTTTTGGTGCGGACATCCTGAAGCTTGTCCGCCATGTGGAAGTCCCGACCTTGGTGGTGCAGGCCAAAAGCCCGGAGCAGAATTCCTTCGCAGTGATCGTAATGCCCGTGGCGGCACATCCGGACATTGAACACCTTCTCACCGGTGTCGCGCTTCTTGCCAAGACTTTTGGCAGCACCGTTCACGTCTACCAGTTGGTCAGGCCGGGGGAATCTCCCAGTGACGAGCTGCTGGCGAACAAGGCCCGCATGGTGGAATGGTTGGGCAAGGAAGGCATCGCCGTCAAGACCGTGGAAGAACCGAGCACCTCATTCTCCGTCGGCTTCTCCTGGCCCACCATCGACTATGCGAAGCGCGTGGGGGCCGGATGCATCGCCATCATGTCGGTCGCCTCGGATGAATACCGTTACATCGCTGACGCAGAGAAGGAACGCCTTCTCACCAACGAGCCGGGGATACCGGTGTTGTGCGCGAAGTAGTTGTAGTTGCGGGTTACGGGTTACGGGTTGACACCAGTTTGGCATTCTACATTCTACATTTTTCATTTTTCATTCCTACCTCTCCTCATGGAACCCACTGCCGATTTCTGGAAAGAACGCTATGCCACCGGAGATACCCGTTGGGACCTGGGTATGGTAAGCACGCCGCTGAAGGCATACTTCGACCAGCTCACCAACAAGGACCTGCGGATCTTGATCCCCGGTGGAGGACGGTCCTACGAGGCGGAATACCTGCACCGGTCGGGCTTCCGGAACGTGTTCGTCCTGGACCTCGCCGACGCTCCTCTGGCGGACCTGGTGCGGCGCTGCCCGGACTTCCCGCGTGAGCACTTGATCGTCGGTGATTTTTTCCACCACCAAGGGCAGTACGACCGTATCATCGAGCAGACCTTCTTTTGTGCGCTGCACCCGAGGTTCCGGACGAGTTATGTGGACCGGATGCACGAACTGCTCGTTCCCGGCGGCATGCTCACGGGCGTGCTCTTCGATGACCCCATGGACACGGACCATCCACCTTATGGCGGCGATGCCGGGGAATACCGGCAGGTCTTCGGCCACAAATTCGAGGAATTGACGCTAGCCCCTTGCCACAACTCCGTAGAGCCACGTGCCGGACGGGAGGTATGGCTGCGAGCGGTGAAGCGGACGTAGCTTGCTTTTCCTCATTCCTATGTCCCTTTCGCAGCCATTTTCCACCGCGGGGCTTCTACCAATGGGTGGGCGCGAAATATTTTCACAGGGCTGTTGCTCTGGGCGACCGTGGAGGCTACCGCGCAAGAAGTACGCTTCACGGTCCTCAAGGGTGAAGAACCTGTGGACCACTTGCTCATGAGCCTGGTGTTCCGAATGGGTTGACCGCTACCCTATCGCCCGGTCAGGTACAGATAGTCGGCGAGCAGCGTGCGTAGGAATTTCTCCGGATCTGCCGGGCGATCCAGGGTTAATTCCTCTTGGAACCGGATAGCGAGCTTCAACACGGCGACCGGTTTGGCTGCGCTGCTATTGCCGAGCACTTCCTTGATGAGCCGTGCTTGCGCGTCCGTGAGGCGCGCAGCTTCCCGGAACTCCACTTCATGCCCTTCGGGAACATCCGTCAGCAGCGTGTCCTCCAAAGAGAAGCGTTGTTTGAGGGAGATCACCGTGGTGCCCGCTGCGATGTCTCCCAGCCGCTGGCCCTTGCCGTTGAACAGGATCACCACCGCGCCGAGGAAGAAGAGCGCGTCCACCATGCGGAGCATCCAGCGCAGCAGGTAGTGGCCGAGGCCCGGCTGTCCCCCGTCCAGTCGGGCCACCTTGATGTTGCGTGCGCGCTTGCCGAAGCTCTGCCCGTCCATCAGCAACTCGCTCACCAGGTGGTAGAAGGTCCACGGAACACCAAAAAGGATGATCTGGGCCCATTGCGGAGTATCGAGGTGGAGCTTGTTGCCCAGCATCATCAAGGCTATCGTGTATCCGGCGAGCAGCAACCAATCGATCACCACCGCTAATCCCCGGTCCACGATGGTGGCCACCTCGTAGTGCAGGGCCACGTTCTGCGTGGTTTCGATGTGGACGGTCTCCATGACGGCCGCAAAATAGGGTAACGAAGGAACGTTATGTTTGCTCAAGTGATCTGCACATGCGTGAAGCGGCGTTCGTAAAGCGGAACAACGGGAAGTGGCGTCGGCTGGAACTGCTGGTGGCAGGCCGCAGCGTGGACATCACCCCGGATGAGGCCAGTGCGCTGTACATCGAGCTCAATGACGACCTGAGCTACGCGCGCACCTTCTATCCGGGCGCCAAGGTTACCGGCTACCTCAACACCTTGGCCGCAGGAATGCACCGGCACATCTACCGGAACCAGCGCACAGGCATGGGGCGTTTGGTCTCCTTTTGGGCCACGGAGCTGCCGTTGCTGATGGCCTCCACGCGCAAGCAGTTGGGGATCGCCGCCGGGGTCTTTCTCATCGCCGTGATCATCGGTGGCATCAGTGCGCGGTACGACGCTGACTTCACACGGCTGGTCATGGGCGATGGCTACGTGGACATGACCTTGGAAAACATCAAAGAAGGCAAGCCCATGGCGGTCTATGGCAGCGCCCCGATGATGGACATGTTCTTCGGCATCACCCTCAACAACATCAAGGTCTCGTTCTATGCCTTCGCCTTTGGGCTGCTTTTGAGCTACGGCACCTGGATGATCCTTGTACAGAACGGCATCATGTTGGGGACCTTCCAATACTTCATGTACGATCAAGGCGTGCTGCGCGAGAGCCTGATGGGCATCTGGTTGCACGGCACCGTGGAGATCAGTTGCATCGTGATCGCCGGGGCCGCCGGGATCGTGATGGGCAACAGCATCCTCTTCCCGGGCACGTATACACGGCTGGCGAGTTTCCGGCGCGGTGCCTTGAAAGGCGTGAAGATCGTGATGGGCCTGGTGCCCTGCTTCATCCTGGCGGGCTTCATCGAGTCCTTCATCACCCGGCGCAGCGCCACCATGCCGCCCGCGCTGAACATCGCCATCATCGGTGGCAGCCTTGCTTTCATCATCGGTTACTTCATCCTTTACCCCTACCATGTCGAACGGACCCAACAACTACATCGAGTTACGCCAACAACGTGACTTCAGCGCCGTGATCAGCACCGGCTTCCAGTTCATCCGCCAGAACTGGAAAACGCTCTACCGACCCCTGGTCTTCATTTGCCTCCCGGTCTACCTGGTGGCCTCGGTGCTCTTTGGCAACTTCTTCCGCACCATGTTCACCAGCGCCCGGGGCGGCAATATCGAAGGCATGATGGCCAGTATGGGCAGCATGATGATAGGCTACCTGCTCCTTCTGATCTCCATGCTGTTGCTCTATACCATGGTCTACGAATACATGCGCTTCTACATGGTGAACAAGGGCATGGCACCTGCGATGGGCGAGTTGTGGAAGGAGGTGAGCCGACAACTGCCGTCCTATTTCGTGATCGGCCTGTTGGCCGGGATCATCGCTTCTTTCGGCGTGATCCTTCTGGTGATCGGGGCCATCTGGCTCAGCATCGTTTTTACCATGGCATTTCCGCTGCGCGCCTTCGAGCGGGCCGACATCGGCGATTGCATCGGGCGCTCCTTCAAGGTGATCAAGGGGCGTTGGTGGATGACCTTCGGCCTGGTCATCGTACTGTCAATGCTGATCGGCTTTATCAGCTACATCATCTACCTGCCCTTCATCCTCCTCTCCGGCTTCGGGGCCATGAGCGGGATGGGCGGCATGGACGACCCGGCGGCCATGGGCGAACGCATGGGCTGGCTGATGACGCTGATGATGGCTTTGGGCGGGGTGATGAGCGTACTGTTGCAACCCTTTCTGCAAGTGCCCATCGGTCTGCACGCGCTATCGCTGATCGAGGAGAAGGAAGGCCGAGGGCTGCTGGAGCGTGTGGACGAGGTCAATGTGACGCCGCCCACCGCCTGAGCTGGCAAGCAAGCAAGCATCCCGTCCGTGAGCCGCACGTCCGTTCTCCTTTTCGTTGCCTTGTTCTGGGCGGCCTCTTGCGCCGCCCAGAACGATAGCACCCCGACGGATAAGGACGCCGCCAGGGATCCCGCCGTGGCGACCATGGATGCTGCGACCGACAAAGACGCGGCCAAGGACAGCACGCTGGACAAGAAGGACTGGGCGGCGATCGGTGATGATACCATTTCGGTGCGCGCTGGGCAGTTCGACACCACGGCGGTCCGCGCGCTTCAGGCCGACCCGGAATACGACTACGACCGCGACCTGCATGTCAACACGCTGTGGTGGGAACGCTTGAAGGAGTGGATCGGCCATTGGCTGCAAAGGCTCTTCGGCAGCAAGACAGGCGGCTGGGTGTTCGGCCACTTGCACTGGGCGATCTTGGCCTTCGCGGTGGTCTTCCTGCTGTTCTTCTTCCGGAAACGGCTCTTCCACAGCGCCCTCATCCCGGAGTCCGGCAGGCCACGGCAGGTCACCACCATCGAGGAGAACATCGAAGCGCTCGACCTCGACAAGCTGCTCGCCAAGGCGGAAAAGGCACAGGATTGGCGCACGGCCCTGCGCTATCAATACCTCAAGGTGCTGCGGCGGCTGATGGACGAGGGCCTGATCAAATGGCAGCCGCGATACACGGACCGGGACTACCTGGGCCAACTGAAGGAATCCGCCAAGCGTGCCGCCTTCAGTGAAGCCAGCTTCCTCTTCAAGTGGGCGTGGTACGGCGACGCCCCCATGGACGAGACGCGTTACCGCGCCATGCTGCCCGCCTTTGTGCGCCTTCACACCCCGAACGGGAGCGACCGATGAGCCGCGCGGAAAAGGTCATCCTCGCAGTGACGCTGGCAGTGCTGGCATTGGTGGTCGTCTTGGAGCAGCTAACGCCGAAGGAGCCGAACTGGCAGCCCAGCTATACGCGGTACCGCACCGACCCCTTCGCATGCGGCCTCGCGTACGACCGCCTAACGGACCTCTTCCCGCAGGGCGTCACCACCGTGCGGGAACCCATCTACGTCACCGCACAGGAACGCTTGGCCACCGACAGCACAGATCGGCCGGTGATCCACATCTTCATCAACAGCGGTTTTCATGTGGATGACCTGGACCTGGAGAACCTGCTGAAGATGGTGGACCGTGGCGATGACGCCTTTATCGCCGCGCAATACTTCCCGGACAAAATGATGGACACCCTCCGGTTCCGCACGGAATACCAGTGGAAGAAGCCGGACAGCTTGGCCACCGCCGCAGGGCTGAACAAGCTCCTCCGTGGGGACACCGACCTGGTGCGCTTCACAAGCTGGCCCTTACGTCAGGTCGGGGACTTCCAATTCGCGCACGGCGGCATCGACTACATCTTCAAGAACTTCGGCATGGACAGCGTGCAGGTGCTGGCGGAAAACCAGCACCACGCGCCCGTGCTTTTGCGGATGCGGCACGGCAAAGGCTCCCTTTGGCTGTGCACCGCACCGCGCGCCTTCACCAACTACTACCTGCTGAAGGACGGTGCGCGCGGCTTTATGGAAGGCGCCTTCAACATGCTGCCCGACCGGCCCGTGCTGTGGGACGAGTATTATAAAGTGGGCCGCGCAGGCAGCCGGACGCCCCTACGCTACATCCTCTCCCAGCCTGCGCTGAAATGGGCCTACTGGACCGCCATGGCCCTACTGCTGCTCACCGTGCTCGTATACGCGCGCCGCCGCCAGCGGGCCATCCCCGTGGTAACGCCCCCACGCAACACCAGCCGCGAGTTCGCGGACACCATGGGGCGCCTCTACTACTTCCGAGGAGACCATGCCGACATCGCGCGAAAGCTCACAGTGCAGTTCAAGGACGAGGTCCGCCGTAAACTGCGCCTGCATCGCACGATCTGGGATGCGGAGGCGATCCAAGAGATCGCCCTGCGCACCGGCATCAGCGAAGAGGAGCTCAACCACGCCAACCGCCTCATGGACCACTACAACAAAGTGGAACAAGTCTCTGAAGAACAACTGCTAACCCTCAACAAGACCCTCAGCAGCCTGCGCAGCAGGCTATAAGGGTAAGGGCGATGCATGCATCGCCCCAACACTCCCCAACATGGAAGAAGAAACCACCAATCCCGACTACTCCCCCGGCCTCCCACTCACCGAACTGCGTGACGCCGCCGGGCGCATCCGCAATGAGATACAGCGCGTCATCATCGGCCAAGGTAACGTGATCGACCAGCTCATCATCGCCCTGCTCAGCGACGGACACGTACTGATCGAGGGCATGCCCGGCGTGGCCAAGACCCTCGCCGCAAAACTGCTCGCGCGCACCGTGGCCACGGGCTTCAGCCGCATCCAGTTTACGCCGGACCTGATGCCCAGCGACGTCATCGGCACCAGCATCTTCGATCCGCGCACCAATGCCTTCGCCTTCAAGCCCGGGCCCATCTTCAGCAACATCGTGCTGGTGGACGAGATCAACCGCGCCCCGGCCAAGACGCAGAGCGCGCTCTTCGAAGTGATGGAGGAGCGGCAGGTCACCGTGGACGGCGTGACGCATCCTGCGGGCGTCCCGTTCATGATCGTGGCCACACAGAACCCCATCGAGCACGAAGGCACCTACCGCCTGCCAGAAGCCCAGTTGGACCGCTTCCTCTTCAAGATCGACATGGGGCATCCCTCGCTGGAGGAGGAGGAACAGTTGCTGCTGCGCGCGCAGGAAGGTCCCCACCGCTTGGAGGTAGGCCAGGTGCAGGCGGTGATCACCACGGAGGAACTTGCACGGCTGCGCGCACTGATCGACCATGTGCGCTGCGATGCCAAGCTCGTGCGCTACGTCGCGGAGATCACCCACGCCACGCGGAACGACGGATCCCTGATGCTGGGCGCTTCCCCGCGTGCCAGCCTCGCCGTACAGCGCGCCTCCAAGACGGTGGCGGCCATGCAAGGCCGCGATTTCGTCGTGCCGGAGGACATCCAGCAGGTGCTGCCGGCCATCTTGCGCCACCGCATCCTGCTCACGCCCGAGCGCGAGATGGAAGGTCTGCGCCCGGATGAAGTGGTCGCACAGGTCATCGCCAAAGTGCCCGTTCCCCGGTGAAACGGATCGTCACATCGCTGTTCCTTACCCGGCGCTTTTTCAGCCTCGGATGGGGCGTCGTGGTGCTTTTCGTCGCGGCGTTCCTCCTGCCCGTGCTGCTGCCTTTGGCGGTGGTCGCCGCCGGGCTGTTGGCCGCAGGGACCGTTCTGGATCTCGTCCGGCTTTTCGGGGTGCCGGAGGGCATCGTGGCATCACGCCACACCTTGGCCAAGTGGAGCAACGGCGATGAGAACCCCGTGACCGTGGAGGTGAGCAACCGCTACGGCTTCCCCGTGCATGTGCGGGTGCTGGACGAGCTGCCGGCGCAACTGCAGGAGCGCGGCCTGGACCTGCGGCGGCGCATTCCCGGCGGCTCGAAGGCACAGCTCGCGTACATGGTGCGGCCGCTCTCCCGTGGCGTTTATACCTACGGCGCGATCAATGTGCTGGCACGCACAAGCTGGGGTCTGGCCGAGCGGCGCTATAAGCAGGAACAGGGCCGCGAGATCGCGGTATACCCCAGCTACATCCATCTGCGGAAATACGAGCTGATGGCCGAGGCCGACCTCTTCAGCATGTCCGGCGTGCGCAAGGTGCGGCGCAGTGCGCAGCGGAGCGAGTTCGAGCAGATACGCGACTACATCCCCGGCGATGACCGTCGCACGGTGAACTGGAAGGCCACGGCGCGCCGGGCCAAGCTGATGGTGAACCAATACCAGGACGAGAAGGCGCAACAGATCGTCTCGCTGATCGACACCGGCCGCACCATGAAGATGCCCTTCGGTGGCCTCACGCTGCTGGACCGCGCCATCAACGCCGCCCTCGTGCTCAGTGACATCGCCCTCAAGAAGGACGACAAAGTGGGCATCATCACCTACAGCAACACGGTACATAACGTGCTGCCTCCGGCCCGCGACCGCGGCTGGATGCACCGTGTGATGGAACTGCTCTACGCCCAACGCACCGACTTCGCGGAGACCGACATCGAGGCGCTCTTCCTACGGGTGAAACACACCGTGGCCCAGCGCAGCCTGCTGGTGCTGTACACCAATTTCGAGAGCCTTTCCGCCATGCGGCGCCAACTGCCCTTTCTGCAACTGCTCGCCCGGGCTCACTTGGTGGCCGTGGTGATCTTCCGCAATACGGAGTTGGATCAGCTGCTCAGCCCTGCGGACAAGGACACCATGGATGTGTACGTGAAGGCCGTCACCCGGAAATTCATCCGGGAAAAGGAGCTGATCGCCAAGGAACTTGAAAGCCACGGCGTGCTCACCATCCTCACCTCGCCGGAGGAGCTGAGCGTGAACGTGCTGAACAAGTACTTGGAGATCAAGGCTCGGGGAATGCTGTAGGCTTTCCCCCAAATGGGATCACTCCTTCACGAACTGTTGCCTGCTCATCGCCGTGCCGCTCCGAACGGAAAGCACATAGACCCCGGTGTTCAGGCTGGAAACATCCACATGACCGCGGGTCAGTGTTCCTTGCAGCACACGCTTCCCGGTCACGTCCAAAACCTCGAACGGATCGTTCAGCGCAACATCCCCTCCGATCACCGTCAGGACATCCTTCACCGGGTTCGGGAACAAGCCGAAAGCATGCTCCGCAGCGGCATCCGCGATACCGGTGGTAAGGGTCATGCCCTCCGTAATGGTCATGGCCTGGTCCACCTCGGCGGATGAGAACTCATCAACAATACCGGAAGGCCAATGCACCGTCACCCCGGTGATGACCGAGTCCGTGCCAAAACCGAAGTGGGCATTGAGGCTGCTCATGTACCTGAAGCCATCACCACTGCGGATCTCCCTGATCTGTGAACCAAGTTCGCTGGTGACCTGTATCCGGGCACCGATGCCGTTCCTGTTGCTCACCGTACCGATCAGGTTCACCGTGAGCCAATGGTTGTCATTGCCTTGGTTCATCATGGCCGTGCTGCCGCTGACGATATCCAGGAAGCCGTCATTATTGAGGTCGCCGATGGGGCCGTTCTGCGGTGCCGTGTTGTCCGGTGAAAAGGTGAGGTCGCCGTTGTTGTAGTGGATCGCACCACCGCCGATGATGTCCAGGTATCCGTCATTGTTGAAGTCACGGGTGTTCCATTCAATGCTCTGCCCACCGAAGCTGTCGAAGCCCGAGCCGGCGGTGATGTTGGTGAAAGTACCGTCACCGTTGTTGCGCATCAATTTGTGATAGCTGCTGGAGCTGGAGCCCACGAGCACGTCCATGTCGCCATCGTTGTCGAAGTCGCCCCATGCGCTGGACCAGCTCTGGTGGCTATCCGCGAATCCCAGTGCGGCGGCCATGCTGGTGAAGGTGCCATCACCATTGTTGCGCATCAGGATGTCCACGGGATCGCAGCCGCACTTGGCCACAAAGAGATCCATGTCGCCGTCACCGTCATAATCCACCCAGATGCTCCCATAGTTGCCGCAGCTAGTGCCGAACTGGCCTTGCCCAAAGGTGAGCGTACCAGTGCCATCGTTCATATAATAGACATTTGCGCTTACATCGTGGCACATGAAGGCGTCCAGATTCCCGTCATTGTTGATATCGATCATGTTGCCCCGTTGGCTGAACACATATTGTGGAAAGTTCTGCACCACATAATCGGTGCCGGTGCTGTTCGCCATCAGGAAAGAAACTCCGCTGCCATTACCGTACTGGAGGTCGTTGTAGCCGTTCCCGTCCAGATCGCCCGCCGCCATGCTCCATGTGGCCGGAAACTGTACGTTACCTGTGGGATAATTATGGGGCGTCATACCCCCAAGGACCTCTTGCTGCAAGATGTTGATGTTCGAACCGGTGACCGAGACCATGTCGTCCAGAAAATCCCCGTTCATGTCCACGGCACCATAGCTGTACCCTGAAACCCCCGAGAACGTCTGCGGAGTGAAGGCCACGGTGCCCTCGGCAGGCGGCGGCGGAGTGATCACCACGTTTTCCTCCATGGTGAAATCAAAAGTGTAGGAGTTCCATTTGTTATCGAAGGCAATAATGTAGGTGGTCCCTGCTGTGACATCGAAAGTGGCCAAGGAGGTGAGATTTCCCCCTCCATCATCATCCCCGGCATGGCACAACAAAGCACCGCAACCACCGGTGTAAACATGGAAGCGCGTATCGAGCCCACTTGCCACGGTGCTAATGGTGACCGCCGTGTCCATGAGCGGGGTATAACTATACCACGCACCCATGGTAGCTCCTACTCCATATTGCGAGCAGATGGGCAGGGGCACTTCCGAGCCGCTGACAAAGTTCACCGTGTATGTGCCCGGTGTGATCGGCAAAGACGTGATGCAGGTGGTCTGGGCATGGGCCTGGGACAAAAGCAGACCAGCGACGGAAAGGAGCAGTGTTGTTTTCATGGGTCGTTCGAGTAAATAGGGCGCGTTCGGCTTTGAAATTCATGGACACGGTATGGAGGCTGAAATAACACCGACCTTCCACCTTCCGGTCCGTCGAGATAAGTCAAGGACGTAAGAAAAGGGGAAAAGGTGGCTTCAAAGAGCAACGTTGCCTCAGGTAACTTGCGGCCGAAATCCCGATCGCGGTCCCAGCACCGGAATAAGCTGGAGCCAACCTTCACCCCCGATCACCGTTCAAAGCCTTATAAACGCTCAGGACCGTACCCATGGCACAAGCAGAATACCTCAAGTGGCTCCACGAAGTTGAGCTTAGCGATATCCCCACCGTTGGCGGCAAGAACGCCAGCCTCGGGGAAATGATCCAAAATCTCGGAAAGCTCGGCGTGCAGGTGCCCGGCGGGTTCGTGGTCACCGTGGCCAGCTACGAAGCTTTCATTGCCCACAACGTGTTGGACCAGAAGATCCGCGACATCGTGGCGGGCTTGGACGTGGACGACGTGGAGAACATCCGCCGCACCGGCCTCGCCGTGCGCACATTGATCAAGAACGGCAAGTTCCCGGAGGAGATCTGGAAGGGCATCATGGCGCGCTATGATGAAATGTCGCAGAAATACGGGCAGGAGGCGACCGACGTGGCGGTGCGTTCCAGCGCCACCGCGGAAGACCTGCCCGATGCATCCTTCGCCGGGCAGCAGGAGACCTACCTCAACATCCGCGGGCACCAGGAGCTCATCAGCGCCGTGCGCAACTGCTTTGCCTCGCTCTTCACCGACCGTGCCATCGTGTACCGCGAAAGCTTGGGCTACGACCATTTTCAGGTGGGCCTCAGCGTGGGCGTCCAGAAAATGGTGCGCTCCGACGTGGGCAGCAGCGGCGTGGCCTTCAGCTTGGACACCGAAAGCGGCTTCAAGGACGTGGTGCTGATCAATGGCAGCTACGGCCTCGGCGAGATGGTGGTACAAGGCGCCGTGAGCCCGGATGAATGGATCGTCTTCAAGCCCACACTGGCCGAAGGGTTTACCAGCATCATCGAAAAGAAATTAGGCAACAAGGACCGCAAAATGGTTTACGGCGTGGAGCCGGGCAAACCCACGCTCATCATCCCCGTGGAGCGCGCGCAACGCAACCGCTTCTGCATCACGGATGCGCAAGCCTTGGAAGTGGCGCGCAGCGTGGCGGCCATCGAAAAGTATTACAGTGAGCTGAAGGGCCATTGGTGCCCGATGGACGTGGAATGGGCCGTGGACGGCTTGACGAAGGAACTCTTCATCCTTCAGGCGCGCCCGGAGACCATACACAGCAACAAGGCCACGGACCGCGTGGTGGAATATAAGATCGACAAGCCTGAGGGCGTCAAGGAGGTCGCGCGCGGCATCGCCATCGGCGACCGCGTTGGAAGCGGCAAGGTCCGCATCCTCTTCAGCCTCGACGGGCGCGGCGGCGACGGCGACGGCAAAGATTTCCAAAAAGGCGACGTTCTTGTGACCGACATGACCGACCCGGACTGGGAGCCGATCATGAAAAAGGCCAGTGCCATCATCACCAATAAGGGCGGGCGTACCTGCCACGCGGCCATCGTGGCGCGCGAAATGGGCGTGCCCGCCATCGTGGGCTGCGGCAACATCACCGACCTGCTGGACACCGGCATGGAAGTGACGGCCAGCTGCTGCGAAGGCGATACAGGGATCATCTACCAAGGCATCATTTCTAGCACTGTTGAGGAAACGTTGCTGGCCGACATACCGGAAACGAAAACGCCGATCATGCTCAATGTGGCCAGCCCGGATCTGGCCTTCAAGTTCAGCGGCCTGCCAAACGCCGGTGTGGGTTTGGCGCGCGAGGAGTTCATCATCAACAACTACATCCAGGCGCACCCGCTGGCATTGCTACAACACAAAGAGCTCGGCGACGTGGCGCTCAGCGGCAAGATCAGTTACTTGATCAACGGCTATGAGGACGAAGAGACTTTCTTCATAAAGAAGCTCAGCTACGGCATCGCCAAGATCGCCAGCGCCTTTTACCCCAACAAGGTGATCGTGCGCTTCAGCGACTTCAAAAGCAACGAGTACAAGAACCTTCTGGGCGGCGAGCACTTCGAACCGGACGAGGAAAACCCCATGATCGGCTGGCGCGGCGCGTCCCGCTACTACAGCGATGCGTACAAGGAAGCCTTCGGGTTGGAATGCAAGGCCATCCGACGCGTGCGTGAAAAAATGGGCCTGAAGAACGTGGTGGTGATGGTGCCCTTCTGCCGCACGGTGGAAGAGCTGCAAAGCGTCACCGCAGTGATGAAGGAATACGGCCTGGAGCGCGGCAAAGAGGGCCTTGAGCTCTTCCTGATGGCGGAGATCCCCAGCAACATCCTCATGGCCGAGGAATTCAGCGAGCACATCGATGGCTTCTCCATCGGCAGCAACGACCTCACCCAGCTCACCCTCGGCCTGGACCGCGACAGCGCACTGGTAAGCCACCTCTACGACGAACGCAACCCGGCCGTGAAGCGCATGCTGAAAATGCTGATCGAGACCGCCAAGCGCACCGGCACCAAAGTGGGCATTTGCGGCCAAGGCCCCAGCGACTTCCCGGACTTCGCGCAGTTCTTAGTTGAACTGGGCATCGACTCCATCAGCGTAACGCCGGACAGCTTGCTGAAGACGAAACGGGCGATTGCGGAGGTGGAGAAGACATTGGCGGGAAAGACCGCCACTGCACGGGCTACTGCGGGTTGATGAGCATGTAGATGTCAGCTTAACTTTACCACATCCGCCAAATCATGTTCACCAAACTCGATCTTATCGAACGCCTCATCGCTACCACTGATGAAAAGGTGCTTGCCAAAGTGGGGGATCTGCTCGCAAGGGAGAAAGGTGAATTCACCTTCACCAAAGAGCATTTGGCATTGCTGGAAGAGCGCAGAGAACGCCGTAGACTTGGGCAAGGGAAAGGCTATTCCCTTACAGAAGTGAAGGCTATGCTGAAGAAGAAGAACGCCTGGAGAAAGGCGAAGGTAGTAGCGTAACTTCGTGCAATTCTATTCAGATGGCACAACGCACATACCGGATCCTTTTGACCAAAGAGCCTGAAGGTGGCTATACCGTAAAGGTTCCCGCCCTTGCAGGTTGTGTGACTTATGGCGAGAGTGTGGACCACGCCATGAGCATGGCGCAAGAGGCCATTGAGCTTTACGTGGAAACGCTGAAGGCTGAAGGAGAACCGGTACCGGACGATAGCGCAACGTTGGAATACTCGTTAGTCGTAGGCCTTTAGCCCTATGACTGGCACGCCAGCACTAACGCCTGAAGCACTAATCAGGTTGCTCCGAAAACACGGATTTGAATTCGTCCGGGCTAAAGGTTCGCACCAAATCTTTAAAAATTCCGAGACCGGCAAAATGACGATTGTCCCCATGCATCGACGCGACCTACCAAAAGGAACGTTGCTTGCCATCCTCAAACAAGCCGGGATAGACAAGAGCAACCTGCTTTAACTTCCGTGCCTCAGGAGCTTGGCCCAAAGAACGCTGCCAAAAGCACTTTCGGCCAGCGCGAAGCTCCCCCTACCCCAACGACTTCATATCGATCACGAAGCGATAGCGCACATCGCTTTTGAGCATACGCTCGTAGGCCGTGTTGATCTGGTCGATGGGGATCAGCTCGATGTCGCTGAGCACGTTGTGCTTGGCGCAGAAATCAAGCATCTCCTGGGTTTCCTTGATGCCGCCGATGAGCGAACCTGCAAGCTGTCGGCGTTGCAGCACAAGGGAACTGGCGTGGATGGGCGCGGCATCGGGCATACCCACCAGCACCATGGTGCCGCCCCGGCGCAACAGGCCGAGGTAGGCGTTGTAATCGTGCGGCGCCGAAACGGTATCCAAGATGAAGTCGAAGCGCTTGGCGTTCTTCTTGAAGGCATCGGCATCCTTGGAGAGCAGGAAGTCGTCGGCGCCCAAGCGTTCGGCATCGGCACGCTTGCTTTCGGAATGGCTGATCATGGTGACGTGCGCGCCCATGGCCTTGGCGATCTTCACGGCCATGTGGCCCAAGCCGCCGAGTCCCACGACGCCCAGCTTATGGCCCGCCTTCACCCCGAAGCGGTGCAAGGGCGAATAGGTGGTGATGCCCGCACACAACAGCGGTGCCGTGCGGTCCAAGGGCATGCCTTCGGGGATGCGCAGCACGAAATCCTCGTTCACGACGATGCTGGTGGAATAGCCGCCATGGGTCACTGTTCCATCACCGTATCGGTCCATGGAATTGTAGGTGCCGGTCATGCCATTCTCACAAAACTGTTCCTCGTGTTCCTTGCAGGAAGCACAGGTCCGGCAGCTGTTCACCATGCAGCCCACGCCTACTTGTTGGCCCACCTTCCAGCGGCTCACCTCGCTGCCCACGGCGGCGACCATGCCCACGACCTCATGGCCCGGTACGATCGGGTAGCGCGTGCCGCCCCATTCGTCGCGCACCGCATGAACGTCAGAGTGGCAGACGCCGCAATAGGCGATCTTGATAGCGACATCATTTGGACCTGGGGCACGGCGTTCGATGGTGACCGGCTCAAGGGGTGATGTGGCGCTTTGTGCAGCGTAGGCTTTTGTGGTTGACATGGCCACAAAGGTCGTTGATCCTTGAGGGCATGAAGGAAGTTGCCATCATATCATACCGTACCAAGGGCAGTGACAGCCCTGATTTCCTCTGCTCCTACCTTTGCTCCATGACCGAAAAGAAAGGGATCACCATGGACAAGGCCTTCGCGGCCCTGTTGAGCGAGGACGATGCCAAAGCCTTGGACGCGCTGGCAGTGATCCATGAAATGGGGGACGCCAACTCCATCTTTCCACTGTTACATGCTTTGGCAGCAACGGACGAACCGGCGCGCCAGCGCCGCATTCAGGCCTTGCTCTTTCAAGTAAAGGTGAAGGACGCCGCAGCCGAATTAGGCCGTGCGCTGGAGGTGCCGGAACTACTGGATGTACGAAAGACCGTGATCGCGGCTTTCTGGAACGCGGGGCTCGACGCCGGGCCATACACGGAACGGTTGATACAGATCGCCACTGAAGGCGATGCCCACGAAACCTTCGAGGTGCTCACGGTGATCGAAAACCAGGAGCTGCTGCCGGAGAAAGCGGCCCGGCTAGGGTTGGCACGCTTGAAAAAAGCCGTGGCCGCGGAGCCGGACGAATACAAGAAAGCACTGCTCGAAGACCTGCGCGCAGTGCTGGAGGACCGGCTCGGCGTGAAGTAGATCCGACGGATCGAAATGTGGACGTGAAGGCTGACCTATTTCCACCATGACCATTGGTCCTTGGATCAAAAACCTGCCTCAGAAGCAAGGCACACGGTTGGCGAGATCGCTCGTGTTGGGCCTTTCGGTGGTCGCGGTGCTTTGGGGCTTGAAGGTGTACTACCTCCCTTCCCTCCGGCTAAAGCAGGCCGACCATGCCGTGATCGGGCTAGCGGACAAGCACCAGTTGCGTGACGGTGACATCATCTTCCAGACCTCCCGGTCGGCGCAAAGCCAGGCCATCCAATTGGCCACCGGATCCAAGTACAGCCACTGCGGCTTGATCTTCCAAGCGGACAATGGCAAACAGGAATGGGTCGTGCTGGAAGCCGTTCAGCCAGTGAAGTGGACCCCGCTCTCCAGCTGGATCGCCCGCGGGGAAGGCGGGCATTACGTGGTGAAACGGCCAAGGACGGACCCTCCATTGAGCGGGCAAATGCTGCAGGCGGTGAAGGCCGCCGGAGAACAATTCGTTGGGAAGGACTATGACCTCTATTTCGGGTGGGGCGACGAGCGCATGTACTGCTCCGAGTTGATCTGGAAAGCCTACCATACCGCCACCGGACTGGAGATCGGAAAGCTGCAAAAGCTCCGTGACTTCGACCTGTCCGATCCCGTCGTCTCCAAAAAGCTTAAGGAACGTTATGGCGACAAGCTTCCCTTGGACGAGGAAGTGATCTCCCCGGCGAGCATCTTTGAGAGCCCGTTGCTTTCAACCATCGCAGAGGAATGAGCAAAGACTTCCGAAGCACAGGGCCAATTGAGCCAGGGAGCGATTGAAAGAGTACTCACCCTATCCACTGCTCAAGCGCCCGCTGCACCCGTCCGTTAATGTCCTCCGTATCCGCTGGAACGAACTGTTCCCCGGTGATCCGCTCATACAGCTCCACATAGCGCTCGGTGACGCTTTGCACGAAGGCATCGTCCATGGCAGGCAGCTGTTGGCCTTCCTTGCCCATGAAGTGGTTCGCGATCAGCCATTCGCGCACGAACTCCTTGCTCAATTGCTTCTGGCGTTCCCCTTTGGTTTGCCTTTCGGCATAGCCGTCGAGTTGGAAATAGCGTGAGCTGTCCGGCGTGTGGATCTCGTCGATCAGCAAGATGTGACCATCCGGTGTGCGACCGAACTCGTACTTGGTATCCACGAGGATCAGCCCACGTTCCTTGGCGATGCGGCTGCCTTCGGCGAACAAGACCAAGGCATAGCGGCACATGGTCTCCCATTCCTCAGGTGTGCAAAGGCCGCGCACCAAGATCTCATCCGGCGTGATGTCCTCGTCGTGGCCTTCATCGGCCTTGGTGCTGGGCGTGATCAGCGGAGCGGGAAAGGCATCGTTCTCCTTCAGCCCTTCCGGCATTTCGGCACCGCAGAGCATGCGTTCCCCTTGCTGATAGGTGCGCCAGGCGTGGCCCACTAAGTAGCCGCGCACCACCATTTCCACCTTCACGGTGGCGCAGCGATGGCCCACCACTACGTTCGGGTCCGGCGAGGCGATGGCCCAGTTGGGCGCGATGTGCGCCGTGGCCTGAAGCATGTTCCAGCTAAGCTGGCTGAGCACTTGCCCCTTGTGCGGAATGCCACGCGGCAATACCACGTCGAACGCGCTGATGCGGTCCGTGGCGACCAGAATGGTACGGCCGTCCTTCAGGTGGTAGACGTCCCGCACTTTTCCGTGGTAGACCTCAGCGACGCCCGGCAGGTCCAGGTCGGAACGCATGAGGGTGTTGGACAATACCATTGATTAGCTGATTAGCTGATGTGAAGGATTAGCTGATGCGAGTTTGGCGATCGGCGAATGGTGATCAGCGACTGGTGATTGGTGATTAGTCGACTGCTGAATGCTTACTGCCAACTGCTTACTGCTGACCGTCATTAGCCGGAGGCCGATTCTCTTCTATATCCTTGAACGCGGCGATCACACGGGTCACCAGTTCATGGCGGATCACGTCCTTCTCGTCGAGGTCGATCACGGCCACGCCTTCCACGCCGCGCAGGTGGTCCACGGCGGGCACCAGGCCCGAGCGCACACGATCCGGGAGGTCCACCTGGGTGGCGTCTCCGGTGATGACGAACTTGGCGTCGCGGCCCATGCGGGTGAGGAACATCTTCATCTGCGGCAGACTGGCGTTCTGGGCCTCGTCGAGGATCACGAAGGCATGGTCCAGTGTGCGACCGCGCATAAAGGCTAACGGGGCGATCTGGATCACGCCCATTTCGAGGTATTCCACCAGTTTCTGTGGTGGCACCATGTCCTTCAACGCATCGTAGAGCGGCTGCAGGTAGGGGTCCAGCTTCTCCCGCAGGTCTCCTGGCAGGAAACCGAGGTTCTCCCCCGCTTCCACGGCCGGGCGGGTGAGAATGATCCGCCTAACCTGCTTCTCCTTCAACGCCCGAACGGCCAAGGCCACGGCGGTGTAGGTCTTGCCGGTACCCGCAGGCCCCACGGCGAAAAGCATGTCATGGGTAGCGATGGCATCCACCATCCGCTGCTGGTTGCGGGTTCGTGCCCTCACGCGCAAGCCGGAGTTGCCGTGGACGATCACATCATTCCCGTCGCCACCTTCCCCGTCCGCTTCACCGTCGCCGCTGCCCATGATCTCATCCAGCACCTTGCGCGGCAGCTCATTGTACTTCACCACATGGCGCTGTAGCTGTTCGAAGCGCTCTATGAACACCTCGATCTGCTCGCCCGGGCCGATCAGTTTCAACTCGTCGCCGCGGGCGACGAGGTTCAATTTGGGAAAGTGTTCCCGGATGGCCCGCAGGTTCTGGTCGTTGGGGCCGAACACCGCCATGGGCTCCACGGCGGTGATGTGGATGGTGCGTTCGCTCAAAGGAATGGATGGATTGAAACTGCTTTCCGCCTGATCGCTCAAGGCGGTTAAATTTGACCGGTCGAAGGTAATCCGGCGACGCATTCCCCACATTAAATGGCCATTATCACCCTTACCTCGGACATGGGCACGCGCGACCATTACGTCGCGGCGGTGAAAGGGGCTATTCTCACCCAGTACAACGAGGCCGTGATCGTGGACATCAGCCATTCCATCGCGCCGTTCAACAACATGCACGCGTCCTTCGTGCTGCGCAATGCGTGGCCGGAATTCCCCAAGGGCACGGTCCACATCATCGGCGTGAACCCCGAGGCCGACGGACAGACCCCGCACGTGGTGGTACGCCATGGCGGCCATTATTTCATCGGTGCGGACAATGGCATCTTCTCACTGCTCTTCGACAAAAAGCCGGAGGAGATCTATGAGCTGACCATGAAATTGGACACCGACCACCTCGCCTTTCCCACAAAGAACATCTTCGTGAAAGCGGCCTGCCATATCGCCCGCGGCGGCACCGTGGAAGTATTGGGCCGCAAGGTGAACGCGGTGCGCGAGCAGCTCAATGTGCGCCCGGTGGTGATGGACGACACCATCAAGGGCGAAGTGATCCACATCGACTATTACGGCAACGTGGTCACCAACATCACACAGTCGCTTTTCTCCTCGGTGGTAAAGCACCGGAATTTCAAGATCTCCTTCGGGCGGCCCATGCACGACATCCGCCAGATCCACAAGACTTATTCCGATGTGCCCCATGGTGAACGCGTGGCCTTCTTCGGCGATTCCGGCTACTTGGAGATCGCGCTGAACAAAGGCGTGGCCGGTGCCGGTGGTGGTGCCGCCCAGCTCCTCGGATTGCATGTCACCGATGTGGTACGGCTGGAACTGGAAGCCGTGGCACGAACCGTTGCCCGCGCATGATCGTCCGGCTGGTGAAAATGACCTTCCGGACCGGGGAGGTGGCGCGTTTTCAAGAACTCTTCGAGGGTTGGCGGCACCGGATCATCGCATTTCCCGGCTGCAAGAGGCTGGAACTGTTGCATGATATCGCCGAGCCGGGCATCTTCTTCACCCACAGTGAATGGGAGTCGGCGGAAGACCTGGAGGCGTATCGCAACTCGGCGGTCTTCGCGGACGTTTGGCCGACGGTGAAAGGGCTTTTCGCGGCCCGCGCCGAGGCATGGTCCTTGCACCGGGAACACAGCATGAACGCCGCAACCACCGGGGAACCGGGAACCCCCATCGCATGAAGATACTTACCGCCCTGCTCTTCTCCCTGTCCCTGATACCCGCCTTGGCACAACCGGATGCGGAGACCCACATGATGGCCGCGACGGCCGCGTACGATGTGGGCAAATTGGACAGTGCCTTGGCGGAGGTGGACCGTGCCATCGCCTTCGACCCCGCATTGGCCAAGGCCTTCAAGCTCCGTGGCGACATCCATCAGCACAAACGGAAATACGATGCGGCCATGGACGACTACAAGGCATCGGAGAAATTGGATGACACGGACCCGCGCCTCTACGTGAGCCGCAGCGCCCTGCGCATCACGGACGGCAACTACAAGGCCGGGCTTCGCGATGCGGACAAGGCCCTGGAACTGGACCCGAATGATGCCGATGCTTGGTACAACCGGGCCTGGGCGCTTTTCAAAGGCAACGATGAGGATGCCGCGCTGAAGAGCGTGCGCAAGGCGCTGGACTTCCAACCGCAATTCCCGGAGGCGCTCTACCTCTCCGGCGTGATCAAAGGCGCCCGGTACGATGAGAAGGAAGGCGTGGAGGAGATCGCGGAGGCATTGGCCATGAAGCCGTCCATCCCCGGCGGGCTGATGAGCTTGGCCGTTCTGCTGTATGAGGACAAGCGCTACGAGGATGCCATCCCGAAATTCACCGAGGTGATCGCCAACGACACCACCGAGCTGGCCGGCGCCTATTACTACCGCGCCGACAGCTACTACAACATCGGCGACAAGGACAACGCCTGCTTGGACTGGAGCAAGAGCATGCGCTTGGGCGACAAGGATGCGGCCTTCATCAAGCGGAACTATTGCGACACGGACGCCAAGAAGATCCCCAAGAAGCCCAAGCGGTTGCCGCGAAAGACGACCATTGAGTTCTGAGCATTCCCTGACTGGATGCTGTATTGGGGATCATCGCTCCTGTTTTCCCCATCGTCGTTGGCTCATAACTAACGGAACCAAAATCGGGTGAATAACTAATTGCCAGACCACAAGCGAATGAGGCCGATCTGCCCTTACTTTAGCTGCCAACCAACCCCTCCCATCCGATGCGCCAAACGCCAAACGGGTAGTTCGAAGAACCTGTTGACAACTTCACGCACTGGGATCTTGACAATCTGAGCCGTGAACGATCTCTTTGAGGCATGAAGAAGCGACCCTCCCGCAGCCTGTTTGATGAACAGATCAAGCACCAGAAGCTTGAGCAGATCAACGACGTATTGCCGCGCCTGTCCAAGATGGTCAACTGGGAAGCATTCCGGGCACAATTGGATGCGGCCTTCCCTGTGCGTGATCCGAAGAAGGGAGGACAGCCACCCTACGACCGTGTGATGATGTTCAAGGCCATCGTGCTGATGGAACTCTATGGACTGAGCGCCGAGGCCTTGGAATACCAGATCAACGATCGCGCGAGTTTTCAGCGTTTTCTGGGCTTGGAGCCACAGCACCAAGTACCTGATTCCACCACGGTCCGTCTCTTCGCCGAACAACTCACCAAAGCCAAGGCGATGGAGCAGCTCTTTGCCGCGTACCATGCGCGACTAAGCGCTGCGAAGCTGGTGGTCAATGAAGGCAAGATCGTAGATGCCAGCATGGTGCATGCGCCGATCCAGCACAATGGGCGCGATGACCGGGAGAAGTTGGAGGACGGGAAGCTCCCGGAGAACTGGTCCTCGCGCAAGAAGGCGCAGAAGGACTTGGATGCCGACTGGACCAAGAAGCATGGCAAGAGCTACCATGGCTACAAGAACCATGTGAAGGTGGATGCGGGCAGCAAGGTCATCGACCATTACGTGGTCACCCCTGCATCAGTGAGCGATGGCAAGATGGCTTGGGAACTGCTTGATGAAGCCGATCAGGGGCAAGGCTTCTACGGGGACAAGGGCTATGACTGGCAGGACGTGAAGGACGGGATCGCCTTGGCCAAGATGAAGGACTGCGTACTCAAACAGCCCCGCAAGAACACCCCGCTCAGCGAAGAGGACGAGCTGCGGAACAAGGACCTAAGCCGCGTACGCGCACGGGTCGAGCATGTCTTCGGCAGCATGAACAAGCAACTGCACGGACTTAGCGTAAGGTGCATCGGCTTGGCACGTGCAACCTTCCGTGTGGGACTCACCAACCTGTGCTACAATCTCCTGCGCTCCTTGCACCTCATACCCCGCTCATCCGTGGGGAGCGTGTGACCTGTTGGCTCAAAATGGCCTTGGAAGAGGCCCAAAAAGCACGGAATGAACCATGTCAAAATCAACTCCACTCACCAATCGGCGCAAAACCGATTCTTCGGACTACCCAAACGCCAAACGCCAAACGCGCATAGCGCTTAGGCAAGCAGGCTTTTTCACAATGCTGCTTTGCGGCCTGACGGCTTGCCAAAAAGAGGAGACCACATTGCCTTCTAGCGACGGAACCACCATCGCGGACGTAACACCACGGGTAAAGGATTTTGTAGCGCAAGCCACGCACCGCAGCCACGACCGTGACGATGCCACCATTAGCTCGGACAGTGCTGCTTGGTATTTGGAGGCCGGCATAAACTACAGTGCCGCACAGATCTGGATCGACCATTCCGAAACTTCGACCGACACTTTGGTCCTTCCTTTCGACTTCAGTTCAGGAACTGTTTCTGAAGGCACCTTGTTCGATGCCTATGCCCAACTCGAGCAAGCGGTAGCTCCCCTCACTACCAGCGCACAAAACCTCCTGTTCGTCGATGTGGTGGAAACCCCTGAAGCGCTCAGCACCGGGCAGCTCATCGTGGTCTGTCAAATAGGGAGCGGCTATGACCGCAGCTACAACCTTCCACCGAGCACATATTATCCCACAGGTTACTCCTGCTCGTGGGACAATTCCCAACAACCAAGCATGCCCTGCAACCAGATCAGCGCCGATGATGTGATCCAGTTCAGGATCAATTATGCCAACGCGGGCATCTTCAGTTACGGCGATTACACCTATAGCGTGGAGTCATGGACGGTATCGCATATCCCCACCAACACTTCCGCCAAGAATTTCTATTGGAAGGATTCCTACATTGCCAGTAGCACCCCGAACAACAACGGTGTCCATGAAACACTGTTCTTTTCCGCTAAAATGGTGAGTCCGGCCACGTACAATTGCTTGGACGATACGGAAATGGCCTATTGGACGGGCAACGCCACCACCAATGGCACATGGAGAGGCATTACCAAGATCCGACAAGGGTATTGCCCCAGTAAGATTTTCTTTAGCTGCACCTTGAACGGTGCAGTGTTGCCTTCGCCACAGGACCCAAATGTGAATTATGGCCTGCATGCTTCACAAATGAGTTTTGGCCTCATCGGGCACACCCGGAACTAGGTGGTTTGCGATGAGTCAATTGTTCCTGTCCTCGTTACTCGGGGTGCTGCTCACCTTTAGCGCGTACTGCCAACCGGTCTGGGAATTGACCATCGACCCGGTTGGTCAATATGGAAGTGCAACTACGGCTCTATACAGTGCAGAGGGTAGATTGTTCATAACTCTCGGGGAATTTGGCCAACCGTTCATGCCAGCGCGACTTTGCGAAGTTTCGAACGAAGGATCCTTAATTGTGTCGAACATGACATCGTTACCCGATCGAATAAGTAATGGGCTGTTACTTCTCGGTGAGAACGGAGGGGGGGACCTGATCGCCTTTGCCCCAGGGTATATCCAAGATCCCGAGGACGGCGATTCAGTACGCATGGTCCTTTGGCGCTTCGGAACCGACCTTGATCAATTGAATGCGGACATGATCGGGAAGCCGGGCAAGGACATTAGCTTTAATACTGCCTTCATCGGACCCGACAGCACGATCCGGATGGTCTACACAACCGATGATTGGGCGGGCAACCTGCATCAACTGGAGGCCTTGAAACTGACCATGAGCGGGGACTCGATCACCGGAAGGCAGCTCTACAACGGGATGAGCCAAGGGGCTGTAACTTCCTTGGCCATGCATCCCAATGGACAAATGGTGATGGGTTCGGCCTACGCGGACTGGGGTTATGTTCCCACCTCCGGAGGTAACGCCACCTATTTGGAGGAGGATTTCAGCATCGACAGCACCTATTATCTGGAGCCTGTAGACCTGAACAACCCATCCCCTTTGTTCGATGCCCCGATGCATCCGATCCAAGTGCTTCCATTGCCAAGTGGGAACTTGTTGGTCTCCGGCCAGTTCTGGCGTGATTTCGGCACGAACCATCCAGCGGTGATCCAACATACGGACGCCCAAGCTCATGTGATCGACCAATATGTGAATGACAGCCCCTTTGAAGATGATATCCCGGCTGTTATCAGGGCCATGGATCTGGCAGGCGATGGGTCACTCTATTTCGCCCAGATGAACAACTGGAACGGAAACGCCTATATCTACAGCCCCTTCCCCTCCCAAGTGGAGATCACGCATTTGGACACCTCCCTGAACGTGTTGGGGCGCTACGTTTTCGATGGGACCCTTGACAGCATTTTTACGTGCCATACAACGTGCTTTCCACACCTGATGGCGGAGTGCTAGTGCTGGGAATGAAGCGCGAGCTTTCTATCCCCGGCGCCCCCGCCAAGGCGTGGATCGCCAAGCTCGGCCCGGACAACTTCACGGCGATACGGGAAGATCACGATCTGGTACTGAAACTCTATCCAAATCCCGGCACGGAAGGTTTCAACCTGAACCTGAAGGAGCGCGTGGAGCAAGGACGGATCCAATTGCACGACATGCAAGGGCGGCTGTTACTGGACCGGGCATTGGACGGCATCAATGTGTATGTGCCCACGCCCAATTTAGCTACAGGCCTGTATGCCGTCACCATCCGCGATCGCAGTGGGAAGGTCCTTCAAAGCCTGCGTTGGGCAAAGAATTGAGCAGACTTTCCCGAACGGACACTCCCTGGCCCCGAACAACTGCGCCTCGGGCCCGCACGACTTTTCCTTGGCTGATCTTTGGCGCGGGAGTTTGGCGAGCGTGGATGAGTCTCAGATTCTGTAAATCCTGTAATCCTGTCCCTAAAGATCATGTCTCCCGGCCACTCCTGTCTTAACTTTTCCAACACGGTCCGCCGTTCCTCGGAAAGCCCGGGATCCGCATGAAGGCCGCATTACCTTCGGCCCCTTCATCCCCCGCCCTCTTTGGGACTGGTTGAACAAGGAGCATGCGCGCACTGATCAGTAAGGAAATAAATGGCTTTCTGGGTTCGCTGATCGGGCACATCGTCATCGTGGTCTTTTTGCTGCTTACCGGCCTTTTCGTGTGGGTGTTCACGGACAACGTGCTGGACAAAGGCTACGCGGACCTCGGCACCCTCTTCTACATCGCCCCGTGGGTCTTCCTCTTTCTCGTGCCGGCCGTCACCATGCGCAGCTTCAGCGAGGAGCGCCGCACGGGCACCATCGAACTGCTGTTGACCAAGCCGATCACGGAGATGCAGCTGGTGCTGGCGAAATACCTCGCCGCCGTGGTGCTGGTGCTTCTGGCGTTGATCCCGACATTGGTCTACTGGTACAGCATCGGCAACTTGGCCGTGCCCGCATGGAACATCGACAGCGGCGGGATCTGGGGCAGTTACATCGGCCTGTTCTTCCTCGCCTCCACCTTCACGGCCATCGGCATCTTCGCCAGCTCGCTCACGGAAAGCCAGATCGTCGCCTTCCTCATCGCCGTCTTCCTCTGCTTCATCATCCACGTCGGCTTTGAGCTGATGGCGGACTTCAGCGTAATGGGCGGCTTGGAAGGGCCGATCAAGAACCTCGGGGTCCAGCAGCACTATGACAGCATGAGCCGCGGGGTGATCGACCTGCGGGACGTGCTGTACTTCCTCGGCGTGGACGTGATCTTCCTGCTGGCCACCCGCACCGTGATCCAAAGCCGCACCTGGTGATGAAGGTCTCCAAGCACACCACCCGAAAGGCAGTCGGGCTCATGGAGCTCGGCATCGGCATTGCCTGCGTGGTGCTGGTGCTCTTCATCGGCTCTTTCACCCGGGTGCGTGCGGACCTTACTTCCGAGAAGCGCTATACCCTCACACCCGCCACGAAAAACCTCGTGGACAGCCTGAAGGACGTGGTCTTCGTGAAGGTCTACCTCAGCGGGGACCTTCCGGCGGACCTGCAACGGCTCAGCGGCAGCCTGAAGGACCTCTTGGACGAGATGCGCGTGCGCAATCCCGGCGAGCTGCAATACGAATTCACCGATCCCAGCGCCAGCGTAGATGAAAAGACGCGCAACCAGGTATACGAGCAACTCCAAAAGGAAGGGCTGCAATACACCAGCATCCGCACGCAGGACAAGGGAGCGCAGAGCGAGGTGATCGTCTGGCCGGGCGCCATCATCACCTACCAGGGCAAGAGCATGCCCGTGCAACTGTTGAAATCGCAGTTGCGCGCCACGGACGCCGAGACGGTGAACCGCTCGATCAACAACCTCGAGTACGACATGGCGAGCGCCATCCGGCAGATCACCAACTCTTTCCGGCCACGTGTGGCGTTCATCGAGGGGCAGGGCGAGCTCGGGAAATTGGCGGTGCAGGACCTCACCGACGCCTTAAGCGAGGAATATGATGTGAGCCGCGTGCGCTTGGACGGAAAGATCGATGCACTTAGTGTGAGATCAGAGGGCATCACCTTCCGGGCGAACAACTTCGAGGCCGCCATCGTGGCCAAGCCGGACAGCCTGTTCTCTGAGAAGGACCGCTTCATTCTGGACCAGTTCATCATGAACGGCGGGAAGGTGCTCTGGGCCGTGGATGCGATGGACCCGCACTTGGACAGCCTGCGCACCAATCAGTTCTCCATGGCCACCCCCTTGGACCTGGGCCTGGACCAGATGTTCTTCGCATACGGCGTGCGCATCAACAAGGACCTGCTGTTGGACAAACAATGTGCCCCCATCCAGATCTACACCCGGCCATACGGGGACCAGCCCAAACTGGAGACCCTGCCCTTCCCCTTCGAGCCCTTGGTGCTCCCTTCCAGCGACAATCCCATCGTCAGCAACATCGACCCGGTCCACCTCAAGCTCGCCAGCAGCATTGACACCATCGGGCTGGACAGCGCGCACAGCACCATCCTGCTCACCACTTCGCGTTACACCCGCGTCCTGCGCAACCCGGTGCGCGTGAGCTTGGCCGTGGTGGACATGAACCTCGGGCTGGAGAAGAACAACAACCCGTTCCAACCGGTGGCGGTGCTCACCCAAGGCAAGTTCCGGTCCGCCTTCGCCGACCGCATGGCCATGCCGGACAGTGTCCTGAAGGCCATCGGATTCCGCGAATGGAGCCGTTCCACCGTCCAGGTCTTTATCAGCGATGGGGATGCCATCGCCAATCCGGTGGACCTGGCCAAAGGCACCTATTACCCGTTGGGGTATGAACGGGCGGCGCGGGCGAAGATCTTCGGGAACCGGGAATTCTTCATCAACGCGATGAACTACCTGCTGGACGACAAGAGCTTGATCAGCATCCGCTCGCGCGCCATCCGGCTCCACCAGTTGGACCCGCACCGCACCGAAGTGGACCGGAGCGCGATCCAAGTGGCCAATGTGGTGCTGCCCATCCTGATCGGTCTGCTGGGCGGCCTTGCCTTTTACCTGCTGCGCAAGCGGCGCTATGCCCGCTCCCGATGAAAAAACGCTGGATCCCGCTCCTTCTACTGGTCGGCTTGGCCGTAGTGGCCTGGTGGCTTTGGAAGGGCAATACCGGCAACACCTTGGCCGGTCCGCTCACCGACTTCGCCATCCCAGATACGGCCAAAGTGGATCGCATCTTCATCGCCGAGAAGACGGGGGGGACGGCGGACCTCCGTAGAACGCCCGAAGGATGGACCATCAACGGACTGCTTGCCAAGGGCTTTCAGGTGAACCTATTGTTGAAGACCTTCAAGCTGGTGGAACTGCGCAGCCCGGTGCCGAAGAGCGCCGAGCCGAACGTGTTACGGGTGATGGCAGGCACGGCCAAGAAGGTGGAGATCTACCAAGGTGGGAGCAAGCCGGTGAAGATCTGGTGGATCGGCGGGTCCAGCGCGGACCATTACGGCACCTACATGGTGCTGGAGGTCCCGGGGAAAGGCCGCAGCAGCGTACCCTTCGAGATGGGCATGGCGGGTTTCACCGGCGTATTGAACACGCGCTTCCACACCGATATCGACTCCTGGCGCAGCAGCAGCGTCACCTCTTACCCCAAGCTGGCGGAAGTGACCAAGGTGCAGGTGGAACTACCGGACTCCGCTGATCAGGGCTTCAGCATCACTTATGCTGGCGGCGACAACTTGTCCCTCTTCAACGACCAGGGCAGGCAGGTGCCCATGGACACCGCCCGGGTGCAGGACCTGATGCTGGCGATCAGGGCAGGGAGCTTCGAGGGCTTTGAACGGAGCCTGACCACCACCGCACGTGATTCCGTGCTGGGTTCCACTCCTTGGTACATCCTCACCATCACCAGTTCCAAGGGTGTTCAGCGCATCCCCTTCTGGCGGAAGAACCCACGGCCGGGTGAAAGGGACCTGGACTTCAAGCCGCTCATTGCGGACCGGGACCGGATGTACGCGCTGCTGAACGATACCGCCTTGGTGGTGGTGCAGCGCTTCTGGTGGGACCGCGTTACGCGGCCGCTGGTTTCCTTGGAACCACACTGGCGCGCTCAGCCATAAAGGCCTCATCCGTAGGACGGGATCGGCGGGAATGTGGATAAAGCCCCGTTACTGTTGATAACCCGCACCCGGCACAGGCTTGGCCACGGATATATTTGCCGCCCATGCCGGAAGTACAGCCCCTTGAGGCCCCAAAAGCAACCCGAACAGCATCTTCAATGAAATTCATTGTGTCCAGCAGTGCCCTGCTCAAGCAACTGCAAAGCCTGCAAGGCGTGCTCGCCAGCAGCAACACCCTGGCGATCCTCGACAACTTCCTCTTCGAGATCGACAACAAGAAACTCACGGTGACCGCCAGCGACCTGGAGACCACCATCACCGCCACCATGCCGGTGGAAGCCAAGGACAAGGGCAGCGTCGCCATTCCCGCAAGGCTCCTTTTGGATACCCTGAAGGCTTTCCCGGAGCAGCCCCTCACCTTCAGCGTGGACGGCAAGCACTTTGGCATCGAGATCAGCAGCGACCAGGGCAACTACAAGATGACCGGTTTCGCGGGCGCGGAATTTCCGAAAAGCCCTGTGCTGGAGGACCCCACCACCTTCGCCATCCCTGCTGGCACCTTGGCCACGGCCATCAACAAGACCCTCTTCGCCACCGGCAACGACGACCTCCGCCCGGTGATGAGCGGCATCTTCTTCGAACTCTCCGACGAGGCCGTGCGCTTCGTGGCCACCGATGCCCATAAGCTCGTGCGCTACACCCGCAGCGACATCAACTCGCCCAAGGCAGCCAGCTTCATCGTCCCGAAGAAGCCCCTCACCCTGCTGAAGAACTCGCTGTCCGCCACCAATGCCGAGGTGAATGTGGAATTCAACGAGAACAACGCCTCGTTCACCTTCGACAATGTCCGCGTAGTGTGCCGCCTGATCGATGGCAAATACCCCAACTACGAGGCGGTGATCCCCAAGCAGAACCCGAACAAGCTCACCATCGACCGGCAGAGCTTTTTGAATTCGATCCGCCGCGTGGCCCTGTTCAGCAACAAGACCACCCACCAGGTGAGGCTGAACATCGCCGGTAGCCAATTGGCCATCAGTGCAGAGGATCTGGATTTCGCCAATGAGGCCAATGAGAAGCTCACGTGCAACTACGAGGGCGAGGACATGACCATCGGCTTCAACTCCCGCTTCCTCATGGACATGCTGACGAACCTCGACAGCGAGCATGTGGTGATGGAGATGAGCGCACCGAACCGGGCGGGCATCCTGTTGCCCAGCGAAGGCAACGAGCACGGCGAAGACGTCCTGATGCTGGTGATGCCGGTGATGCTGAACAGTTGATGGGCGGCAGGGCTTTTGCATGGGCACGGACCATGAATAAGCTACAACTCCCCATTCTGGTCCTTGGCGGGATCATCGTTCTCAGCGCTGGCACCTGCTCCAACAAAGATCCGGACAAGCAGCACGCCATGTCAGGCTTTGCGGAAGGCAAGTGGGTCCTGGAAAACTTGAACGGCCAAGAGGTACAGGTCCCGAAAGGGACCGAAACTCCGTACATCGCCACGGACAGCACGGGTGAGAGCATCTCCGGCTTTGCCGGTTGCAACCGACTTTCGGGCGGGGTGAAGATCGCGGGTGATTCCATCTCCTTTCCGGGCCTCCTTTCCACCCGGATGTATTGCGTGGAGACCCAGATGCTGGAGAACAGCTTCCTCGACGCCCTGCGTGCTACACGGACCTTCACGGTCAAGGGCGATGTGCTGACCTTGTCCTCCGGGAAGGAGCTTGCCGTGCTGCGGCATCGCAAATAGACGCATCCAGGGCTGTCGGGCCACAATATGCCCCCGGCCTTCCGGCCATCGTACACTGATATAAAGCAGAAAAGCCCCCGATCGCTCGGGGGCTTTTCACATGCAACGGACGTGATCAATGGACGATCTGCAAGCGCTGGGTCTTCACCCAGTCATTGGTAGTGATCGTCACCGTGTAATTACCGCTATGGAGCCCGTTCAGGTCGAAGCTGTTCACCCCGCCCGTATTGTTGAAGGTCTGCTGATGCACGGTACGCCCGGCGATGTCAACAATGCGCATGTCAGCGGCCCCGCGCGCGATCATGGGCAGCACGATCGTGAGCTCGCCCGTGGTGGGGTTCGGGTATATGGAGAAATCGCTCGGGGGAACCTCATGCACACCGACGGCACCGCATTGGACCATCCAGTGTAACGGAGGCGAGGCATTGCCCGTGGCACAGGAATACCCTGAATTGGACACCACGCGCATGAGCAGTGCATGCGAGCCGCTTGTCGAGTTCATGGCAAAACCGGTCATGTTCCCGTTCAGATTTCCCTGCCAAAGCAACGAATCGGGCAAGGCACTAACGCCGTTGTAGATCTGTACATGATCATCTGCCAGTAACTGCCCCCAGAGGAATTCGATGGTCACCGGCACGTTCTCCGTCCCTTGGTAAGCAAACCAAGCGGTGTCATTGTTGGTGTAGCAGTACTCATAGGCCTCGGCCGCACAGACCGAATCCACACAAGCTATCGAAGGCGAAGTGAAAGCCGGGCTGAACACGCGGCACAGGTTGTTCGTCTCATTCATCACCGTCAATGTTACCGTGCTGTCCATGGGGAATGGTCCGACGATGTTCATACCGGCCATGATGTTGGTCAACGTGTCCGTGGAAAGCGAGTTGGCGATGCGCACGAAAGAGCCGCTGCCGGTGGAGTCCACGTTCACCTCGATGGAGAAGGAATGATGGATGCAATCCTCCACCATGGTATAAGTCGCTCCGGGGTTGGTGCAGTCCAAGCAGCCCACTTCCCAAGCCCATTCGGTCTGGCTGCCACTTGAGCAGCTCACCGAGCCGTCCGAGGAGTTCGTCATGTAAAGGTCCGCACCGGTGGAGATGACCAACAGGCCGGTAAGATCCTCGGCTCCCCCCACGTGTTCGTACAGAATGTCCGAGTTCCCATCGGGTCCGTCATAAATTGTCAGGTGGTCGAATGTCGCGGACTCGATCGATCCAGCGGAGAACTGGATCGCCAAGGGTTGGCCGCCGGAGGACTGCCAATGCCACTCGTGGTTGTCGTTGTTGATGTAGCAGTAGGTCTCGTTCAACGTGGCCCCGCCGCAGTCAACGATCGTCGGGCACAGCGGGTTGGTGAGCGATATCGAGTGGACGCTGCACAAGGGGTTCACGTCATTCTCCAAGGTGATCACCACCGTGCTGCCGAAGGCGAAAGGTCCGACCGTATAGGTACCCTCCGCAGAAGCGGCCACGGGCAGGGCTCCGCCGTTGTTGGTGATGTCCACCACGGGGTCACTGCCCAATACGGTGATGTCCACCTCCACGTTGAACTGCATCAGGTCACAGTCCGACACCACCGTGTAGGTGGCTTGCGGGGGTGTGCAGTCCAAGCAGCCCACCTGCCAAACCCATTCGGTCTGCCCTCCGCCTGCGCAGCTGGACGAGCCGTCGGAACTGTTGTCCATGTAGATGTGGCCGCTAGCCGCGATCACCTGGAGACCCGCCAAGTTCTCGGCAGCCCCGACATGTTCGTATACGGGTGTGCCCGTGTTGTCAGGGCCGTCAAAGATCCGTAAATGGTCATACGTGGCCGATTCGATCGTACCAGCCGAGAAGATCAGGATCAACGCCTCCCCGCCGGAGGACTGCCAGTGCCAGGTGTGCGCGTCGTTGTTGATGTAACAGTAGGTCTCATCCAAGGGCGGCCCGCCACAGACCACCGGGGTCGGGCAGAGTGCATTCACCAAGGATGCCGAGTGGATGGAACAGAGCGCGTTGGCGTCATCGGACAAGGTGATCGTCACCGGGGTGTTCGCCGTAAAGGGCCCTACCGTATAAATGCCGGTGGCCGAGGCCACCACAGGGAGAGCACCGCCATCATTGGTGATATTGATGTTCGGGTTGCTGCCCATGGCGGTGATGTCCACATCCACGGAGAACTGGAAGTTGTCACAATCCGTCACCACGGTGTAGGTCGCTTCAGGCGCTGTGCAATCAGCGCATCCCACGATCCACTCCCACTCCGTTGTGGCTCCGCTGCTGCACGAGCCGGTGCCGTCGGAGGTCATTTCCATATACATGTCCGGTCCGGAAGAGGTGACCTGTAGGTCGGTGAGGTCGAACACCGCCGTTACCGTATGCTGGAAAAGCAGGAGGCCGGTATTGTCCGGTCCACTGAAAATGCGCAGGTGGTCGCCAAAGGAAGATTGGATGGTACCGGCCGTGAAGCGCAAGGAAAGGTTATCGCCAGGGGTCGCTGCCTGCCAATGCCAAGCATGCACGTCATTGATGCCATAGCAATAGGTTTCCATGATGGCCGGGTCGCCGCATTGGATGATCTGCGGGCACAACGGGTTTACCAGAGGAGCGGAATGCACGTTGCAGAGGCTGTTGTCGCTGTTCATCAAGGTGATCACAACCGGGCTGTTCGCAGTGAACGGCCCAACAGTGTAGACACCCGTATCGGTAGCAGTGGCCAGCACCGTGCCGAGAGTATCAGCGCTGATGTCCAAGGTCCCGTCGCTCCCCAGGTCGGTGATATGCACTTCCACGGAGAACTGATAATTGTCGCAATCGGTGATCACAGTGTATGTAGCCGTGGCCGAGGTGCAATCCAAGCAGCCAAGCAGCCAGACCCATTCGGTCTGCCCTCCGCTTGAGCAGCTGGACGAGCCGTCGGAACTATTCTCCATGTAGATGTGGCCGCTGGCAGCGATCACTTGGAGACCCGCTAAGTTCTCGGCAACCCCGACATGGTCGTAGATGAGCGTTCCCGTGTTATCCGGTCCATCATAGATCCGAAGGTGGTCATAGGTGGCTGATTCTATCGTGCCCGCCGAGAAGATCAGGATCAAAGCCTCTCCGCCGGAGGATTGCCAGTGCCAAGTATGGGAATCATTATCGGTGTAGCAGTAGGTCTCATCCAAAGGCGGCCCGCCACAGACCACCGGGGTCGGGCACAAGGGGTTTACCAAGGGTGCCGAGTGGACCGAACAGAGCACGTTGGCGTCATCGGCCAAGGTGACCGTCACCGGGATGTTCGCCGTAAAGGGCCCTACCGTGTAGATGCCGGTGGCCGATGCGACCACCGGAAGAGCACCGCCATCGTTGGTGATATTGATGTTCGGATTGCTGCCCATGGCGGTGATGTCCACATCCACGGAGAACTGGAAGTTGTCACAGTCCGTCACCACCGTGTAGGTCGCTTCAGGGGCTGTGCAATCGGCACATCCAACGATCCACTCCCACTCCGTCGTAGCTCCACTGCTGCATGATCCGAAGCCGTCGGAGGTCATTTCCATGTAGATGTCCTGCCCTGAAGAGGTAACCTGCAGGTCGGTGAGGTTGAACACTGCTGTTGCCGTGTGGTCAAAAAGCAGGGGTCCGGTATTGTCCGGCCCGTCATAGATGCGCAGATGGTCGCCGAAGGAGGCCTGAATAGTACCGGCCAAGAAGCGCAAGGAAAGGATGTCCCCCGAGTTGGCGGCCTGCCAATGCCAAGCATGTACGTCGTTGATCCCATAGCAATAGGTCTCCGTAATGGCCGGGTCGCCGCATTGGATGATCTGCGGGCACAGCGGGTTCACCAAAGGAGCGGAATACACGTTGCAGAGGTTGTTGTCGCTGTTCATCAAGGTGATCGTCACCGGGATGTTCGCCGTGAACGGCCCCACGGTGTACACGCCAACGTCCGTTGCGGTGGCCAGCACCGTACCGTCAACGGAGATGTCCAAGGTGCCATCGCTGCCCAGGTCAATGATGTTTACCTCCACGGAGAACTGGAAATTATCGCAATCGGTGACCACGGTGTATGTGGCAGTGGCGGGGGTGCAATCCAAACAGCCCACCTGCCAGTTCCATTGCCACGCTGCATTGGTCGAGCAACTCACAGAGCCGTCGGAGGTGTTCTCCATGTATATGTGTCCGCTGGCAGCGATCACTTGAAGGCCCGCGAGGTCCTCGGTGGCACCGACATGGTCATAGACGGGTGTGCTCGTGTTGTCTGGTCCGTCATAGATCCGCAAATGATCGTAGGTGGCCGATTCGATCATGCCCGCAGAGAAGATCAGGATCAACGGTTCACCGCCGGAGGATTGCCAATGCCAGTTGTGTGAGTCGTTGTTGATGTAGCAATAGGTCTCAGCCATGGGATCGCCGCCACAGGTCACGGTCGTTGTATCCTGCGCGCGCAGCCCTTGCAGGGGGGACAGAAGGAGCAAACCAAATGCAAGGCGCGTGAGGGGTAATCTTGAGATCATTGAGGGTCGGTTTTGGTGTGGATCCGGTCGGAAAGATAACGGCTTTCACCATAAGGGCAGTTACCGCCTTCAAGCTGCTGCGACCGGCATGCACGGCCTAGGTCATACAGGGAAACCAGCCACGGGTCAATTGGCCTAAAGCAGAAAAGCCCCCGATCGCTCGGAGGCTTTTCAAAAGCAACGGACGTGATCAATGGACGATCTGCAAGCGCTGGGTCTTCACCCAGTCATTGGTAGTGATCGTCACTGTGTAGTTACCACTATGGAGCCCGTTCAGGTCGAAGTTGTTCACCCCGCCCGTATTGTTGAAGGTCTGCTGATGCACGGTGCGCCCAGCGATGTCAATGATGCGCATATCTGCCGTCCCGCGCGCGATCATGGGCAGCACGATCGAGAGATCGCCCGTAGTGGGGTTCGGGTACATGGAGAAGTCGCTCGGAGGGATCTCATGCACACCGACGGCACCACATTGCACCACCCAATGCAGCGGCACAGTGGCCTGCCCGGTCGCACAGGAACCGGCCCCGTTGGAGACTACCCGCATAAGCAGGACGTGATCGATGTTCGTCGTATTGATGGCGAAACCGGCCATGTTCCCGTTCAAGTTCCCCTGCCAGAGCAGGTCCGTAGGTATAGGCGACGGGCCGTCATACACTTGGACGAAATCATCCGCCAGTAATTGTCCCCACAGGAATTGGATTGTCAATGGCACGTTCTCCGTCCCTTGGTAGAGGAACCAAGCGGTATCCTGGTTGGTGTAGCAGTACTCATAGGCCTCCGCGGCGCAAACGGAATCCACACAAGCCATCGAGGGCGAGGTGAACGCCGGGCTGTACACGCGGCAAAGGTTGTTCGTCTCATTCATCACCGTGAGGGTCACCGTGCTGTCCATGGGGAATGGTCCGACGATGTTCATCCCGGCCATGATGTTGGTCAACGTGTCCGTGGAAAGCGAGTTGGCAATGCGCACGAAGGAGCCGCTGCCGGTGGAATCCACGTTCACCTCGATGGAGAAGGAATGATGAATGCAGTCCTCCACCATGGTATAGGTCGCTCCGGGGTTGGTGCAGTCCAAGCAGCCCACTTCCCAGGCCCATTCGGTTTCGTTGCCGCTTTCGCAGCTCACTATGCCGTCCGAAGTGTTCGTCATGTACAGGTCCGCGCCAGTGGAGATGACCAACAGCCCAGCGAGGTCTTCAGTTACCGTACCCACGTGGTTATACAGGATGTCCGAGTTCACATCCGGCCCATCATAAATGGTCAGATGGTCGAATGTCGCTGATTCGATCGTACCGGCAGAGAACTGGATCGCCAACGGCTGGCCGCCCGAGGACTGCCAATGCCATTCGTGGTTGTCGTTGTTGGTGTAGCAGTAGGTCTCGTTCAACGTGGCCCCGCCGCAATCCACGATCGTCGGGCACAGCGGGTTGGTGAGTGGTGCCGAGTGGACGCTGCACAAGGGGTTCACGTCATTCTCCAATGTGATCACCGTGGTGGTACCCGCCGGGAATGGTCCGACCGTATAGGTACCTTCTGCCGAGGCCGCCACCGGCAACGCACCGCCATCGTTGGTGATGTCCACCACCGTATCGCTGCCGAGCAGTGCGATGTTCACCTCCACGTTGTACTGCATCAGATCGCAATCGGGGACCACGGTGTAGGTGGCTTGCGGAGGAGTGCAATCCAAACAGCCCACTTGCCAGACCCATTCCCATGCCGCATTGGTGGAGCAGCTCACGGACCCGTCCGAACTGTTTTCCATGTAAATGTGCCCGCTGGCGGCGATCACTTGGAGGCCCGCGAGGTCCTCGGTGGGTCCGATATGGTCATAGACGGGAGTGCTGGTGTTGTCCGGTCCATCATAGATCCGCAAGTGATCATAGCTGGCTGATTCGATCATGCCCGTCGAGAAGATCAGGATCAAAGCCTCTCCGCCGGAGGATTGCCAGTGCCAAGTATGGGAATCATTATCGGTGTAGCAGTAGGTCTCATCCAAAGGCGGCCCGCCACAGACCACCGGGGTCGGGCACAAGGGGTTTACCAAGGGTGCCGAGTGGACGGAACAGAGCACGTTGACGTCATCGGCCAAGGTGACCGTCACCGGGATGTTCGCCGTAAAGGGCCCTACCGTGTAGATGCCTGTGGCCGATGCCACTACGGGAAGCGCCCCGCCATCGTTGGTGATATTGATGTTCGGGTTGCTGCCCATGGCAGTGATGTCCACATCCACGGAGAATTGGAAATTGTCACAATCCGTCACCACCGTGTAGGTCGCTTCAGGGGCTGTGCAATCGGCACAACCCACGATCCACTCCCACTCCGTCGTAGCTCCACTGCTGCATGATCCGAAGCCGTCGGAGGTCATTTCCATGTAGATGTCCTGCCCTGAAGAGGTGACCTGCAGGTCGGTGAGGTTGAACACTGCTGTTGCCGTGTGGTCAAAAAGCAGGGGTCCGGTATTGTCCGGCCCGTCATAGATGCGCAGATGGTCGCCGAAGGAGGCCTGAATAGTACCGGCCAAGAAGCGCAAGGCCCCCGAGTTGGCGGCCTGCCAATGCCAAGCATGTACGTCGTTGATCCCATAGCAATAGGTCTCCGTAATGGCCGGGTCGCCGCATTGGATGATCTGCGGGCACAGCGGGTTCACCAATGCCGTGGAATGCACGTTGCAGAGGCTGTTGTCGCTGTTCGCCAAGGTGATCACAACAGGAATGTTTGCCGTGAAGGGACCTACCGTGTACACGCCCGTGTCGGTGGCAGTGGCGAGCACGGTGCCTAAACTGTCCACGCTGATGTCCAAGGTGCCGTCGCTGCCCAGGTCGGTAATGTGTACTTCCACGGAGAACTGGAAATTATCGCAATCGGTGATCACGGTGTATGTGGCAGTGGCGGGGGTGCAATCCAAACAGCCCACCTGCCAGGCCCATTCCCATGCCGTGTTGGTCGCGCAGCTTACGGACCCGTCCGAACTGTTCTCCATGTACATCTCACCGCTGGGAGCCACTACTTGCAAGCCCGCGAGGTCCTCGGTGGCGAGCATAGTGTGGTCGTACAGCAGAGTGCCCGTATTGTCCGGACCATCGTAGATCCGCAAATGGTCGTAGGTGGCCGATTCGATCATACCGGCTGAAAAGATCGCGATCAGCGCCTCTCCGCCCGAGGATTGCCAATGCCAATGGTTATTGTCGCTGTTGACGTAACAGTAGGTTTCATCCAAGGGAGCTCCACCGCACTGGATGATGGTGGCGCAGGTATTTCCGGAGACCAATCCGTTGAAATGGATGTTGCACAGTGGATCGCTGCTGTGGGCGACGGTCAGGTTCACCACCTGGCCCACGGTGAAGGGACCGATATTGTAGCTCCCCGTTTCAGGGGCGGACATGGTCTGGTCCGCGCCGCCGTCCACGCTGTAGATCAGGTCCACGCTGGTGCCATCGCCGATGCTGGTGACATTCACCGTAATGGAGAATTGGTTGTTATCGCAGTCATCCACGGCGACCACGGTAGCCACCGGTGGCGTGCAGTCCAGCATGAACTGCACAGTGGTGACCAAACAACCGGTGCTTGTAGCGCAAAGTGAATCTGCGTTCCAATGCACATAGAGATCGCCCGCTACTGTCGCCGTGGCCACTAATGGTGAATTACCCTGCGCGATCACTGCCGTCAACGGCTCCTTCCCGGACCGTGACGTACCCTCCGGTTTCCACCGCAAAGGTGTAGCTCCCTCCAGCCACAGCGGGTCCCACTACTGAATAATCCCCGAAGTAGGAACAATTATCGATCGAGGTGACCGCCCCCAAGGGGTCCGGCAAGATGGTGTTGCTCGGATACTGGAGGTCGTTGATGCAGCCTTGAGCCTTCAGACCCGTCCCGAGAAGGAAGAGTGATCCGGCCAAAGCCGTTGACTTCAGGAGTACTGGTAGGTTCATTGATGGGGCGTTTGGGGTCCGTTAGGGTGCGAAAGGTAATAGCCCTCCTTGCATCCCGATCGAAGAATGGAGGCAACTTCCGGAATTGGATCACGAGTACGCCAGTCCTGCCCTATTGTGGCTACTACTTTGCCGATCTGTGCGGCTTTATTGGAAAGCTGGAACCCTGATGACAATGGCGCGTATGATGCCCCATCATGAGATCCACCCTCATCCCGGCATTGGTCTTGGTCCTCTTGGCAAGTACCGCATTGGACGGACATGCATCCCCAAGCCCTTTGGATGATGCCACCCAAGAACTTGGTCGTTTGCAGACCCAAGTAAAGGCGGCAGAGACGATCGGGCGTAAGGACCTTGTGGTAAAGGAATTGCGCCAGTTGCGGAACTACCAGACCCGGTACGGCGCCCTGGATTCCGCCATGCGCACCTCACTTCGGATCGTGAGCATGACCGGAGCCACAACGGACAGGACCGCCATGGCAGAGGATTGGCAAGCCTTGGCCCGCTTGGGCCGGAACACAGGGGATCTTTCCCAAGCCGTGGCAGCTGCCAAGCGGGCGGTCTTGATCCTGAAGACGACAGTGGACAGGGAGCGGAGGAATTCTGCGACACTGGAACTCTTGGACCTTCTGCTGGAAGCCAAGCGGTACACCGAGTTCAACCACCTGAGCGAGGAAGCCCTGCTCAACTTCCGGACCGAAAGGGACCTTGCAGGCCAAGCCGAGGTACTCTATTGGCAAGGCCAGTGCCTCATCGGGGAAGGGCGGGCGGCCGATGCGCTCTCGTTGCTCCATTTGGCCTTGCGCAATCGGGGTGCCATCAGGGACGACAAGGTGACCGCCAAGATCCTTTTCGCCTTGGCACGGGCCAACGCTGAGATCGCCGAATGGGCACCTGCCCGGGCGGCCATGGAAGAAGCGCTCCGGCTGGACCCGCAGGCCCCGAAGTCCGTACCAGGGCTGCACGGGCTTTGCGCCTCGATCGATGAAGGCGTGGGCGACCTTCCGGCAGCACTACATTGCTTGCAACAGGAGCGCTTCGTGAAGGATTCCCTCACTTCGGCAGGCATTGCGGAACGGATGACGCGGATCCAGGCCATGTACGCAGTACGCGCAAAAGATAAAGCCGTGGAAGAGCTGCACGAATTGAACCGGGCACTCACATTGCAGTTGGCCGACAAGAGGACCACTACCCGTTGGGCATTGATGGCCTGTGCCGGCCTTTCGGTCGGTATGCTTGTGCTGCTCATGTTGCGGGGGATGCGGTCCTCCACCATGCGGCGCGTCCGGTTGAGGAACGCGGTCATCGTTCGGCAAGCCGACGAGATCCAGGCCCGGAGCACGGAACTCGAAAAGCAGAATCTCCATCTGTCCCAAGCTCTGGTCCGCGACGGGAATAATCGGCAGCAAGGAGCCGGGCAGGACTTCCTTGCCGGGAACGGGATCCAACTGATGGACCTGTTGGTGAGGACCCAGAAGGAGAACACCGACAACGAGGGGCTGGCCGCCGCCATCGATGCCCTTCACGGAAGGGTCCGGGCAATGGCGTTGGTCAATGAAAATCTGGGTAAGGAAGGGACCCGGGGAAGGCTTCATCTGAAGGCGCACTTCGCATCACTGGCCGACATGCTCCTTCGGGAAAGGGGGCTCTTGGACAGAACAATGGTCGATCTGGACATTTCAGGCGAAGATGCCTTCATGCAAGATCTGCTTCCCTTGAGCCTGCTTGTGAACGAACTGCTGCAGATCAGTTTGGCTCATGCTTCGGGAATGAATACCCGGAGCCGTATCACCATTTCCCTCCGGCGCTTGGGTGAACACCAATGTGAATTACTCTATTCCGACACCAACGGTTCCATAACAAAAGACCATATCCACAATGGCTCGGTGGGTGCTGACCTGGTGCAGGCTTTGGCCAGAACGTTGGACGGCACGATCATGCTCCTGAAGGGCGAGGCCACCACATTCCAGCTCACCTATCAACCGGGGACGGCCATGGAGCTGCGCAGAGCTTCCTGAACGTGGCGCAGGCGGATGATCTACATTCGCGCCTCATCCGCCGAAGCAGGCACATTCTTGTACAGCACGTTGGAAACTACCGCACCGGTCACCGATTTTCAAGCCCTTGGCCTCGACCCCGGCCTATTGGACGGCCTTCAGGCCATGGGCATTCGCACTCCCACCCCGATACAGGCGCAGGCCATACCCGCCGTAATGGACGGCCGCGACCTCATCGCCTGCGCTCAGACCGGAACGGGCAAGACCGCCGCTTTCCTGTTGCCGTTGATCGAGGTGATCTTCGGGTACAAGCCCAAAGTGGAGAGTTCCGTCCGAGCGCTCATCGTGGTCCCCACACGTGAACTGGCCCTGCAGATCGACCAGCAGATGCAGGCCATCGCCTACTTCACCCCCATCACGTCCATGCCCGTCTACGGGGGCAGCGACGGTGCTTCATTCGACCAGCAGAAAGCAGCTCTGAGCGGAGGTACCGAAGTGATCGTGGCCACGCCCGGAAAACTGCTCAGCCACCTGAACCTCGGCTACGTCTCCATCGAGGGCCTGGAGTTCCTCGTGCTGGATGAGGCGGACCGGATGATGGACATGGGCTTCATCGACGACATCAACCGCATCATCAAGTTCCTCCCGAAGGAGCGGCAAACATTGATGTTCAGCGCCACCATGGCCCCACCCATCCGGGAGCTGGCAAAGAACATCCTCCACGACCCCGTGGAGATCTCCATCGCGCTGAGCAAACCCGCCGAAGGCGTCAAGCAGGAGGCCTATGTGGTACACGAGCCGCAGAAGGCACCGATGATGGAGGACATCCTGAAGACCAACGAGGCATCAAGCATCATCATTTTCGCCGGCCGCAAGGTGGAGGTGAAGAACCTCGCACGGCACCTGCACAAGCGTGGCTTCAACGCCCAAGCCATGCACAGCGATCTGGAGCAAGCTGAGCGCGAGCAGGTGATGCTGGACTTCCGCAACCGCAAACTGCGCATCCTCGTGGCCACCAATGTAGTGAGCCGCGGCATCGACATCGACGACATCGACTTGGTCATCAACTACGACGTGCCGCAGGACCCCGAGGACTATGTGCACCGTGTGGGCCGTACGGCGCGCGCCTCGAAGAAGGGACAGGCGATCACCTTCGTGACCGAGAAGGACATGCGCGAGTTCGGCAAGATCGAAGCACTGATCGGATACCCGGTGCAGAAGATGCCCCTGCCGGAACGGTTCGGCGAGGGTCCGGAGTACCGGGCCGAGGGTGTAAAGCGCTCCAGGTCCGGATCCAACGGAAACCGCCGCGGTCCCGGAGGCGGGCAACGCGGCGGAAATTCCGGTGGCGGTAGAAAGCCCGGGGGTAGCGGGCACGGCCGGCGTTAACGGGCCTGGAACTTGGCCTTGTCGGCCTCCAGCACTTTCTTCTCGTCGAATGCCTTGGCGTCCGCGCCGTTGGCAATGATCTTCAAGGTCGTGATGGAATCGCCCTGTTGGATGGCGTCCACCACGTCCTGGCCACTGACCACATGACCGAAGATGGTGTGCATACCATCAAGCCAAGGTGTGGGCACGTGCGTGATGAAGAACTGGCTTCCGTTGGTGCCTGGTCCTGCGTTCGCCATGCTGAGGATGCCGGGCTTATCATGCTTCAGGCTGGGATCGAACTCGTCCGGGAACACGTAGCCGGGGCCTCCCCTGCCCGTGCCGGTGGGGTCCCCGCATTGGATCATGAAATTGGGGATCACACGGTGGAACACGATACCGTCGTAGTACGGCACGTCGGCGCCTTTCGCGCTGTTCTTCTGCTCACCCTTTGCCAAAGCCACGAAGTTGGCCACGGTCATGGGGATTTTTGCGTACTCGAGTTGACAAACGATCGTGCCTTTCGAGGTGTTGAATTCGGCGAAGAGTCCTTCGCCCAGATCTTTGTTTTCCACGGCTTTTGCAGGTTGTTGGGGTTGCGTAACGGGTTCTACGACGGCAGTTTGGTCGGTTAATACGGCTGTTGCAGGGCCTGAGCCGCATGCGAAGATCAGGGCCATGGAGGCGAGGATCGTGGGGATTTGCATGGTCTTCATGTGCTGTTTAGGGGTGCGAAGTTAGTTCAGTGCGGTACGCGATCAAAGCATAGGCTCCTCCAACGCGTCCAGCTTGTCCACTTCGAACTTGCCGGATTCGCGGTGTACGATCTTGCCCGCGGGGTCCACGGTGAAGAAGTAAGGGATGTTCCTGTCCGTGATACCCAAGGCGTGCAGCAGCGCATCAGCATCACCGTTGAAGAAGAGCACCCGGCGGACGATGTCGGCGTCCACGTTCTTGCGCAAGGCGTTCATGCTGGGGCCATAAGCGGCCTTGTCCGCTCCGGTAAAGACCGGTACGAGATAAAGCTCCGCATCATAACTGGTCGCGAACAGCCCGTTCTTCACCACGAAGCGGTTGTACGCGGGCGCGAACCACTCCTCCACCAGTGGCTGTGCCTTTTTGCCGCACGCCACGGCCACGATGGTCCATGCACCGTTCTCAGGAGCTGGGAGATGCACTTCAGCGCCATCTGCGGTCTCGCCGGCAAGGTCCGGGAAGCGCCCTTGCGCGAACAGTAGCACAGGGATGATGGCAAAGGTGGAAAACAGGACGCGCATGGAATGGCGAATGGAGATCGCACGGCAGAATACCAAAGATGGTGCCGTTCCTCAATGATCGTTCTTTCCCTTGAACGGTTTGAAATAATCCATCAACGTGACGATGTCCTTGTCCATGTCCTCCCCTAAACGGAAAGGCTCACTAAGCGTGACCTCCTTGCGCTTGTAGTCGAAAGAGGTGAGCACCAAGGGCACATCCGCCTTTTTCGCGATCCGCCAGAACCCGGTCTTCCAAGCCTCCACCTTCTTGCGTGTTCCTTCCGGGGTGATCGCGATGGAAAAGTCGGGGACGGTGTTGAAGTATTCCACCACTTGGTCGGTGATGTGCATGCTTTTGGACCGGTCAACCGGATAACCGCCCGTCGCCCGAAAGAACCAGCCTACGGGGGGATCGAACAAGGACTTCTTCGCCAGATATTTCGCTTCGATCCGGGCCACGCTCCGCGCAAATAGGCCGATGAAGAAATCCCAGTTACTGGTATGTGGGGCCACGAGGTAGATCGCGCTGCCAAGGCCCGGCGGCCGATGATCAATGACCCGCCAACCGAAAAGCCGGAGCGCCAAATGGGAGAATGCCCTGAACATGGGCGGGCAAGATAGCGGCATCTTCGCTTTCACCCGGTCCGTTGAATGAACGAGGGCGGCCCATCGGGCCGCCCTCGTTCGTTCGTTCATGCAGGGATCAACCCTCCATGTCCATGTCATCTTCGTCCTCCTCGCGGCTTGGCTTGCGCTTGCTCTTACCGGTCCGCTCAGTGGTTTCCATTGCATTCTTCAGGTCGCTGAGAACGCTCAGGTCCCCAAGCCGGGATTTCTCCACCTTTTCGTTCACACTGCGAACGCTGGGGCTTTGGCCTCCTCCATGTTCATCTGAGCCTTTGCGGCTTCCGCGCTTTGCAGGGGCTGCCACCACGGCGTCGTCACCCTCCTCGAAGGTACGGGTGTGGCTGAGCACGATGCGACGGGCATCGCCATTGAACTCCAGCACCTTGAACTGGAGCTTGTCCTCCACGTTGGCCTTGCTGCCGTCCTCTTTTTTCAAGTGCTTCAAGGCTACGCTGCCTTCCACACCATAAGGCAACGCAACAATGAAGTTGCTGCCGGCACGGCTGGTAATGGTACCCTCGTGGTCACTGCCCACTTTGAACGTGTCCGCAAAGACCTCCCACGGATTCTCCTCCACTTGCTTGTGGCCGAGACTGAGGCGGCGGTTCTCCTTATCCACCTCCAACACCTGTACCTCGACCTCGTCACCGATCTTACAGAAGTCGCTGGGATGCTTAACCCGCTTGGTCCAGCTCAGGTCGCTGATATGGATGAGGCCGTCCACGCCCTCCTCCAACTCGGCGAAGATGCCGAAGTGGGTGAAGTTGCGCACTTTGGCGGTGTGGCGTGAATTGACGGGGTACTTGAATTCGATGTCGGCCCAGGGATCGGCAGCAAGTTGCTTCATACCGAGGCTCATCTTGCGCTCTTCGCGGTCGATGTTGAGGACCTGCACCTCCACCTCCTGGCCTTCCTTGAGGAAGTCCTTCGGGCTGCGCAAGTGCTGGCTCCAGCTCATCTCGCTCACGTGCAGCAGGCCTTCCACGCCGGAGGCCACCTCCACGAACGCGCCGTAGTCGGTGATCACCATCACCTTGCCGGTGACCTTGTCCCCGGCATTGAGGTTGGGGTCCAAAGAATCCCAAGGATGCGGACTGAGCTGCTTGAGTCCGAGTGCGATGCGGCGCTTCTCGTCGTCGAAGTCGAGGATCACCACGTTGATCTTGTCGTCGAGTTTCACCACCTCCTCCGGATGGCTCACGCGGCCGTAGCTCAGGTCGGTGATATGGACCAGGCCGTCCACGCCGCCGAGATCCACGAACACACCATAACTGGTGATGTTCTTCACGGTGCCTTCCAGCACTTGGCCTTTCTCGAGGCCGCCGATGATCTGCTTCTTCTGTGCTTCGATCTCCGCTTCGATCAATGCCTTGTGCGAGACCACCACGTTCTTGAACTCCTGGTTGATCTTCACGACCTTGAACTCCATGTTCTTGCCCACGTACTGATCGTAGTCGCGGATAGGCTTCACGTCGATCTGGCTGCCGGGCAGGAAAGCCTCGATGCCGAACACGTCCACGATGAGGCCGCCCTTGGTGCGGCACTTCACGTAGCCCGTGATGATCTCGTTGGTCTCCATCGCACCGTTCACCTTGCCCCAGGCATTGTGGACGCGCGCGGTCTTGTGGGAGATGATCATCTGGCCGGACTTGTCCTCCTGCTTCTCGATGTACACCTCCACCTTGTCGCCGATGGCGAGGTCGGGCTTGTAACGGAACTCGCTCAAGGGCACAACCCCCTCGCTCTTGTATCCGATGTTGATCACCGCCTCCTTTTTGTTCAGGCCAACGATGGTTCCCATCAGCACTTCCTTCTCGGAGATGCTGCTGAGGGTGTCCTCATACCGCTTTTCCACCTTGGCCCGCTCAGCGGTTTCCTCAGGAGCGGTGTTTTCGAGGGCGTCCCAATCAAAATCCGCGGGCGGTTCGGCGAAGACGACCTTGTTGTTCTCTACTGATGACATGTACTGTCCGTTTGTATCCCGGGCCAAGGCGGCACTGCCCGAAAGGTGTTTTTTTGGGTTGCCCGTGGTGCCGCTGCACGGGCAGTTCCCGAAATGGGGCCGCAAAAGTACTACGAATATCAATGCTGTCGACAGTATTCTGTCCGGGCAATTACAAGCTAATGTGCCAAGGGAACCGGGGGGGGGCTAAGGGATTTCGCCCCAGCCCATCCTCAATGACCGCCTAAAAGTGTCACCGTGCCGTTCTCCTTTTCCTGGGAAAGGCTTCCATCGTTCGATCGGTTGCCGTATTGGATGGTCCAGAAGTAGGTACCTGAGGGCAACACCCCGCCTTCCGCCCTTCCGTTCCAACGGATGCTCGCCTTGGAGGATGTGAACACCTCCTGACCCCAACGGTTTCGGATCACCATGCTGAAGTCGGCCGGTTCGCCGGTGAAAATGGGGCCGAAGCTGTCGTTCACCCCGTCGCCGTTCGGGGAGAAGACATTCGGCATGGTGAGGTCCGTCTCACAGGTGTCCAAGGTATAGGTGACGGAGGCCGTGGCATTCACACAGCGGCCTTCCACGGTCGCGGTGTAAGTGCCTGGCCCAGGGACGGTGATCCCCGTTGAAAGCTCGCCGGTGCTCCAAGAGTATGTCAGATCCGAGTATGGCCATTCGGGAGGCACCAGTTGGGCCTGCACCTGCGTGGTGGTGCCCGGGCACAATGCGCCATCTTCGCCAAGGTCGACGACCGGGGCCTGTGGGAGCACGGTCACCTCGATGGAATCCGTGTAGGAGCACAAGGGCGAAAAAGTGATGTCGTCCAATGCGAAATCATTCCCGCTCGTGGCCAATTGCTGGTTGATAATGCAGATGTTGGCCGAGGTATTGTTGCCTGAATTCCACACCGCGTAGAATTCGTTCCATTCACATAGGGTATTGGAAGCCAGCAATGGCGTGCCCAAGCTGTTGCCGTTCACCAGAAAATCCATTTCCGCAGGATTGTCCGGGGTAACGGACATCAGCCATGCGGAGAAGGCGTAGTAGGTGTCCGGTATGACCGTGATGGTCTGGCACCAGATGTTCGCATTTGGCTGAGCGGACCCGTTCACCACAAGCATCTGTCCGCCACCGGTATGGTCCGCGCAGCTCGCGAAATTATTGTGGACCAATGACGGGTCCGTAGTAACGGCATAGGTCCCTTCATCAGAAAGCAGGCCGTACGGGCCGCCGGGCGTACCATGTTGAAAGGCCGTGGTGAAATCGACGTCGCCTTGGGAAAAATCGCCGTTCACCACAATGTTGCCGCCCGCTTGCGGAAAGGTTGCCGTACACCAATAAATGCCCGAGGTAACTGCGCTGATGTTCTGGGAGACAAAGCCGTTCTGCCAAACGATGGAGAGGGCGCCAGAAGGTCCGTGCAGGAGGATGTTCTGACCGTCGCAGAGCGTGGTGTCCGGTCCGAGGCTGAACTCGCAGTCCTGGGCTTGGACCCATCCCGCAAAAGCCAGTGCTGAAAACCAGGCAATGGCCACATTCTTGATGTTCGATCGATATCGCATGTGGCGCAAGTATAGCGTTAGGTGAAGATCCCGTTCACCATAATGGCCCCTATCTCGGAGACCTTCAGGACGAACAACAGTGTCTCTGCGGTGCCTGGGACCGAAGTGATGAAAGGAATGCAATGTCCGACGGCCCTACCTTTGCCGGGCCGCTCAAGTTCATTGTCAAACTGCGGCTGACGCATGGTTTCGCCAGGCGGGCCAAAGGTTTCAACACATGCGCACCTTCAATATCCCCACGCACTACCGTTCAAGCCTCATCGGTCGCTTGAAGGCCTTTCGCAAGGTAAAGGACCCGAAGAAAAAGGACCTCGCCCCCACCCTGCTGGACCTCGGTACGGTGCGCTTCATCTTGGCCCGTCATTTCGGCTTTTGCTACGGTGTGGAAAACGCCATCGAGATCAGCTACAGGGCCTTGGAGGACAACCCCGGCAAGCGGATCTTCCTGCTGAGCCAGATGATCCACAACCCGGAGGTGAACGAGGACCTCGAAGGGCGCGGCTTGCGCTTTATCCAAGACACCCACGGGCAGATGCTCATGGACTGGGACGAGCTGAAAAGCGACGACATCGTGATCATTCCCGCCTTCGGCACCACGTTGGAGACGGAGGCCCGGCTGAAAGCGTTGGGCATCGACCCGCTGAAGCACAACACCACCTGCCCCTTCGTGGAGAAAGTGTGGAAGCGAAGCGCACAGCTTGGTGAATCAAAGCACACCGTGATCATCCACGGGAAGGCAGCGCACGAGGAAACGCGCGCCACCTTCAGCCACACGGCCATGGGCTCACCGGCAGTGATCGTGAAGGACATGGCGGAAACGGAAGAACTGGAGCGCATCATCACCGGCGAAATACCCTTGGAACGCTTTGCGGAACTGTTCGGCACCCACTGCACGCCCGGCTTCGACCCGGCCAAGGACCTGCAACGCATCGGAGTGGTGAATCAGACCACCATGCTGGCCACGGAGACCCAGGCCATCGCCGACCACCTCAAGCAGGTGATGCTGAAAAAGTATGGCGAAGCCGAGCTGAATAAACATTTTGCCGACACGCGCGACACGCTTTGCTACGCCACCAACGACAACCAGGACGCCACGCTTGAATTGTTGAAGCAAGAGGCCGATCTCGCCTTGGTCGTTGGCGGCTACAACAGCAGCAATACCAGCCACATCGTGGAACTGCTGGAGAGGCAATTTCCCACCTATTTCATCAATGGCGACAAGGAATTACTGAGATCCGGCGAGATCGAACACTTCATTTATCCGGCGCACAAGTTGAAGCGCACGGCGGATTGGTTGCCCACGAAAAGACCTGTCACCATTGTGCTCACCAGCGGCGCCAGTTGCCCGGACACCTTGCTGGACCGGGTGATGCTGAAAGTGTTGGACTTTGTGGAGGGAGCGACGGACGCGGAAACCGCTGTGAGCGCATTGGTGGAGAACGGTCCTCCGCAATGAAACCGGCGATCGCGATACTTTCTCTCTTTCTCGCGCTTCCCTGCTGTAACGCACAGACCCCGAAAGAGAAATTCATCACGTTTAGCCTGCAGATCGAGCGCGCTGAAACGGCCGCCGCCCATGGAAAGCATGCGCAGGCCATGGACACTTATGATTCGGCCTTCGCGCTGCTGCCTTTCATGGGATATGATTACTTCGATGCCGTGGTGAACGCATTGAAAGCGGGCAGCGATGAAAGGGCGAACGAATTGTTGATCCAAGGCACGGAAAACGGCCTGATACTGAAAGGTCAGTACGACTCCACCTTACATTCCTTTTTACAGTCCGAACGCTGTATGCCCTACCTCAATATGCAGGACTATATGAGGGCCCGCTGGTTGTCGCACGCCGACACGGTGTTGATGCGTAAATTGAGGAATGTGGGCAGTTGGTACGTCATGGTAGAAGACAGTAGCGGCAATACCGTACAAGTCACGGACAGCAGTGCCTTCGTGCGGCTCATGGCCTTGGTGAAGGAAAGCGGATGGCCCACGCCGCTTACCGTAGGAAGTGATTTCTATCGCGCGCAAAGCCTGCTCTTCAACCAACTCTACGACTATCCCGCCAGCCCGAAGTGGCAGCAGATCTTGCCATATATCCAAACTGCGATGAACCGGGGCGCTTTGCCACCGGATTTCCTCGCACCGTTCCAAGACATGGCCGACATCGACAAAGGCAAGCCGACGACCTACGGCGTCATGCTCGCATTTTACAGCGAGGATCCCTCGAAATGGGATCTGGTCGATCGTGCGACGTTGAACAAGAACCGGGCATCGATCGGGCTTGGTCCCGTCGAGGACTTCGCGTTCCGTTACAACATCGACCTGTCCAATGCCCGCTTTGCGGAACCCTGATCTCCGGTCGGATTCATGCTTCCGCCACCACCCCGATCGTCTTCACCACGAAGCCCAAGGCCAAGTCGAACTGCTCGGTGGCGGTGAGGTCGCTGTTGTCGATCTCCAAGGCGTCCGGGGCTTTTAGCAGTGGGTCGGCTTCGCGCTTGGTGTCGTCGTCGTCACGGCGTTCGATGTTCTCCAGCACACTGGCATAGTCGATCTCCACGCCCCGGCCTACCAGTTCCAAATAACGGCGCTGGGCGCGGACCTCCGGCCGGGCCGTCATGTAGAGTTTCACTTCTGCCCTTGGAAAGACCACCGTTCCAATGTCTCGGCCGTCCATCACCACGCCGCCGTCCTTTCCCAAGGCCCGTTGGATCTGGACCAGTTTGGCCCGAACTTCCGGCACCGGGCTTACCAGCGTGACATGTCTGCTCACTTCCATGCCACGGATCCGGTGCTCCACATTGTGGCCATCGAGCCAGGTCTCGCTACGCTGCGTGGCGTCGTCGTGCTTGAAGCTGATGTCGATCTTGTCCAGCACCCGCAGCAGGTTGGGCTTGTCCAGTTTGCCTTCGACCACCAGGCCGTTCTCGATCACGTAAAGCGCAATGGCCCGGTACATGGCCCCGCTGTCGATGTAGGTGTAGCCCAAGTGATGCGCCAATTGTTTCGCAAGCGTGCTTTTTCCGCAGCTGCTGAAGCCGTCTATGGCGATATTGATGCGACGCATGGGGCGCGCTAAAATACGAGTTGGGAATTGAGGAGTTAAGCCGCAGAGACGCAGAGGCGCGGAGAAATGCAAGATGACGAACCGCAACGAACGCTAGGAGGGCAACGAGAATTCAGCATTCACGCTCACCTCTGCGCCTCCGAGCCTCTGCGGCCAATTTCCTACCCCTCGGTCTTTCGCTTCAGATCTGCGAAGCGCAAGGCCAAGGTGAACGTATTACTGGCCCCCGCCGGATTGAACTTGGCGAAGCTGTAGCTCACGATCACCCGGCTCACCTTCAGGCCGATGCCGAAGCTCACGCCCGTAAGGCCCGGCTTCACGTCCACGGCCAGTTCCTGGCGACGGCGGTAGTTGTATCCGAGGCGGATCATGAAATTGGGTCCGAAGAGGATCTCGGCATTGGGCACGATGTGCAGGAGCGTACGTTCGGCAGTGGTGACCTTTTTGGCGATCACTTCACCGGTCGTGGGATCGATCTGGGTCTGTTCGTTCGGGTCGTCATAGGTCAGGTCCCACTGTTGCAGGTTGTCCAAGGAAAGGCCCAAACGGAAGGGTGCATGGCGAAATTTATAGGTGGCTGCAAGTTGCACTTGGAACGGCAGTTTCTCCTTGGTATCCGTGTAGCTGCTTGAGACGAAGCCGATGTTGCGCAAGGTGGCCGCCACGGTGAGCCCGAGGGCCTTTTTCACGTAGACCCCTCCGATGTCCGCGGCCCAGCCGGTAGCCGTGTAGGATTCGATGTTTGAGGTGATGAACTTCAGGTTCACCCCAACACTGAACAAGCTATCGATGGCCCGGCCCGCGCCTACTTGTACCACGTACTCCCCGGCCTTGAAAGTCCCTTGATCCTCCCCGGTCTCGTCCCGGCGCGTGAACGTACCGTAATCCACGTATTGCACGGAGCCGCTGAGGGTGATGTTGGCACTGTCCAGATGCTGGGAGTAGGCCGCATAACCGATGTTGATACCGTCGATATAGGGCATGTAGCTCAGAGCGACCTGCCTACCCATGGAGGCGTTCAGCAGGGCCGGGTTGAAGAGACCCAGATTGATGTCGTTGTCGTAGACCGCTACGGGCGACCCCCCCAGGCCGGAAATGCGCGCGGAGCTGGGGATGTCCAGCACACGGAAGACCGCGGAACCACCGAGCTGGGCATGGCAGGCCACTACGAGCAACAACGACGGTACAACAAAAAGAAAGCGTAGGGACTTGGGCATATTGGATGTTCTGTCGCGATGGGAACGCAAGATAGGCGCAGGTAGTATTCGGAGGTCGCAGGTGAGTCTTGAGTCCGTCAGTCGTGAGCCTTGAGTCTGAGTGTTGCAAGTCACCTATTTCTGCTCCCCTTTTCGCCATAGCAACGAACCATCGCCATAACTGAGGAACCGGTAGCCTCTGCTCAGGGCGTGGTCATAGACTTCGCGCCACTGCGGCCCGATGAGCGCTGCTACCAAGAGCAATAACGTGCTGCGGGGCTGGTGAAAATTCGTGATCAGAGCATCCGTGAGACGGAACCGATAGCCCGGTGCGATCAACAGCCGGGTAGCACCGCTCACCACGTCCAGTTCATGCCGGTCCATCCAGTTCAGCACTGCCGTCAAGGCCGCTTCGGGTCCCACTCCCGGGCTGTCTTCATACGGTTGCCATTGGCGAACCTCCATTGTCCGGGGCTCCGCACCATGCACGAGATCCGCGCCGAACCAATACAGGCTTTCGATGGTGCGCAGGGCCGTGGTGCCTACCGGGATGACCGGACCCGCGCCGAGCCGATCACGGATGGCTTCTATTGCCGAGCGGGGGATCCGCAATTGCTCGCTGTGCATGTCGTGGCCCTGCATGGTGGCACTTTTCACCGGCAGGAAGGTCCCGGCGCCGACATGCAACGTAACGCGTGTGTTTCTTACGCCCTTCGTTGCCAAGGCGCTCAATACGGCAGGTGTGAAGTGCAGGCTGGCCGTGGGCGCGGCCACCGATCCGGGGCGTTCCCCGAAAACGGTGTTGTAGCGGGCGTCGTCATCCGCTTCCGCGGCACGGCGCATGTAAGGCGGCAACGGCACCGTGCCGAAACGTTCCAACTGGTCCATAAAGATCCCTTTCCCCGACCAACGGAATTCGATGAGATGCTCGCCATCACAATGCTCGATCCGCGCGGCTGCGAACCGGCGTCCGTCCTGCTCCAGGGCGAGTTGCTCCCCTTTCCATCGCTTGGCATTTCCCAGCATGCACCACCAGCGCGACATTTGGGTATCGGTCAATGCCTGTTCGATGGTACGGCCTTGCTCCGGGGTCAGCACCATGCATTGGATCACCGCGCCCGTGGCCCGTTTGAAGGTGATCCGCGCATGCACCACGCGGGTATCGTTGAGCACCAACAATATGCTTTCCGGCAATTCAATGGGCAGGTCGCTGAAGTGGCGGTCGGTGGTACGCCCGTCACGGTAAATGAGGAGTTTGGACCGGTCCCGCTCAGCCAGAGGATGCTGTGCGATGCGGTCCTCCGGCAGCTCGTAGGTCAGGTCCGCGATGGCGATGGCGCGCGGGTCCACGAAATGCTCCATCAAATGCCCATTTCCACTTGTAAGAACAGGCCCCACTGGTTGCCTGTCCGCGAAAAATCCGCATCACCGTTTTGCCAGGTGTACGATACAGCCGACTGCAATTTGATGCGGTGCCCGTTCACGTAGTACGACCAACCGGCCCACGCCTCTTCACGCTGTGAAAAGCTCATGGCCACGCGATCACTGGGCATGAAGGCGGAGTAGCGGAGAACGGCCTGGGAACGCTTACCCACCATACGGCCCAACTGGCTCGTAATGCCCCAGCCTTCGTCCACAGCGATGATGGCGTTTGTCACCGTGTCACGCAGCAACGGCGATCCTTCGGTGTGCCTTTGGTCGAACTCGTTCTGCCACGACCAGCCGTTATTTTTAAAGAGCATATCGGCAAAAAAGGTGTCGATGGTGCGGCCTTGACCGTCGGGGAAGCGTGGGCCGTTCACGCCCAAACTGCGCCGAGCATTGCGGTTGGTGCTGAACGCTGTGGCGATGGAGAGCTTCGGTGCGGGTTCGCGCAGGATGTCGCCTTCCATGTAATCGCCGTCCTTACCACTGAAAGCTCCGAATGCCAGCCATTCCAAGCGGCCAGAGTAATGCAGGCCCAGGTCGCCAGCGGTGGAGCTTCTGCCCTCCCCTTGTGTGATCGCTGCGCGCAACCGCACCAACTGTACGCCGGCATGCACGGAGTGGTCGGCAAAAAGGCCGAAATCCCTGTCAGTGGTGAAAGGTCCGTTGGCCAACGGGCGCTCGGGCAATTCCAACTCACCGGAAGAAACAAGCGCTTCACGGCCGCCGGGAAGTTTGCCTTGGCCGAAGCCGACGGACGTGTGTGGCGCCACGGTGTAGAAAACCATCGCATCCAGCAACGGGCTGGGCGGAGAACCGTCGCCCACGTTCTGGTCATTTGCCGAAAGGCCGAGCTGCACTTTGTATTTCAGGCGGGGTGTAAGGGCGAAACCCTCCAATTTCAGGCGGAACCGGCGGACCAAGAAAGATGCTGAGGCGTTCTCAAGGTCATCGCCCGTGTTATGGGTGAAGGCCACGCGGTCCTGCATGCGGAACCGGAAGAGCAGCTCGAAGGTGGTGTCCCGCTTGAAGACCAAGCCTTTGTCCGGCACCAGCGCAAGCGTGGTGCCTTGTTGAGCGGTGACTTCAATCGCGGAATGGAGCAGTGCTAAGCCAAGGCAGAATGAAAGGGATGTGCGCATGGCAGTGACTTGGCGGCAAAGATGGGCGGAATGCTCCATCGTCGCGAAGACTCGACCAAACAGGTCCACTCGACCGGAGCTTGGCATCAACTGCGCGGCCGTCCGCAGCCCGACAACTAACACCGTCCAACTAGATCACGCCACCAAAAGCGCGTGCTCCACTTTTTCCTTCAGCAGCGCATGCTTCACCACATCGATCATCTCCGTGATGTAGTGGAAACGCATGCCTTTAACATAGCGCGCGTCGATCTCCTCAATGTCCTTGCGGTTATCCTCGCTCAGCACGATCTCCTTGATACCTGCACGCTTTGCCGCGAGGATCTTCTCCTTGATGCCACCTACGGGCAGCACTTTCCCACGCAGGGTGATCTCACCGGTCATGGCGAGGAACTTGCGCACTTTCTGCTGGGTGAAGGCGCTCGCGATGCTGGTGAGCATGGCGATGCCTGCGGAAGGCCCGTCCTTTGGTGTTGCGCCCTCCGGTACGTGGATGTGGACGTTCCAGCGCTTGAACACTTCCTGTTCCAAGCCGATGATGTCGCTGTGGGCCTTGAGATATTCCAACGCGATCATGGCGCTCTCCTTCATCACGTCGCCGAGGTTGCCGGTGAGCGCAAGCTTGCCTTCACCTTTGGTGATGCTGGTCTCCAAAAAGAGGATGTCGCCGCCGGTGGGAGTCCATGCGAGGCCGGTGACAACGCCCGCCACGTCATTGCCTTGGTATTTATCCCGGGCATGGCTCGGGCCGTAGATCTTCACGAGGTCCTGCACACCGATGGTGACGGCGAATTTTTCCTTCAGGCCGATCTGCTTGGCGCGGTAGCGCACCAGTTTGGCGATGCGCTTCTCCAATCCCCGTACACCGCTCTCGTCGGTGTAGTTCTCCACGATGGCCTCCAGCAATCCCTCGCCCAGTTTGAACTGCTTGGGCTTGATGCCGGAGTCCTTCAACAGCTTGGGCAGCAGATGGCGCTGTGCGATCTGCACTTTTTCCTCGAGCGTGTAGCCGTTCACCTCGATGATCTCCATGCGGTCGCGCAACGCAGGATGGATGGTGCTGAGGGAGTTTGCCGTGGCCACGAACATCACGCGGCTGAGGTCGTACTCCATCTCCACGTAGTTGTCGTAGAAGGCGTGGTTCTGCTCAGGGTCCAGCACTTCGAGGAGCGCGCTGGCAGGGTCGCCATGGAAGTCCTTGCCCACCTTGTCGATCTCGTCCAGAACGAAGAGCGGGTTGCTCGTTCCGGCCTTCTTGAGGCTTTGGATCAAGCGGCCGGGCATGGCGCCGATGTACGTTTTGCGGTGCCCGCGTATCTCGGCCTCATCGTGCAGGCCGCCCAAACTCATGCGCACGTACTTGCGCCCGAGGGCCTCCGCCATGCTCTTGCCCAAGCTGGTCTTGCCCACGCCGGGAGGGCCGTACAGGCAAATGATCGGGGCCTTCATGTCACCCTTCAGCTTCAGCACGGCAAGGTGCTCGATAAGGCGCTCCTTCACCTTCTCCAGGCCGAAGTGGTCGCGGTCGAGGATCTTCTGGGCGTTCTTCAGGTCGAACTTATCGGCGCTGTATTCGCCCCAAGGCAGTTCCAGTAATAGCTGTACATAGTTGAACTGCACGCTGAACTCGGCACCGGCCGGGTTCATCCGTTGGAGTTTCAGCAGTTCCTTCTCGAAAAGTTCGCCCACCTTCTTGGTCCACTTCTTCTTGCTGGCCGTTTCCCTCATCTCCTCGATCTCCTGCTCGATGGGGTTTCCGCCCAGTTCATCTTGGATGGTCTTGATCTGCTGATGGAGGAAGTATTCGCGCTGTTGCTTGTCCACTTCGGTGCGGACCTTGCTCTGGATCTCGTTCTTCATCTCCAGCATCTGCAGCTCCTTGGTAAGGTGCGCCAGCAGCATGTTGGCACGCTCCCTCAGGTCGGCCACTTCGAGCATCCGCTGCTTCTCCGCCACTTCGGCGTTCATGTTGCTACTGATGAAGTTCACCAGGAAGCTCGGGCTGTCGATGTTCTTGATGGCGAAACTGGCCTCGGTGGGAATGTGCGGGCTGGCCTTGATGATGTTGGTTGCGAGATCCTTCAGTGAGCTTACCAACGCCTCGAATTTCTTCTCTCCCTTCTCTGGACGCTGCTCCGCAAATTCCTTGATTTTGGCCGTGAAGTAGGGCTCGGTCTTCACCATTTCGATCATCTCGAAACGCTTCTTCCCTTGTATCACCGCAGTGGTGCTACCGTCGGGCATGCGCAACATGCGAATGATCGTGGCGATGGTGCCCACATTGTTCAGGTCCTTCGGCTCCGGCTCCTCGATCTCGGAATCCTTCTGGCTCAGCACGCCAAGCGTACGATTGCCGCGATAAACCTCCTGGATCAGCTTGATACTGCGGTCCCGCCCCACGGTGATGGGGATGACAACACCCGGGAAGAGCACAGTGTTGCGCAAGGGAAGGATGGGGAGCTCGGGCGGAGTGCTCTCCGCATTCATCAACTCCTCGTCCTCGGCGGTGATCAACGGGATCAGCTCGGTCTCGTTGTCGATCTCTCCTGAGGCGAGGAATGGGTTTTCGTTCATCAAAAAATCGTTCATGCAACTGGGTGCCAAAATGTCGGTGGTAAAAATACGATGATCGCCAACGGCGCGGATCAAGCGGAGCGGCGCAAAAGGCAAGGACCATGCCGACCGCACGGGTCTGCGAAGTTGTCAGCGCCGGAAGACTTCCGTCATGTTGAAAACATGGCGCAGGATCTTTTCGTCCTCGTCCGTGAAGGGCACATGGCGCCGGTCCATGACCCGCGCACATGTGCTGAAAGCCTTGTCCAGCGCATATACTTCACTTTCGCCCCACGAAAATGAGGGAATGTGTTTGGCAGCGAAGCCGCTGCCGAACACATTGGCGCAAACGCCTGCCACGGTGCCGGTGTTGAACATGGTGTTGATGCCGCTCTTGGCATGGTCGCCCATGACCAAACCGAGGAATTGCTGTCCGGTATGGACCAATGTCTCATCGGCATAGCTCCATGCCGCCACTTCGCCATACGTGTTCTTGAGGTTGCTGGTGTTGGTGTCCGCGCCCAAGTTGCACCACTCGCCCAGCACGCTATTGCCGAGAAAGCCATCATGGCCTTTGTTGCTGTAGCCGAGGATGACACTGTTGTTCACTTCCCCGCCTACCCGGCATTCCGGGCCGAAGGAGCAGGCACCGTAGATCTTCGCACCCATTTTCAATTGGGCATTGTCGCCCAAGGCGAACGGACCTCGGATCATACAGCCCTCCATCACCTCAGCGTCCTTTCCGATCCAAATGGGGCCGTTCGTGGTGTTGAAGATGCTGGCCTCCGCCTTCGCTCCTTCCTCCAGAAAAACCAACTTCGGGTCGCCGATCACCGTGTTCAATGCGCTGAGGGGCGCACTGCGGCGGCCTTCCGTCAGCAGGGCGAAGTCGTTCGTGATGGCCGTTGCGCAATGTTGGAAAAGATGCCAAGGACGTTCGATCACGAGCACTTCTCCTTTGAACTCCACTTGTGCCAGAAAAGTGGGAGGTACGGCCCAATGCCCTTCCGACGTGTGTGAGGCGCCTTCCAAACAGAAGGCCAATGGCTTGCCGTGCTTCAGCAATACTTGGCCGGGCTCCAGATCGACCACTGCTCCTGCTAAGGCCTCCGTGGGCAGTAGGCCGCCATGGACCTCGAAGACGCGATCGGCCTTCACCGCCGGGAATTTGGCCTGTAGGTAAGACTCGGTGAGAAAGCCAACGGGCATGTCCACCAAGCGTTCCCAAGTTCCCGCGATCGTGAAGATGCCTGCGCTCAAAGCCCCTACAGGCCGCGTATAGGTCAATGGCAAAAGGTGCTTGTGCAACCCGGCGTCAGAAAGTAAGATGGCCATGGCGCGAAGATCGCCACACTTTTGCCGGTGAAACGAAAGACCCCGGAAAATCCGGGGTCTTTCGTTCCTAATAGGCCGCTCATTTACTACAGCGGCCCCGCAGTGGGCGCGGCCTTCTGCACATGCTCACAAGCGTTCATGATCTCCACTGCGCCGGAACTGACATTGTACATCGCTCCTGCAAGCCCGACCTCGCCCGAATCCATAAGGCGCTTCACCTCCGGGCTGCGGTCGAGGATCGCATCGATGGAGGCGCAAACATTGGCCGCGGCCACCCGGTCCATCCAAGCCTGCGGATCGCCGTTCAACGGCGCGGCACGGCCGATGGAAGGTTTGATCTTCTCCAGCATGCCGGTGAGGTTACCAAGCCGCACATCGGAACAAGCGCCGGCAATGGCCCCACAGCGGGTATGGCCGAGCACCACCACGAGCTTCACGCCGGCCACCGCCACGGCATATTCGATGCTGCCGAGGATGTCATCGCTGACTATGTTCCCTGCGATACGGATGCTGAAGATGTCGCCCAACCCTTGATCAAAGACAAGTTCGGTGCTGGTGCGCGAATCCATGCAGCTCAGCACTACCGCAAGCGGAAATTGGCCTTCGGAGGTCTGTTCAACTTGAAGACGCAGGTCGCGGTTGGCCTTGTGGTTCTTTTGGAATCGTTCGTTCCCTTCGATCAGGATACGCAATGCATCGGCCGGTACCAATGGCGCACGGCTTTCTTTGGTCTGTGCGTTCATGGTCGTGCCGGATCTACTGGGGTGGAAGAGACAAAATGGAAGGTCTCCCGAACATGTTTGACGCTCAGCCATGCCGCCACACGATGTCTTCTGTGCGCGTCGATCCCGATGATCTCCACAATGGAGCCCTTGTTCTTTGCGCGTGTTTGACCATCGGTAAGGATCTCGTGGATATCCGGGTCCAGCCTTACCGTGCGGCTCACATCGATAATGATGTGCGAGCCCGTCGGCAGTTCGGCCAGTGTACGTTGGATGCTGGCCTTGTTGAGAAAACTCGCTTCTTCGCCCAAGGCGAGACGCACCGGCTCTCCAGGCGACACCGAGCGCTCCAAGAGGTGGAAGGGCACTTTGTAGTTGTTCCGCAGGATGATGAAAAGCGCGACGGCCATGCCAAGTCCCACGCCTTTCAGCAGGTCGAGGAAGACCACGCCGAGCACCGTAACGAGGAAGGGGGTGAACCGTGTCCAGCCGCCTTGCCACATCTCCGTGAAGAGTGCGGGCCTGGCCAGTTTGAAGCCCACCTGCACGAGGATCGCGGCCAACGCGGCCAAGGGGATCATGCCGAGCAGCGTCGGAAAGAGAAGCACCGCCACCAGCACCCAAAGGCCATGTAGCATTCCGGAAAGCTTTGTGCGTCCGCCGGACTGCACGTTCGCGGAACTGCGCACGATCACCTGCGTCACCGGCAGTGCGCCGAGAAGACCCGCGACCACGTTACCGAATCCTTGTGCCATCAATTCGCGGTTCTTCGGTGTTTCGCGCTTCTGGGGATCGAGCTTGTCCGCCGCTTCAACGGAGAGCAAGGTCTCTAAGCTGGCGACCAGTGCCAGAGTGAGCGCGGTGGTCCACACTTGCATGTTGGAGATACCGCTCCAGTCCGGGCCCGGGAAAAGCGATCCGAGTGAAACACCGGAAAGATCCGGCAACTGCACAAAGTGGTTAGCCGACAAGGACAAGAGCGGCACTATTCCGCCCAACGCTGCCAAGGTGATACCGATGATCACAGCCAACAAGGGGCCTGGCACCATGGATAGAACCTTGTTCCGCTTGATCGAGGGACTTTCCCAGAGCAACAACACGGCAAAGCAGGCAGCAGCAATGATCAACGCACCGAAATGTGGCGCGGCGAACATGTTCACGAGGTCGCCGAATACACCGCCCTCCGCACGGGGCACCACGGAATCCGTGGCCCGCTCCTTGTCATGCCCGAAAGCATGGGGGAACTGGGTGAGGGCGATGAAGATGCCGATGCCGGCCAACATTCCTTTGATCACCGCCGAGGGAAAGAAATAGGCGATGACGCCGCCGCGCGCCAGGCCCATAAGGAACTGAATGATCCCTGCCAACAACACGGCGAGCAGAAAGAGCTGGAACGAGCCAAGCGCCGCCACACTGGTGAGCACGATGGCTGCGAGGCCCGCGGCAGGGCCGGAAACGCCCAGCTGCGACCCGCTGGCCGCACCTACGACGAGACCGCCAATGACACCTGCGAGAAGACCTGCGAAAGGCGGCGCACCAGAAGCAAGCGCAATGCCGAGACACAGCGGCACGGCCACAAGAAAGACAACGATGGATGCGGGAAGGTCACGTTTTACGGACCCAAAAAGGTTGTTCATGAAATGAAAAATGAAACGGTTGTGCGGGGACCCGCCAAAGGCCAAGCCAAGTGCGCACCGGGTCCCGGTGGATACGCTTCACAGACTGGCAGAAGACACCTCGCGGGTGTCGGGGCTACGACCGCTTCGGCGGCTGCAAAGGCACGTCACTGATGGGACCGGAAGGCACGGCCTCGTCGCTGTGGCGGAAGCTGGCGCGCATCTTTTCGCGCATACAGACCGCTGAGCCATCCCATTCGGAATGCTGATGCGCGGCAGACTTTTGCAGATCCCGTCCGTGCATTTGCTCTTCTTCAACCGGAACCGGTGCCGCAATGGCCTTCCCGTAGGAAACGCTCATCACTGTGGGCAGCACGGCGGTGCTCAACAGCAAGCTGCTGAACAACATGGCCAAGGCCATGAAGTACAAGTTGAAACCGATAGTTGCTGCTTTTTTCACTGCGCGAATTTACGAAATTCAACGGGAACAGTTTCAGCAGGTGCAGGACCGGAGGATCCTAAAAAAGTCAAATGACCACCTTGATATTGGCTGAAATAGTTCTTCAAGGGGCCTCAAAGACCAAGCGCAACGCAGATCCAATACGCCACCGCAGCGATGGCCGCGCTTACCGGAATGGTGATGATCCAAGCCCAAAGCAGGCGGATCGTCACGCCCCAGCGCACGGCGCTGAGCCGCTTGGTGGCCCCCACCCCGATGATGGAGCCTGTGATCGTGTGGGTGGTGCTCACGGGGATGCCCATCTGCTCGGTGAGGTACAGAGTGATGGCCCCGCCGCTCTCGGCGCACACACCTTCCAGCGGCGTCACTTTGGTTATGCGCGTCCCCATGGTCTTGATGATCTTCCAGCCACCGCTCATGGTGCCCAACGCAATAGCGGTATAGCACGCCAAGGGCACCCAAGTGGGCATGTCCTTGAAGTCCTGGATCTCCCCTCCGGCGATCAACGCGGCTGCGATGATGCCCATGACCTTTTGCGCATCGTTGCCACCATGACCGATGCTTATCGCTGCGGACGACAAGAGCTGCAGTCGTTTGAACATCTTGGCCATGCTGAATGCATTGGGAGTTCTGATCTTCTCTACGTAGAGATAGGTGAGAATGAAGATCAGCGAGAACAGCATCATGCCGTAGCGGATGTAACTGTTGTCCCCTTTGGCGATGGCCTTGGTGAGCTTATCTTGATCCAGTGCGGGTGCCACGTCATGAATGATCCGCTTGGCCACGCCTTCCGCACCGATGTTCGGATAGAGTGCCAACAAGGGTGTTGCCTCGTCCAATTGCCGGGAAGCCTCTTCGTAGTCCGCAGTAAAAGCCGGGTCCATCAGCACCTGTTCCTGAAGCGTGTTCACTTGCAACACACCGGCGATGTTGTCCTGCATCTTATTCTCCTGCAGGTGGATGAACAAGAACCAAGTGAAGATGGACGTGAGCACGATGAGGCTCACCCGGTACCAGGTGTTCTCCACTAAGGTGACCAGAGAAACGAACATGCTGATGGCCATGCCCAACAACGGAGCAAGAAAGATGAAGGCGACGATCTTCATGATCATGCCCATCTCCACCACCGATGCGACCGACACTCCGTTCTGTGTGGAAAAGGCATGTGTGAGCGCCGCACCGGCGAAGCCGCCGATCAAGGTGTGGGAGCTGCTGCTGGGGATGCCGTACCACCAGGTGAGCAGGTTCCAGATGATCGCGGCGACCAGTCCGCTGAGGATCACCGGCAGGGTAATGAACTCCTGATGGACGGTTTTGCTGATGGTATTGGCCACCGCGTGGTCCTTGAAGATGAAAAAGGCCGCGAAATTGAACATCGCAGCCCACATCACGGCCTGGAACGGGGTTAGCACCTTGGTACTGACCACCGTGGCGATGGAGTTGGCCGCATCATGGAAGCCGTTGATGTAATCGAACACCAAGGCGAGGATGATGATGACGACCAAGAGGCTCATTCAGTAATGCGGTATGAACAAACCGCAGAGACGCGGAGGCGCGGAGGAATTGCCGGGAACAGTTGGCAGTGGCAGTTGGCAGCGGCCTCGCCACTTACCATTCTCAACACACTTCTCTGCGCCTCAGCGTCTCTGCGGCCAAAAAACAAACCTTGCATTTAAGCGTACTTGAGCATGATCGATTCGATCACGTTCGCCACGTCCTCGCATTTGTCGGTGGCCGATTCCAGCATCATATAGGTATCACGCATCTTGATGACGTGGATGGCATCCTTCTCGTGGGCGAAAAGCTGCTCGATGGCCGCGTCGAAGACCTCGTCAGCCTCGTTCTCCATGCTGTTCACATCGATCACGAACTGGTGGTGGGCGTTGGGTTTGTTCAGGTCGCGAAGATGATGCACGGCCATCTGGACGATCTTCGCCCCTTCGTTCACCAGGCGTGCCAACTCCCGACAGGTCTCATCCGGTTTATTGATGTGGAAAAGCTCCAGATTCTTTGCACTGGCGAGGATGTAGTCCGCCACATCGTCCAAGCTGCCAGCCAAGGAATGAATGTCCTCCCGGTCGATGGGCGTGATGAAGTTCCGCGCCAACTCCTTGAAGATGGTGTGCGTCAGATCATCATTGGCGCGTTCCTGCAAAACCAGCCTTTCCAGCAAGGCGGTGCGATGCGCTCCCGGTTCCGATGCCATGATCAGCATCAGGTCCTCGCTCATCTTCAGCACATTCGCTGCGGAAGCCTCAAAGTGGTGGAAAAACACCCGATCCTTGGGCTTGAACAGGCGGAAGAAGGCTCCTATGAACATGGTGGCTTGCTTGTCGCGGCCAAATGTAGCCGAACCGGACGGGAAAGCTCGACCCAAATTGAACTTAACGCAATGGTAACGCTGAAGGGCCCTGCCCATAGCAGGTTCGGGGCGCTTCACGCTTGTGGACCCTTCACAACACGGTTCGCGCAACCTCCCTAAGTTCGCATACCCTCCTTTACCTTTTCCTCCTTCCACGTTTTCGTGATATTCATCGATCCGACGCCCGACATGACGTACTCCTTCAACGGTTACCGGCCCGTGGTCCATCCCACGGCCTTTGTGCATCCCTTGGCAGCCGTCACCGGCAACGTCATCATTGGCAAGGATGTCTATATCGGACCCGGTGCCGCCTTGCGAGGCGATTGGGGCGAGATCATCGTCGCTGACGGCTGCAACGTGCAAGAGAACTGCACCATTCACATGTTCCCCGGCATCACCGTGCGCTTGGAGGAAAGTGCGCACATCGGCCATGGCGCGATCATCCATGGTGCACACGTGGGGCGTAACTGCATGGTGGGCATGAACGCGGTGCTGATGGACCGTGTTGAACTCGGGGATGAGTGTATTGTAGGAGCCTTGGCTTTCCTTCCAGCGGATTCCGTTTGGGAGCGTAGGAAGGTGATCGTGGGCAATCCGGCACGGGCCGTGAAGGATGTGAGCGATGCGATGATCAAGTGGAAGACCGAGGGCACGAAGCTGTACCAAGGCCTTCCGAAGGAATTGCATGCCACTTTGGAAGCCTGTGAACCCTTGCGCGAGGTCCCAGCGGACCGGCCACCTATCTCGGCGAACTATCGCACTTGGAACGAGACGAAGGAGTGAACGCTGTGCTCTGACCGCCGGATCAACAGGTGGTCGTTCGCCGAATGAACGAAGGCGTGTGCTTCACCTGACCTGTGGCATGGAAATTCGCGGCATCTGTTAGCAGGCCCGTTCCGTGATGCCTGTGACAGTCGCAGGACCGCCCACCAACAAGTGACATGCAGGACGGACTTTACAAGGAATTGGTAGTGGTACTCGCCCTGGCGGTGGGCATCATCCTGCTGTTCCGGCGGCTGAAGATGCCCGGCGTGCTGGGCTTCATCATCGCGGGCATGATCGCTGGGCCGCACATGCTGGGCTGGGTGGACGAGGCCGAGACGGTGAACGAACTGGCGGAGTTCGGTATGGTGTTCCTGCTCTTCGTGATCGGGATGGGCTTCAGCCTGAAGGAGCTCTCGACCATCGGCGTCATGGTGTTCGTCGGGGGAACTTTGCAGGCCCTGTTCACCATTGCGATCACCACGGGTGTCTGTACGCTTTGGGGCATGGGCCTTCCGGCTGCGGTGTTCATCGGCTTTCTGGTCACGCTCAGCAGCACGGCCATCGTGCTGCGGGTACTGCAGGAAAAAGGCCGTTTGGATTCTCCGGTAGGCCGCGTCACCTCGGCGATCCTCATCTTTCAGGACATCCTCGTGGTGCCGATGATGCTGGTGATGCCCATGTTGGCGGGCAAGAGCGGTGATATCGGCGGCGACCTGCTACTGCTGCTCGGCAAGGTGCTGCTGCTCGTCTCGGTGGTCTACGTCAGCGGCCGCTGGGCGGTGCCGCGCCTCCTTCGCATGGTGTCCAAGGGGCGCAACAAGGAACTCTTCATCATCACCGTGGTGCTGTTGTGCTTCGCGGCGGCCTGGGGTACTTCCGCGCTCGGCCTTTCCCTTGCCTTAGGCGCATTTTTCGCCGGACTCATCATCAGCGGCACTGATCAGGTGCATCATGCTTCGGGCATTGTGCAGCCGTTCCATCAGTTGTTCATGAGCTTCTTTTTCGTCAGCATCGGCATGTTGGTGGACCCCGGCTTGTTCGTCTCCACCCCTTTCACCGTGCTCGGACTGGCGTTACTGGTGATGGCCGGCAAGACCTTGGCGGGTTTCCTTGCCGTATGGCTGCTCCGCCGTCCGGTGCGTACGGCCCTACAGTGCGGGCTGGCGCTTTTTCAAGTGGGTGAATTCTCTTTCGTACTGGCGCTTTCCGGGATCGGGTACGGCCTGCTTTCACCGGACCACCACCAGTTGTTCCTTGCCGTTTCCATCATCACCATGGCCGCCACACCGGTGGTGATGGCGCGCTCGAACCGCATCGCGGGTGGCACTTTCAACCACCTCCTGCCACGCACGGGTGAAGCTTTGGACTCCTTGTTGAACGTCGGCTCGGAACCACAGCAGGCCGATCATCCGGGCTTGAACGACCATCTGTTGATCATCGGTTTCGGGTTGAACGGGCAGAACGTGGCGTTGGCCGCGCAAAGCATGAAAGTGCGCTGTGCCGTGGTGGAGGAAGACCCGGACCTGGCCCAGCTGGCGGTGGAGCGCGGGATCCTCACGGTGCAGGGCGATGCTTCCCAAGGCTCCATGTTGGAGAAGGCCCATGCAGGCACGGCACGGATGGTGGTGATTGCGCTTCCGGACGGCCTGCAGTCGAAGCGCGTGGTGGCGAATGTCCGCGCCCATACCAAGGCCCGGCTGGTGGTCCGTTCGCGCTTTGCATCGGATGAGGCCGACCTGTACGCCACCGGGGCTGACGAGGTGATCTCCGAGGACCTGGAGGCCAGCCTTCTGTTGGTGGACCGGGCCTTGCGCGCCTACCAAGCTCCGGAAAATGGGATCCAGGAGGTAAGGGCCCACCTGCGCACGCTACAGCAGAGTGCATTGGAGGACCCCAAGGTTGGCTAGTATGCCATCCGTATATCCTGAACTGTCTTCACCTCCCTTTCTCCCTTCTGCGGCGTTGGAACAATCCGCCGTAGCGACTGCTACGCCGCGCATGTTCCGCCTTGCATAAGGAAGAAATTGAGGCTAATCCTCAGTCCACCAACTTAAGGTTGGCACACTGGGCGCATCCCGCAAACCTGGTTGCGACAGAGATCCGCCCGGGGCTATAACCATCCGTGGCACCACTGCGTATGAACCGGCCATGGACACCCCGCACGGCATGACCGTTACCGATAACCCTCCGTTGCACGTCATGATCGTGGACGATGAGGATGATTACCACCTGATCACACGGTTGATGCTGAAAAAGGCCGGGTTCAAAGGCCGGCTTTCAGCATTCCTGGACCCGCATGAGGCGATGGAGCATCTCCGAAGCAGCAATGAGAAACCCGACCTGCTGCTGGTGGACATCAACATGCCCTCCACCGATGGCTTCGAATTCCTGAAAAATTGCGAGCAGGGAACATTGATCGAGTGCGGCATGACCACCGTTGTGATGTGCTCCAGCAGCAATCGCCCGGTGGACATGGAAATGGCCCGCAATGTCCGTTGTGTCAGAGAATACATCGAGAAGCCCCTCACACCTGAAGAATTCAACCGCATCGCCAACGAGCATGCCCAACGCAACCAAGCTCCGCAGAACCCATGAAAAAGATACTGATCATCGAGGACGAGGCCATCATCTCCTTCGGATACCGCCTGCAATTGGAACAGATGGGGTTCGAGGTGACCGGCAGCGCCTCCAGCACGGCGGAGGCTGAACAATTGATGCAGCAGGAACATCCCGACGCCATCATGATGGACGTCTACCTGAAAGGGGAAAAGACGGGACTGGATCTGGCGCGTGAGATCCGCCATACCGACAAGCTCCCGATCATCTTCCTCACCGCGAGCAACAGGCCGGAGATCGTGGACGGCATCAAGAACCTTGGTGGGTGCCACTACCTTTTGAAGCCGATCGACCCGGACGGGCTGAACCAGGTGCTCCACCGCATCATGCGCGGGGATGCATGACGAACAGGCACCGTTCGACCCGTGCAACGCGCCTTTGCGCGATGAGCGGCTGCACCGGTTCTCCCATGCTTTGAAGAACCGGCTCGGTAGCCTGTGGCAGGCCGCGGCCATGTTGCACGACCTGCCGGAAGGCCCGGAGCGGGCACAGCTACTGGCAATGGCCGAGAAGAACTACTTCAACGGCGCACGTGAACTGGAGGGCCTGATGGACGATTTCTCCGTGCCACGCGGCATTTCCAAGCTGCACCGCGCCCCGGTCGAACTGAAAGGCCTCTTGGAGCAATGCATCGGGAACGTCGCTTTCCGCACAGAGAAAAAGAACCAGCACGTGAGCTTCCAAGCGGACGATGCGATCACCATGGACGGGGATCGGCAAGTTCTGGAACAACTGTTCGAGGCCCTGCTCTCCAACGCCAGCAAATTCTCGCCCAAAGGATCGACCATCGAGGTGACCGCCAAGTGCAACGCTGGCGATGTATTAGTGGAGGTCAAGGACCAAGGCGTTGGTCTCACGGAAGAGGACCTGCAGGAGGTCTTCACGCGCTATGCGATCCTGTCGTCACGGAGCACCGATGGGGAATCCCAGGCCAGAAGCACGTTGGCAAGGGCCAAGCAGTGGGCCGAGGCCCATGGTGGTGACCTGACGGCAGCATGCTCCGGCACCGGAAGAGGGTGCAGCTTCTCCGTACGCCTTCCGAGAGGCTGACCGGCTTATTGGGAACTACTCCGGATTTTGTTCGACGGCAGGGCGTGAAATATGCTTTGCCACACGTTGGCCCCGGCTGTTCATGGCCACATTGAACTCCAGCATGAAGCCCACTGAAAGTTCAGTGAAATCAACCTCCTCCAGGTCGTCGTGCAGGAAGAACACATTGTTGTCCGGGAAGCGGATGAAGCCGTAGCCGTTGTGCAGGCTCATCACCTCGCCGGTGTAGCGTTCATCATCAGGGTAGTCGGACATGCTGACCAAGGGCCTGTCGATATCGTGATCGCGCGGGACCGATTCCTTCAGCACGAACATGTCGCGCACCACTTCGTCGTCATCGCGCAGGCCTTCCTCCACCATGTGGGCCATTTCCAGCGGATAGCTCACCGCGTTCCATAGGTCCGTGCTGGTCTTGGTGGTCTGTTGTTCGCCCGTGGTCTCATCCGTGTATTCAAAATCCCAACCGAGCAACATGGTCTTGCAGCCCAAGGCGTGCAGCTTGCGGACCAGGGGCACGTGGTCCCCGTCACTGGCGATGAGCGCGACCACGTCGTACCGTTTGTGCATGCAGAGCTCGAAGGTCTCCAGCGCCATCAGCACGTCGATGCCCTTTTCCCGCTTGCGGCCCATCAGGTCCTTCACGGGCAGGTAGTGCGTCTGCACGCCGTTGTACATCAACACATCGTCGAACACGCGGTCGTAGTAAAGCTGATTGGTCTTTTCGTTGGCGTCCTTCGCGCTGAACCGGCCCCGGAAGAAGTGGGCATCGATGATGTGGCAGAGGCTCGGGGGCGTTCCCTCCCGTTCGGAGACCATGTGCTTGATGAACTCATGGACCCCGCCGATGTGAAGCCTGCGATGATGCGGATGGACGTAGTTGTAATAGTTGCTCACATGGGTGAAATAACTGCCGTCATAGAAGACGCCCACCTTGAGCGCCGGATTGCGTGGATGATCTGAATTCATGGTCAAATAAATGATCTGGTGGACCGCTAAGGTATTGGCCATCACCTTTTCCGGGATCCGCACTTGACGATATTTCACATGGCCACGGGCGCTTGGCCGCTAACTTTCGGCCATGCGCGCCGCCCTCACCCTGCTGCTGCTCGCCTGTGTAGTGCGGGCGATGCCGCAAACTTCAGGGCTTGACGGACCGCGACCGCTGGTGATCACCGAGGCCGTAGCGCTTCCCCTCTCCAAGGCCCAGATCTATGCCGCTGCGGTGGACGCGTGGGAATTTTCCTTCGGGCAGGAACCCGGTGCAAAGCTCACCGATAGGGACACCTCCAACAACCGGATCGAAGGGGTGGCCCGGGTGAACTACCGCAGTGCCCAGCTCGGGAGCCGGCTGGGGTCGATGGGCGTGATCAACTACAATATCACCATCCAGACGGAAAACGGCCAATGCCAGGTACGGATCAGCCATTTGTCGCATACCGGCAACCGGAACGCCCCCAGTGGAGCGATCGACCTGGGCACGATCTATACGGGGAACCGCCCGGAGGAGCCGGTCCCCGGCGTCAGCAAAGGCTCGGCGGAACGCCTGCATGCGGACATGCGGGCGCAGGCCACGGCTCACATCGGCGATGTGATGAAGCGCTTTTCCTCCGCCATGCGGCGCGCCGCGGGGCCGATGCGGTAACGCTTCCGCGCTTCGCTGCGTTGAACGGGGCATAACTAAGCACCCGTGAAAACCTCCATCTGGCGTTTCATTCCCTTGGCGGCCGTGGCCCTGGCCGCCCTGTTCACCGTTTGGGACCTCGGCCTGATGTCCCGTACGGCGACGATCCAGCACCGACTGGACCAGCAGGTGGCACTGCTGGACGGCCTTGGCAGGGTGAACGCTTCGATCGACGAACTCGTACAAGCCCATGCCTATGACATCCGTTACGCCGGGCGTGACTGGACAGGCCAATTGGCGAGCACCCGGGCCGTGACGGCCAGCGAGCTCCATGGCATGGATGAAGCATTCGGCATCGCCGGGCTTAAGACCCGGCTGGCCCGTGACCTGGCCGCATGCGATTCGCTGCACTGGGAGGCCGAACGCAACAGGAACGAACCCCAAGCGGCTGAAATGAGCAATGCGGTGTTCAGCCTGATGGCGCAGCGCGCACGTGGCCATGTGGAGAACACCGTGCGCGCCGTGCAACAGGACGGGTTGGGCAAGGAGACCGTGGCCCTGAGCGGCCAATGGAGCGAAGCCCAATGGCTCCTCGGCCTGGCCAGCCTTTTCGCCATGATCTGCGCCGTGTTGGTGGGTTATGTGGCCAAGCTGCTCGCCCGCACCCACGAGCGCTCCGAACTGCTCGCACGCACCGGCGCGGAGCTGGAGCGCAGCAACCGGGACCTGCGCGAAACGATGCTGAGCAAAGAGGAAAAGGAGGTGATGCTGAAGGAGATCCACCACCGGGTGAAGAACAACCTGCAGATCGTCCGCAGCCTGATCCGCTTCCAGACCGACAAGGTGAGCGACCCACGCACCATGGAGCTCTTCAATGAATGCGTGAACCGCGTGGGCGCCATGGCCTTGGTGCATGAGCAGACCTACATGAGCAAGGACCTCGCGAACATCGACGTGGGCAACTACCTCAACAGCCTGATCCGCGACCTCGTCTCCGCCTACAACATCCGCCTGAAGCTCCACATGGACGTGGACATCCAGGTGAAGACCTTGGGCGTGGACACGCTCACCCCGCTCGGGCTGCTGCTCAACGAGGTGATCAGCAACAGCTTCAAGCACGCCTTCACCGGACGCGAGGAAGGCACCATCATCGTACACCTCAGCGGCACCGAGGAAGGCGGCCTCCACCTCCGCGTGGGCGACGACGGCGTGGGCATCCCCGACCATGGCAAATGGGAAAAGCCGAACAGTTTAGGCATGGAACTGATCCAGACCTTGGCCGGACAATTGAACGGCACCATGGACCTGCAACCCGGACCGGGCATGGTCTACGAGCTGCGATCGGCGCCGGAGGCGGAGGTGCGCAGGCGGGCGTGAGCTACTCCACCACCATGCTCCCACTACAAGACACCGCTGCCGTAAGTCTTCCCGGCCAACCAAGCCTTGCGTTCCAACATGACCAGCTGGGGCGACTTGTGGAAGATGTACAAAGCGTTCATCCATGCTTCTTCGTGAAGTCTTCGGACTTCCCACCGCTGCCGTAAGTCCTCCCGGCCAACCAAACTCTGCGTTCCAACATGAACAGATGGGGCGACTTGTGGAAGATGTACAAAGCGTTCATCCATGCTTCTTCGTGAAGTCTTCGGACTTCCCACCGCTGCCGTAAGTCCTCCCGGCCAACCAAACTCTGCGTTCCAACATGAACAGCCGGGGCGACTTGTGGAAGATGTACAAAGCGGTCATCCATGCTTCTTCGTGAAGTCTTCGGACTTCACCCGAAGAGGTCCGATCACCGAATGTACATCACACACGTGCTTGGCACCTCAGCGAGCATCCCTCTTTCAGCGTCATCTGTTTTCCATCTTCCCCGCGGATACCGGTTCTTTGCACCATGTCTTCACCCCAACGCCTTCGCCAGGCTTCGGCGTTTCAAGCGAAAAAGATCCTCCTCGTCTGCCTCGGCAACATCTGCCGCTCGCCCATGGCGGAAGGGCTGCTGCGCGAAATGGCCAAGCAGCGCGGGCTGGACATCCAGACCGATTCCGCAGGCACGGGCAATTCACACCTGGGCCAAGCACCGGACCCGCGTGCACAGGCGGAGATGCGCAAGCATGGTATGGACATCAGCGACCTTCGCGCCCGGCTCTTCACCCGTGCGGATTTCGAGCGCTTCGACCTGCTGCTGGCGATGGACCGCTACAACCTGAAGGACATGCAGCGGCTCTCCCCTTCCGACAGTCACGCTGCGAAAGCCCGCCTGATGTTGGACTGGTCGTCGGACCGGCCCGGCAGCGACGTGCCCGACCCGTGGTTCGGCGGCAGCGAAGGCTTCGGGCCTGTACACGATATGCTGCAGGAGGCGATGGACGCACTGCTTGACGAGATCGAACATGAAGGCTGAAGGCGCGCTCTACCTATTGCCCGTGTGGCTCGGCGATGAAGGTGGCACGGAGCTGCTGCCACCGGCGAACATCGCCATCGCGGAGCACGTGAAGCTCTTCTTCTGCGAGAACGAGCGCACCGCCCGCCGGATGCTGCGCAGGATGTCGAAGACCATCGACCTTGATGCGATCGAGCTGCATCTGTTGAACAAGGACAGCACTGCGGCGGAGATCACGGAATTCGGGATCCTGCTGGGCACACGCGATGCGGCGATCATCAGCGAGGCGGGCATGCCCTGCATCGCGGACCCCGGGGCGCGCTTGGTGGCCGAAGCCCATCGGCGCGGCATTTCCGTGGTGCCGCTCACCGGGCCATCCTCGCTCCTGCTGGCCTTGGCGGCCTCGGGCATGAACGGGCAGCACTTCACCTTCCACGGATACCTGCCCCGGGAGACCGCGCAGCGCAAGCAGCAGATCAAAAAGCTGGAGCAAGAAGCCCAGCGCACGGGCGGCGCCCAGCTTTTCATTGAGACGCCCTATCGCAACGACGCCCTGCTCGCGGACCTGCTTTCCACCTGTACGGGCAACAGCCGGCTTTGCTTGGCCATCGACCTGGAACAGCCCGGTGGCAGCGCCATCACCCGAAGCGTAGCAGCTTGGCGCAAGTCCGTGCCCGCCTTGGGTAAGCGGCCTTGTGTCTTTATCCTGAGCGGTGAAGGTTAGCCTCGGGCAAGGTGTTACGGATAGCAGCGGGCGGTTCCGCCTACCTTTCACCCGTTACATCGATCGGCACCACGCTAGGACCATTCTGTCTCATCCTATCGGTCGACCCACTGGGTCGACGCTACGGATGCTGGCACCATCCTCCGCTGGTAGCCGCATCTTCAATTCTTGCCTCACCATCGCATGATCGCACTTCCGCTGAACACCGATCCCGGTTATATCGAGCCACAGGTGGTGGGTCGCATGGACCGTTTCTTCCTTCGGCTGATCAACGACAAGCGCGATCTGCCGTTCGTCCACCTCATCCGAAAGGTCAGCTTCAGCATCGTGCCTTTGGCCGTGCTGCTCTTCCTGCCTTTCGTCACGGGCTGGGCTTGGATAGCCATTGCCGCGGTCTATCTGTTCGTGAACAACGTGACCTACAAAGGACCCTTCGGCCTGATGCTGCATTGCTCCAGCCACCGGCCCTTGTTCCGCACACAGTACGGTGCGCTGAACTACCTGATCCCCTGGGTGCTCGCCCCGTTCTTCGGCCAATCGCCGGAGACCTACTTCGCACACCACATCGGCATGCACCACGTGGAGAACAACATGGAGGAGGACGAGAGCAGCACCATGCCCTACCAGCGTGATTCCGGGGCGCACTTCACCCGCTACTTCCTCACCTTCCTCTTCACCGGCATCTATACGCTGGCGGTGTACCACTTCACCAAGCGCAGCAAAAAACTGGGCTGGCGCACGGTGCGCGGGGAAATGCTCTTCATCGCCTTCTGCACCGCACTCTGCTTCGTGAACTGGCAGGCCACGCTGGTGGTCTTCATCCTGCCCTTCCTCGCCTTCCGCTTGGTGGCCATGGCAGGCAACTGGGTGCAGCACACCTTCATCTGCCCGGAGCAGCCAGCGAACGACTACCGCAACAGCATCACCTGCATCAACGTGAAGTTCAATCACAAGTGCTGGAACGACGGCTACCACATCAGCCATCACATCAACCCCACCCTGCACTGGACGGAGCATCCCACGTACTTCCGTGAGCATCTGGACGAGTTCGCCCAGAACCGCTCGGTGGTCTTCGCCGGGCTGAATTTCCTGGACATTTTCATCCTGCTGATGCGCAAGCGCTACGACACCTTGGCGGACCATTTCGTCAACGTGGGCGGTGTGTTCAAGGATGACGCGGAGGTGATCGCCCACCTGAGGCATCGCATGGCGCCGGTCCCTTTCCCAAAGGCTGAAGGGGTGGCCTTGGCGGCGTAGTCGGAGGGTTGTTGACCAGCTATTCCATTCAACACTGGCGGGTCGCAAATGGACTTAATGGACCGGGATGGACGGGCCAAAGGCACCCGTCCATCCCAGCCCATTGGCTACCTGCCCGCACCGTTGACTTGTCTTATCCCCACTTCATTTCGCCTCTCCATGAGCGGGCCTGGCCGGGCAAGGAATAGTTTTACGCATTGAAAGAGCAATGCCAATCTAAAAATGGCTGTCACATTCAGGCTCCGGCCGTGGACATTGGACGACCTGCCCGCATTGGTGAAGCACGCCAATGACCCTTCGGTGGCGGAGAACCTCACGGACGCATTCCCGCATCCATACACTTCGGAACACGGCAAGGCTTTTCTCCAACGCTTCATGGCGCAAGACCCGCCACTGGTGTTGGCCATTGATGTGGGCGGCGAGGCTGTGGGGGCGGTGGGTGTACACCCCCAAAGCGACGTGTACCGCCGCAATGCCGAGTTAGGCTACTGGATCGCCAAAGAGCACCGCGGCAAAGGCATCATGACCGATGCCATACGGCAGGCCACGGCCCGTGCGTTCGAGCTGTTGCCTGCCATCCACCGGGTGTTCGCCCGGCCTTACGGCCGCAACACAGCCTCGCAACGCGTCCTCGAAAAAGCGGGATTCACACTGGAAGTACGGCTTGTCGGCACTTTCCTGAAGAACGGCCGCGTGGAGGATGAGTTGATCTACGCCGTGCGAAGAAGCTAAAACCCAGCCGCCGACATGGGCCCATCCACGAAGCTCACCGCCATCAAGGTCCTGCACACCGCGATCTGGATCTTCTTCAACATCGTGATCTTCTATCTGCTCTATGCCGTGTTCGCCGACCGCATCGACCGCTGGTTCTGGACCGGCTTGGGGATTGTGGGGTTGGAAGTGCTGGCCCTGCTCCTCTTCCGCTGGTCCTGCCCGTTGACCGTGGTGGCCCGCCGGTATTCGGGATCCGACAAGGCCAATTTCGACATCTACCTCCCGCTCTGGTTGGCGCAATACAATAAGGAGATCTACACGGTGATCATGGCGGTGGTGCTGCTGGGGATGGCGTGGCGGTTGGCGGGCTGAACGGTGATGCCATTAAGCTTGGCCTGCCTTCTGGCCATTCACCCTTGGGGTACGCCAATGGACTTTAACCGACCCGGATGAACGGGCCGATGGTGCCCGTCCAGAACCGCGAGTTCCTTATCGGACAGTTCCAGAAGTTCGAACACGGGCGGAATGCCGCGTGAGGGATGCCGGCAAGCAGCCCACAAGGCGGAAAGACAACCCAATATCGCCTTGGCCGTCTTAGGGTCGGCCATGCGTATTTTGCTTGGCCCACAGTCCTACTTTTGTTTGGCACCCAAGTTCCACCACTTGACCGCACCAATGAGAACATCACTACTCCTCACCTTCCTCGCTGCGTACCTGCAGGCGAACGCTGTAACGGTCTACATCTACGCGAACGTTCAACCGCTCTGTTCGATCGCCACCGGGAGCTTGTCCGCCTACGCGAGTGGAGGAGTTGGGCCATACACGTACTTGTGGAGCCCGGGCGGGGAAACCACGGCGGACATCAACGGCCTACTGCCCGGCACGTATTCCGTAACGGTGACCGATCTTAATAGCGACCAGGCCACCGACCAGATCGACCTCACGGCCCAAGGTTACGCGCTCACCACCTCCGCCATCAATCACTCGGGATTGTGCAATGGATCGTGGACCGTGTCTTTCTCCCCGAATGGCGGTCCATTCATTTTTGGGCCACCTCCGTATTACGTGGACGGGCAGATGATGGAGGTAACGCCGGACGGGGTGTATTTCAAGCATTTCGAAAGTCCCGAAAGCCAGTTCTATGGGCAATTCGTTCCGTTGCCCTTTGAGGACGGGAACGGTTGCACCGGCACGATGAGTGCCTACTGTGGCTGGCCGCTGGAATTGCCGGAAGTGACCGTGCTGGACGTGCAGGGCAGCTGTTCCGGTGGCAACAACGGCAGCATCACCTATTCTGTCGGCGAGGAGGGGCACCAACAGGAAGTTGATTACGGCGTAGACTATCCGGACGGGACGAGATCCGGTAGCGGAACATTGACGCAAACCGCTACAGGCCTTGCATCCGGTGACCACTGGATCATCCTGCGCGGTGGGGCCTACATCACGCAATCCGGTTTCGGTTGTTATGATTCCCTCCTGGTGAACGTGCCGGACCTCGGCAACAGTTGTGGAAATGTGAGCGGCAATGTATACATGGACTACGATGCGGATTGTACCGCGCAAGCAGGTGAAACCCGAGTGCCGGGCGCCTTGCTGGAGGTGCTTCCCGGCCCCTATTATGCGTTCTCCAATTCACACGGGAACTATTCATTGAACCTTCCGATCGGCAATTTCACCGTGCAGCAACTTGGCTCCACCGTTGCGGAGCATTGCTTCGGCGCACCGATCCCGTTCAATATCACGGGGATCATTACCGGTGTTGATCTGGCTGATACCAGCCTTGTGGCCTTGGATGCAAAGATCACCGGGGAGCACAGCCCCGCGCGGCCCGGCTTCCCGTTCATGTTGGGACTAAGGCTAACGAACCTCACACCCGCCGCCACCGGCAACACCTCCACCGTGTTCACCTTCGATCCTGCATTCAGTTTTGTGAGCTCGGAACCCGCAGGAACCGTTGTGGGGAACACCATTACTTGGGACCAAAATTCATTGGGTGCTTTCGAGCAGCGCTACCTAACGGTGTATTTGCAGGTTGCGCCGGATATCAACCTGCTTGGTACCACCTTGGTCAATACGGCCACGGTCACCACGGCGAACACCGATGCGGATCCCACCAACAACACCGTGCAATTGCCCGTGACGATCACGGGGGCATACGACCCGAATGAGAAGGTCGCGACCACTTCCACCCGGTCAAGCACTGACCTGTACTACCTCGACCTTGATGAATGGGTCGACTACACCATCCGCTTCCAGAACACGGGCACGGACACCGCCTTTAACGTGGTGATCACCGACACCATCCCGCTGGAACTCGACCTGGGCACGTTGGAGCTCGGGGCTTCATCGCATGTCGATTCGGTCTCGATCACGGAAGGCCATGTGTTGCGCTGGGCGTTCGACAACATCCAATTGCCGGACAGCAACGTGAATGAATTGAAGAGCCACGGTTTCGTCTCCTTCCGGATACGGCCCCGCCTGCCGCTCACGGCCGGCACCGCGATCAGCAACACCGCCAACATCTTCTTCGACTTCAACCCGCCGGTGATCACCGACCCGAGCGTGTTGACGGCTGAATTCAGCACGGGCATCACTGGCCGCAGCCTGCCGGAAGGCTTGTTGCTCTCCCCTGTCCCGGTGCGCGACGTGCTCCATTTCACCAGTACACAAGAACTCATCAGAGTGAAGGTGGTCGCAACGGACGGTAGGCTCGTATTGCAGCAGCCGGTTCAAGGGAAGAGCGGCGACCTGCACATTTCGGGCCTGAAAGCCGGGATGTATGTGCTCATTGGCAGCCATGGTGATGGCAGCACCACCCGCCAACGGTTCGTGAAGGAATAGTGCCAAGTCCGCTTTGGACCGCGGCAGCATTTTCAACGCAAGCAGTTGTCCATTCAACGGAGGGCTGGCCAATGGACTTTATTGGACTCGGATGGACGGATGCCATCGGCCCGTCCATCCGAGTCCATTGGAGTCCATTAACAACCTGTGGCCACGGTTAACTTCGCCACCAATGCAACTACACAACTACATCGCCGGCCAGTGGGTTGCCGGTACCGGCAAACAAGCCGAACTCACGGATGCCAGCACCGGCGAACTCATCGCCACCACCAGCAGCGGCGGACTCGATTTTGGTGCCATGCTCCACTACGCCCGTGAGGTCGGCGGCCCTCCCCTGCGCAAAATGACCTTCCCGGAACGCGGGCTTATGCTGAAGACACTCGCCATGTACCTTATGGATCGCAAGGACGAGTTCTACCAAGTGAGCTACAAGACCGGCGCCACCAAGGCCGATAGCTGGGTGGATATCGAAGGCGGCATCGGCAATGTGTTCGCCAATGCGAGCTTGCGGAAACAGCTCGGCAACATGCCCTTCTATGTGGACGGTCCGCCCGTGCTCACCAGCCGCACCGGCACTTTCATGGGCCACCACATCATGGTGCCAAAGGAAGGCGTCGCGGTACACATCAACGCGTTCAACTTCCCTATTTGGGGCATGCTGGAAAAGTGCGCCGTGAACTGGATGGCCGGGATGCCCGCGGTGGTGAAACCCGCCACCGTCACCAGTTTCCTTACCGAGAGCATGGTGAAGGCCATCATCGAAAGCAAGATCCTGCCCGAAGGCGCGTTGCAACTCATCGTCGGTTCCGCCGGTGATCTGTTGGATCATGTCGAGAGCCAGGATGTCGTCACCTTCACCGGTAGCGCCACCACGGGCCAAATGCTTAAAGCACACCCGCGCATCATCGCCGAGAGCGTGCCCTTCAACATGGAGGCCGATAGTTTGAACAGCATCGTGCTCGGTCCCGATGCCACCCCGGATACCGACGAGTTCACGCTCTTCATTAAGGAAGTGGGCAAGGAAATGACGCTGAAGTGCGGCCAGCGCTGCACCGGCGCGCGGCGCATCATGGTGCCCGAGAACTTGGTGGAGGATGTGCAGATCGCCTTGGGCAAACGCCTCGGCGGCACCGTGATCGGCGACCCGCGTGCCGAAGGTGCCATGCCTGACGGCAGGCAGGTGCGCATTACTATGGGTGCCCTCGCCGGACCTACGCAACTGCGCGAAGTGCGCGAGCAGCTCGCCAAGCTGATGGAAGGCAGCGAACTGGTGTACGGCGATCCCGAACACGTGAACGTGAGCGGTGCCGATGCCGACAAGGGTGCCTTCATGAGCCCCATCCTGCTGCTGAACAGCGACCCGTGGAAGAACCAACAGTGCCACAACATCGAAGCCTTCGGACCGGTGAGCACGCTGATGCCCTACACCGACATCGACGAGGCCGTGGCCCTTACCAAGCTCGGCAAGGGCAGCCTCTGCGCCAGCATCGCCACGTACGATGACAAGGTGGCGCAGCAATTCGTGTGGGGCGCCGCCAGCCACCACGGCCGCATGCTCGTGATCAACCGCGACATGGCGAAGGAGAACACCGGCCACGGTTCGCCACTGGCCACACTGGTACACGGCGGTCCCGGACGTGCCGGTGGCGGCGAGGAGATGGGCGGCAAGCGTGGCGTGCTGCACTACCTGCAACGCACCGCCATCCAAGGCAGCCCCACCACCATCACCGCGCTAACGCAGCAATACCAGCAGGGTGCCAAGCCCACCATCACCAAAAAGCATCCCTTCCGCATGCACTTCGAAGAGCTGCACGTGGGCGATACCCTCCTCACCGAAAAACACTTGGTGACGCTGGACGACATCGACAACTTCGCGGACCTCAGCGGCGACAAGTTCTACGCCCACATGGATGCCGATGCCCTCGACGGCACCGTCTTCACCGGTCGCGTGGCGCACGGCTATTTCATCCTATCGCGTGCTGCGGGCTTGTTCGTTGATCCGCCGAAAGGGCCCGTGCTGCTCAACTACGGCATCGAGGAAGCGCGCTTCACCAAGCCTGTTTATCCGGGTTCTACCATCCAAGTGAAGTTCACCGTGAAGGAAAAGGTGGACCAGGAGAAGAAGCCCAAGACCGCCGACTCACCCAAGGGCTCGGACATCGCCACGGGCATCGTGAAGTTCCTGGTGGATGTGGTGGATGAGACCGGCGAGACCGTGGCCATTGCTACGATCTTGACGATGGTGAGGAAGTTGGATCAAGAATGAACAAACTCGCTTTCATCGGCATCCTCCTCTCACTCGTAGCCTGTCATCAACCTGCGCCTACAAGCATTTCATTTTTCCAAACAGTGAATTCGGGACGTGGATGCAATGAACACCGACACGCTCGCCACCCTTCGGCATCACAATGAACGCGACAGGTTGATCCGACAAGTGACATTCAGTTTGCACGGGCAGGCACACGTTGTCGCGGGGTACACGGATGACTATGCTCCAACTGACGGCGGCTCATTCTGGCTTGAGTTGGACAGCCTCGGTACGATCTATAGCCATAGCACCACTTGGCCGGGATTTGGGTTGGTCCGATCCAACAACGACAGCGTGAATCAGCTTATCACTATGGCATTGGCGGCGGCTTCCCAGCCGGGCCACTTTGGGGTGAGGTATCCCCTGCCACCAGAACCTGAGATCGAGACCGTGCAGTTCATCGCCAACGATTCGCTTTCGAAATGATGGATGCAGATGATGAGACCGGAGAGACCCTGGCCATTGCTACGACCTTGACGATGGTTCGGAAGTTGGATCAGAACTGACACCTTACTTTTGAGAGTATGAAAGTCCCGATAAGTACGATGAATGATGCTGACGGCAACGTGCAAGCCGTTGTGGTCCCGGTCGAGGAATGGAAAGACCTTGTTGAGAAGGTCCGTAGCTATGAGCAGCTGCTAAAGCTCAAGAGCCAGCTAAGCAGTGCGTTGGATCAAGTGGCGCGCATGCGAACCGGGAAACTCAAAAAGCGGACCCTTAAGGACGTGCTGCGTGAAGCATAGCGTGATCCCAACGCCCGCGTTCGAGAAGGAGTTGCGGCCGCTTCTTAAACGCCATCGGTCCTTGGCCAAGGATCTGCTTGCCTTGCAGAAGGAGTTGGAAATACGCGCCCCTATTGGCACAAGCCTTGGCCAAGGGCTATACAAGATCAGGCTGGCCATTACCAGCAAAGGCAAGGGCAAAAGTGGTGGTGCTCGTGTAATTACCTATGTCGTTACGGAAGACCACGAGGTTTACCTGCTCAGCATCTACGACAAAGGCGACTACGATACCGTGGATACAAAGGCCATGAAATTGGTGATCGCCGAACTGAGGAACCAGAAACGCAAAGGATGACGCGATCCAATTTGCCATACCATACACGCCAAATGCCCAATGCCGCCGTGCTGCACTCGTCCCGCCTTAGCGGGAAGAAGAAGCCCAAGACCGCCGACTCACCCAAGGGCGCGGACATCGCCACAGGCTTAGCCTGCCCCGGGCAGCGACCCGGGGTGAAGTTCCTGGTGGATGTGGTGGATGAGACCGGCGAGACCGTGGCCATTGCTACGATCTTGACGATGGTGAGGAAGTTGGATCAGAGCGCATGACCGGCTTGAACGCTCTTGATTCTTTGGGCGTGCCCCGGCTCAAATGCAGCCGGGTCCGGCTTTCCGCTGCAAGTCCGCACTCGTCGTTCCTCCTCGCTTGCGGGCTTTCCGCTTCAATCCGTCACGCGAAATGCACCATGGAATCGATGACTCTACTCGACAACTACCGGCAAAGACTCCGTTCCAACATTGAGCAACTACATGCTTCAGGCAAAGTCGTTGTATACAAAGGATATCAACGCGAGATCTTTTCGGGCACTGGTCTAGATCTCTATCTGAACCCAACGGATGCTGACGGCAACATCGACCCGCTTTCCATTGAAAGCAATAAGAGAGCGGTGTACAAGGAGTTGATCAGCCCCGCCGCCCCTTTCCTCATTCTGTTCGAGCAGCTTGCTTTCGCGATTGAGAATTCGTCATTCGACCCAATCAACGAGAACTTGGTTATTGTCGAGGACAACCTACGCGCCCTATTTCCATACGCGGTGGCCGCGCCGCTCGCAGTCGATGGCGAGATTGACGGAGAACAGGTTTTGACCCCGCCGTTGAACAGCTATGCACAGGTCATCACTATTGGCGAGAAGCAATACACTACTTATGTCTCTTCACCTGAACAGGTCAGGTCGCAGTCACTCTTCTCAGATTCTGTGGAACCTGAACGGGTCTATCAGAAGGACCACCCAAGTCTCGTAGATATCGAAACCGATACTACCTCCATTGACTTATTGATCAACGAGTCTTTGCTCACTTCAAATGTTCCCGCGGTATGCGTGGAACTCTCGCAGTGCGACCCCATGTTCCCCCTTCTTGCTGAGAGATTGGCGATCCTCAATGGCTGTTTCCAAGAAGCTGGTGGGCATTTGTGCTTCTACTCTGGCCAGGTCACTGTGCAATCGGCACAGTCCGGCATACGGTTGATGGAATTGCTCCAACGTTACTGGGGCCCGAGTGCCTCATTTCGTCCGATCAATTTTTATTCACGTCCCGAGGTTTCGAAGGCAACACATCAAGTGGGCCAAGACGTGATCGTGGACCACATTCTTGCCCAGTGTGATAACGCCTCCAAGAAGAGGGACTATCGTGACATTTTCATCACTGCCCCTACAGGCGCTGGCAAGTCGTTGCTTTTCCAGTTGCCGGCCTTTCACCTTTCCGAGCTTGGCCAGGTGACTGTGGTAGTGTCACCATTGATCGCCTTGATGAAGGATCAAGTACAGGCCATCATACGCGATAGGAACTACAGCAAGGTGGCATACCTGAACAGTGAGCTAAGCCTAGTCGACAGGGAGAGGATCATTGAGCACGTCAAGCAGGGAGATATTGATGTCCTGTACTTGTCACCCGAGTTGTTGTTGTCATACGACATCAGCCATTTCTTAGGGGAGCGTAAGCTCGGCCTGGTAATCATCGACGAGGCCCATTTGGTAACAACATGGGGCCGTGACTTCAGGGTAGACTACTGGTTTCTGGGCAATCATCTACGCAAGACTAGGAAGTACAGTGGCCATGACTTTGTCATCATGGCGTGTACAGCTACTGCCGTGTTTGGCGGTGCGAACGACATGGTGTTCGACTGTATGGACAGTCTCTATCTGAAGAGTCCCATATACTTCATTGGTTCCGTTACACGCGACGACATCCACTTCGTCATTGGGCGGGAAGAGAGTCCGGAGAAGGGTTTTGATGCGTTCAAGATTAAGCAGACGACGCAACTGTGCAAAGACGTCCTTGCGAAGACAAATCTTAAAGCACTTGTCTACGCTCCGTACGTTAAGCAGATCACGCAGATTCAGGATGGGCTCGATGCGGATGAGAAGGGTCAGGTTAGCCTGTACTATGGGAGTTTGGACATGGCATCGAAGAATCACTACTTCGACGAATATCTTGATGGGAGGAGGCGCCTGATGCTAGCAACCAAGGCATTTGGGATGGGCATTGATATCAAGGACATCGAAGTTGTTTACCATCACGCACCCTCAGGACAGTTGGCGGACTATGTGCAAGAGATCGGCAGGATTGCGCGCGACCCTTCACTGGAGGGTTATGCTCTCATCAATTTTTCGGCCCGTGATGTGCGATACATGAACGTACTTCACGGCATATCGTCCATCAAGCCATGGGAGTTACGTGGGGTACTCGATAAGCTGGCCAAGGTGTACCAACGCGAACGAGCAAAGAACCTGCTATTCTCCGTTGATGATTTCGCCAACATCTTCCCTGATGTATTGGACCTCGGGCAAAAGGTCATGACCGCATTGATGATGATTGAACGGGACTATCTCATCAAGTCCCGGTTCAATGTGATCATCGCCCGACCGAAGAAGCTATTCACCCGTGTGTTTGCACGAATCGAACGCGACTTACTGTCCACGTTCCTTCGAGAATACCGCGCGACATGCACGGAGATTCCATATCAAACTGGTGGCCCCGATAATGCATATGCCTTTATTGAGATTGATCTCGACCATCTCTGGAGGTTGCGGTTCCGTGATATCAGCTTCCCGATGCTGAAGGCGAAGTTCTACAATCGGACTCTCTTTGGTGCACAGGCCACAGCGGTGGTGCCGCAATTGAAGTTCACCTTCAAGTTGACGGGCGAATTTGACCACGCCATGAAGCAGTTCCAGCGCTTCCTAAGCCTAGTGTTTGAGTTCTTCTCATCAAGCAACAGCTATTTCAAGGAAGAGGACTTAGCCGCGTACCTGAGGCGCAACGGGTACGACGAAGCCAGAGCCAAGAGTATCAGTCAGCGGCTGCTCGCCATGTATGGTAGCCATCGCGAATCCAGCCAGAAATTGTATGACCCCAATGCATTCCTTCAAAGGAGGCACTCTGCTGAACCGGGTGTTGCTGAGTACACGGTGTTCAGAAACATGCATCAAGCAGAGCATCAGCAACTGCTGCGTCTCGTCCAGAAGATATTTGACCAGGCCGGTGAGAAATACGTGCGTTACGCTGGAAAGGATGAAGGATTCGACGGTCGCTTGATGCGTCTAGGCTACCTTATGGAAATGGCAGAGGCCGGCCTATTCGAGACCGTTGGAGGAGAAGCTCCTATGGTCTTTGTGCGTTTGAACGATCCACGAAAAGTGCTCTACGATGCAAGGAACCCGCACTATTCCAACATCCTTCTTGCAGACGTTCACAGGCGCCATCACGTAAGCGTGGACATCTTCAAGCACTTCTTCCTTCGCGACATGCCAGATGAGACTAGGTGGAACTTCGTCGAGGATTATTTCCTTGGCAAGGACACTGAAGAGCTCTTGGAACTCTACCCAGGTGAAGCCCCCGGGTCGCCGAATGATATCGTGGCCCTGTTGCCATCATCAGAATCGAGTGGCTCTGAGAGCAACCGCGGTCCGGCAAACAATGTACCTGTCTTTTTTCCCCCAACCACTGGTCGTAATTACACCGGCAAAGACCTGCTTACCCTGCAAGGGAGCAAGGGTTCCGAGACCAAAACCGTATCCCAGTGGATTAAGGATGCTCCTGTAGACTTGGCATTGGCAAGGGATGAGAATAAGCTATCTCTCGACTATGAATCCTTCACGGTCCTTGAGTCCATTGTCACGCAGGATGCTAATTACATGAAGAGGAAGAAGGGCTTTGAACACAAGACGAGTTTGGTTCCTGGTGGCATCGTTAAACCTGCGCGCAGTCACTTTCTGGAGGATCCGGTCAAATTCTACAAATGGTATTGCGCCAACCCCACCGCCCTATTCCTGACTCTGAAGGACAAGATTCTGATCTATCAAGAGGTTTACAACCGGAACAAGGGTGTCCTGCGCGGGGAGCATCGAAAGCTGCTTGCTGCCAAGAAATAGCCCCCCACTTAGCACGATTGTGCGCTCGCGACTTAGGACTCCGCGAACCTTTACTTGCTTCCTTCGAAGTAGTACTTCACGCAATCAATGGCGATCCACTTGCCATGCCCGCTAATCCTATGATCCGTTGGCCACGTAGCGCTGTAGCACGCGCCGGATTGCCTTCTTCATCTCCGCAAGCGTTAGGGTGGCAAAGCAGTCTTTCTTAACTCGGCGCACGTCTCCATCCGCGATCTGCTTTGTCGTCTCAATCGAGAAGCGCCCTCCCACCATCGATGTGATGTTGACCTTGTACTTCGCGGTCCCAATGCGCGCACGGTATCGGACTACGCTCCCCTTTTGTCGTAAGGTCCAATCGCAGTGCAGCAGCACGCCCTCTAGGGCTTGTCTGAACTCCGAAGCGCTATCAAAGCGCTTAGAAGGATCAACATCCATACAGCGATTGACTATGCGCTGCACTTTCGCCGGTACGTAGGGGCGATAGCGTCCTCGGTTGGGATAAGTGCCCGCAAGGATCATATCGATAAGCTCTCCAGAGTCAGTTACCTCCGGCAGGAATGCGTCCCCGTTGATCATCCGATACGCCGTTAGCCCAAGAGCATATTGGTCGGACAGCTTGGTCATTCCTCCACCCTGAACTACCTCCGGTGCTAAGTGAGTTCGATAGCCAAAGGGCGAGGCCGTTCCATCCACTGAGAGTTTGGTTGCAAGCCCGAAATCTGAAAGCTTACCCCTATTGTTTCCGTCGATAAGAACGTTCCCCGGCTTGATGTCTCTGTGAATGAACTCCCTGGCGTGCGCATACTCCAGCGCCCAACAGACATCCTTCACCAGCCCAATACACTTGGTCAATTGGATGGGTGCACTTCGATAGACCTGCTCAACCGACCCGTGTCTCAGGTACTCCATTGCCACGTAAAGTGTGCCGTCATTGAGTCTCCCCGCGTCTTCTACACGAACAATGTGTTCGTGCCGCAGCTCCATCAAGGCACGAGGCTCATTGTAAAAATCACTAGGGTCCGTGACGCTCTTTACGGGAACGAACTTCACCGCTCGCTGAACATTCAGTGCGTGATCTTGCACGAGCCAAACCTCACCAAAGTGGCCCGCCCCTAGTCGTTCAAGTCGCTCAAAGTCTGGCATCAGCTCAAGAGGGTAGTAAGGCTATGGCCGCGACGGTCGCTTCTTGAAAGTTCGGCACATTGAGTTCCCCAAGTTGCAGTCTACCTGCGAACACGCGGTCGAGGTACCGTGCAGGCTCGGTGAAATCAGGGATTGCTCGCTTTATCTGGGCTTTCACCATCTCCTTACATTCGATGCCAAGCTCAGTGTTCAGGTACTCCTGAACTACCGCTTCGATCTGCAAGCGCTCGCACGATTTGTTCCTTGCATTGTGCTCGATGATCTTGATGCAGGCTTCGTCTATGCCTGCCTGCTGCATGACCTCGGCCATCTGCCTGCGAACCCAGGTAAGCGCCGCAGGCCATGTTGCACCAGCCGGGAGCTTGAACCGCCTATGCTGCACACAGCCCGGATTGGATTGCGTCCCTTCCAGGACAACAACGGAGAAACCATCGGGAAACGAACGTATGCCTAGTACCATCTTCGGTTGATTGCGCGGACCCGTGGACCCACATACAAGGATATGGTTCCAGCCGCGTACATCGGCTCTATCAAGTCTGCTTCTTCTGTCGCGCTTAAAATCGATCATACCTCATCCCGGCGCTCGCGTGTTTAGCGAGTGCCTCGTCATTCCGGCCTCCGGCCATCCTTTTCCTGTCCGACCAAAGGATCATCGCGAGGTTCGACCCACCTTGAACCGGGCTTCCACTTCTTCCTGAGAGAACATGCGCCCGGCTTTGAAGTCAGCCTCTGAACGAGCCGCGCGGGCGGCAATACCATCTCGCAATACAACTACACCCCATCTACTCGCTCTTTTTCACCGATGCTTCCCCAAAACAGTTGTCCCATAGCTACGGCTATGCAACAACTATTTTTGATCGCCTCGATAAAAAATAGCTTCGCATCTTAGGGTGCATTCGTATCCCGAAATGGTATGAGCACCTCCTTCCACCGCGATGCCTCTTGATCTTGCTGAATGAATGCAGTGACACGGGACAGGAAGCCGGGGTCATGCTGTTCCTCGATCAACCGCTTCAACCGTGCTTGGAGAATAGGAAGCGGCTCCGGCTCCTTCAGCACCAACCCGCTGATGTCCGGCTCATCATCCCCGTAGGAGTTCTGTCCAAAGATCGCGGCGGCGGCTATCAGCGCCTCTTCCTCTTCTTCCGTGCGTCCCGGCGTCTTGGCGCGCAGCAATTCCAAAAGACGCTTCACCTTGGTCAGCACGTTGGCGTCGTTGGTGGAGACCAACTGCTGCACGAGATCGAGCTTGAGGGCTTGGATATCCATGGTGCATCAAAATTAGCGGTCATCGGCCGACACGACGAATCAGCATCTTTCCCCATCCCGGCGCTCGCGTGTTTCCCGAGTGTTTTGTTTTCCGCCTCATGCCCCGAACATCTCTATCTTTGAGATCATGAAAGTCCCCGTGAACTACGTGAATGATGCCGATGGCAATGTCCAAGCTGTTCAGGTCCCTGTGGAGGACTGGAAGAAGCTATTGGAAAAGGTGCGCCATTATGAACAGTTGCTCAAGTTCCGTTCCACGCTGAGCAATGCACTTTCGCAAGTGGCACGGATGCGTACCGGCAAGTTAAAGAAGCGCACCTTGAAGGACGTGCTGCGTGAAGCATAAGGTCATACCGACACCAGCGTTCGAGAAGGAGTTGCGGCCCCTTCTTAAACGCCATCGGTCCTTGGCCAAGGACCTACTTGTATTGGAGAAGGAGTTGGAAGCTCATCCGGCCAAAGGCACGGCCCTCGGGCACGGGCTCTACAAGGTCAGGTTGGCCATCACCAGCAAAGGGAAGGGCAAAAGCGGCGGTGCACGGGTCATCACCTATGTCGTTACGGAAGACCATGAGGTATACCTGCTCAGCATCTACGACAAAGGCGATTACGATACCGTGGACACCAAGGCCCTGAAATTGGTTGTCGCCGAGCTGAGGAAAGAGAAGCGCAAAGGATAAAGCCGCCCCGCTTTCTGAGGGCGCTAGAGGGTATGGGCGCGAGTGCCTCGTCCTTCCGGCCACCTTAATAGCCAAAGCCAGAAGGCATAGGACCATTGACCAAAAGCCCAAACCAAACCACCGACATAGAAGGCCAAGAAACGTAACCCACGTCGGGTAAGACAACAGCGCAGGATGATCACCGCTGTGGCGCGGCCCGCTCCCCCAACACGAACGGGAAATCCTGTCCGCCCATGCGATGTAGGATCGTCCACCACATGGCAGTTCCCCTTATTCGCCCCCGAACAACGAAATTTGCCACCGATCGATCGGTCGAACGGGGAACGATGCTCGAACCAAGCACACCCTGAAGCAGCCGATCAGATCACCCAATATGCAAGAAAAAGAAGTGCTGCGATCGATCCAGAAGGTATTAGCCAACATGCCCGGCGACTGGCTGAAGCTCACCACCCATCGGCTGGATATCTATGATGAATCGCGGGCAAAGACCCAGTTCCTCGCTGAGTTCGAGCGCGTGCTGCAGGACGGTGGTGCCGGGCCGGATGCATGGGCGACGCTGCCTACCGCGTACGATTACATTCGGTTGGGCCATCCCTTGTCCTCGATCCTGGAATGGGCGATCGCCCAGTTGAACGGGTTGCGAGCGGACTATGTGATCAGTTTCTCATCGCGGATGATGCCGGTGTTGGCGGTGTTGCGGAAGAATTTGTTGGACAAGAAGCAGACCCGGATCGTGCATACGGAGGAGTTGCCCGCACATTTCGACGCAACGATCTTGCGTGCAGTTTATGGGTATGCGTTCGAGCTGGTGCGCATGGAAGTGGGTGAAGAGATCCCGGCATTCAGCGGGTCCACGATCCTCCTTTCGCAACAGCGCCTTTTCGGCAAAGTGGAATTCCCTGCGAACGTCGACTTCTTCGTGGGTACACACGCCACGATGGGGAGCGTGATGCTGGTCAATGGCGAAGCGAATGCGGCTTACATCAAGGAGATCCAACATGTGCGGCGCAGGGAATCCATTGCCATGACACCAGCTGATTGCCACTTGGCCTTACAGATGATGGTGGATGGGCCATCCATTCCAAACCCGAAACACGATCGCGCAAGGGACATGGCCAAGGTGCAGGCGTCGATCCAGCAGATCACGAACTCCCCTACCAAGTCGCTCGTTGCCTCCAGTGGTCTTTCCATGCAATACGCCATCATGATGGGCCTCGTGCACGATGCACAGGAAGTACACCCGGGGCAGCACATCCGTTTCATCGTACCACCGAATTGCTACGGCGGCACCAACGACCAAGCGCGGCGCGTGGCGGCCTGCAATGAACACGTGGAGATCGTTGACCTGCTCGTGGACGGCGATAACGAACTGGTTCGGAGCCTCGAGGCGATCTTGGAACAAGTGGCCAAGGAGGATGCCATTCCATACATCATTGCAGAGATCCCGACCAATCCCCGCGTGGAGGTGCCCGACATGGAGGCACTGCGCACTGTGCTGAGCAAGAAGCGCAAGACAGCGTCCGGTTTTTTTGCGGTGGATCCGGTGTTCATCCTGGACCAGACCTTCTGTCCGAACGTGCATTTTCTTGGTGATGGTGACCTGCTCTCCACGGTGCGCACCATCGCCTATGTCAGCGGGTCCAAGTTCCCGAGCGGGGGGCTTTGCACAGCTGGCTATTGCGTAGGCAATGCACTCACGGACCGCTTGATCGAAAAGATCGACCTCCACCTTCGCCTCTGCGACAACGAGGCGACAGATCTGCAATTGGAGATCTTGGCCAAGCAGCTACCCTCGATGAACCAACGCATTGCGGATGCCTACCGGAACACCCGTGATTTCGTCAGCTTCATCCAACAAACCTTGCCCGGGGCGAAGATCAATTTCGTGAGCGACGAGCTGGCCGAGCAAGGGTTCACGCCCTCGGTATTCGCGCTGGACCTTCCTGCCCAAGGCAACACGGATGAAGAGCGGGAAGCGCACAAAAGAGCGCTGAACCTGAAACTGATCCACCGGATGATCACGCAGATCCCGCAAGAGAGCAAGTTCTGTGTGAGCTACGGGCAGCTGAAAGGATGCTACTGGACCATTCCCGCCACCTCCACGCAAGGCACCACCAAGGAAGGAGATAAGGATTACATCGTCCGCGTGGCCGTTTCCCCGGACCTGGACCTTGAACTGCACAAGCAGGTTTTTGCGGGGTTTGTGGAGGAGGATGTGGTGGTGAAGATCGGTTCTCAACCACAGTAGGGTCTGCCTGAGCAGGGTCTTCGCTTCGAGAGCCTGCGCTTTTGACCTTGACCGCTGGGTCCCCCCCAGAGCGCGGGAGACCCTGCGGAGGTTTCGCCTGCACCCAACCACGTTGGACCAACATTTGCAAAGCGTTCGTTGAACTGCTTCCGTGTTGAACTTCCGAACCGTGAATCACGCCACGCACATAGCACTCGCATTGCTGCTGCTCGCTGCCTGCAAGGAGCCCAGTTCGCAACGACCTGTATCCGCGCCTTTGGCAGCTTCGGATGGTGTAGTGATAGCGCCGGTGCCGAATGCCCCGGTGGACACTGCGGCACAAGTACAGCCTACAACAATTGCACCTGCGACAGCCGCAGTGCCATACGTTCCGGAACCGCACGAGGGTTGCTCGGAGTACATCGATGGCAATGCTTCGGGCATGCGGGCAGTGCGGTACCTGAAGCCTGCGGAACTATCCGCACATCCGGAGAAGATCACCGATGAACTGCCATCGCTCTGGATCTTGGCCGAGCAAGGCGCCCCGGTGAGCATCGCGGACGATTTCGAGCACGGTATTTCCACCGAGCACCGGCACATGCCTGATACGCTGTCCATAGAGGTATGGATCTATGCTGAATGCGCAGACCGGAAGCCATATGCGGTGCAACGGTACGGCATATGGCGCACCGCTGAAGGAAGTCCTGAGTGGCGCCGCCGGTAGCCTCACACGGAGCGGTAACCCTGCGCAAGTTCCAGGGCCTCCCCTCCTTCGCCCCCTTCAATCCATCAGGCAGCGCAGGCAGAACCCGAGCTGCTGGTCGAAGCCGAAGCGGCCGATACCGGTATTGTTGTTCTGCAGGTAGCGGCACCAGGCCTTGTCCGTCGTGCTCACCGTAGTGCTCCACCAGTATCCGTAGTACGGCAGGTCGTAGAAGAAGCCGGTATCACTATCCCTGTTCCCGCCGGGAAGTGCCGCGAAGCCGCTGCTGTTGGAGGCACCGTTATTGGGGGCGACCCACAGCGAAAGGCTCTTGAGCTGGCCGCCCACATTGGGGATGGTGCCGCGCCAACTGGTGGCCGACAGTTCCGTGGGAAGCATGCCCAAGGACAGTTCCAGCGCCTGCCAGTCAGCGTCCGTGGGCACGTGCCAACCTTGGGGGCAGATGCGGACATCGGATGCGGCGAACCAGTTGTACAGTTTGCCATACAGCGCATCGTACGCCGTATCGTTATTGTAATTGCTCCATGCTCCGGTACCCAGTACGGTCCATGCCGTGGTGTCCGTTACGTTCGGGATCTCGGCACCATCGCGGTACCGGGTGGTGCGCAGGTTCTCCGCCATCCAGCATTGGCCGCCGATGGACACCACCGGGTAGGTATTGCCATCAATGTCGGTAACACTGGGGGAATCGGCACAGACCAGTCCGTTGGCCAGTTGGATCGTCCGGTCCGCGCTGACCGTGGGCACCTCGTTGATCCACCCGCTGGCGGCCTGTCCTCCGGGCAAGGTGGCGTAACCGGTGATCCCGAGCTCGTCACCTGGCGTCCAGGGGAAGACGTCCCGGGCATCCTTGAGCATCAGGTTTCCATGGACGGCCCCGATGTTCACCAAGTGGACCGGGCCCGCATGCCCTTCGCCCACCATTACCGTGCGGATGGAGCGGCGTTTGCCATTCAGCTCCGCCCACAGCAACTGCACACCGGGCTGGCCACCCCACAGTTGGAACCGCTGGGTGCCGGGGGTAATGGGACCTTGATAGTTCGCCACTTCCCGGCCCGACGCATCGCTCACGCCCATGCGCAGCACACCGGCCTCGTTCACGTACAGGTCCACGTTCATGCGGTCACTGTAAGGATTGGGGTGGCCGGGGCCGAGGGTGATGCCGTCGCGATGCGCCGTGGCCCCTGCGCCGATGCCGGTGGACCCGAGCACCAGCACGGTATCCGGGTAGTAGAGCGTGACATCACCACCTTGGGTCAAGTTCAACACAAGCATACTGTCCAGCGATACGGGATCTCCTTGGTACTGGCCGGTGAAGGTGAGCGTGATCACTTGTGCCTGCCCGTGAAGCAGGCAGCTGAACAGGGCTACGGAGAGCAAGTTGCGAAGCATGGCGCGGTGTTTCAAGGTGTTTTTTTTTGGAAGCGGCGCAAGATAAGATCCCGACTTGCGCTCGAACATGACTTTTGTCGCTGGCTGCAGCCGGGTCCCATCCCGGCGCTCGCCCCCGGAGCTTTATCCGGGGTCGCGCGTGCCGCGTCATTCCGGCCGCCGGCCATCCACCTACTGCCCGATCCCGATGCGGACCTTCTCGAAGCGCACATGGTCCACATCGATGGGCTTGCCGCGTGCCTGCCCCGGTGTGGGCCGTTGAACATGGCAACGAAAGTGCGCCTCCCGCCAACGGACAACCCCTCCCCGGCTCCCCGCGTCACGTATTCACCCCGCCCATGCGCTTTCCCTTCTCCGTCCTGGCCATTTTGCTTCCAAGCCTCCTTCCGCTGGTGCTCATCGCACAGACCAACGGTATCCGGTGCAACAGCACATCGTCCGTATCCCCCGCCATACTACGGGCGGCTCAGGGATACAGCGGCCATCGGGACGGCACGCGCTATGTGAAGATCAAGGCCATCATCGGCTCGCAGGAGGGGCCGGGCGGCGATGCCAGCACACCCAGCATCGTGCAGCGCGATATCGATGGCATGAACGCGCTCTACGCGCAGAACAACACGGGCATCCAATTCGAACTGTGCGGTCCGGTGCAAGTGGTGGACAACTACAACCTCTTCGCACTGTGGAGCCTGGATCCCGCGGCCTTGAACCCGTACTACGAGCCGGGCTACATCACGTTGGTATACGCCGCGTTGCTGCCAAACGGCCTTGCCGGTTTCAACACTGGCGACATCGTGTACCTGCACGGCGGGGGCAACATCCAGGTGGCGGCGCATGAAGTGGGGCACGCGCTCGGCCTGATGCACACGCACGATACCGTCTTGGGTGCCGAACTCGTGGACGGTAGCAATTGCGCCACCGCGGGCGACTTCATCTGCGACACGCCCGCCGACCCCGATCTCGGACTTCCCGGCATGATCGCCTATGCGGGCTGCACGTATATCGGCACTGCGCTGGACGCCAACGGCGAGGCCTACCACCCCAGCACCAGCAACATCATGAGCTACTCGCCTTGCGAACTCAGCACCTTCACCCCCGGTCAGGCCCAGGTGATGCAATACGTGCTGGACAATGTGAAGACGAACCTCCGCGTGAGCTATGTACCGATCGCCATCACGCCCTTCGATACGCGGCAATGCCACAACACGGGTTCCATCGGGCTCTCCGCCACGCCCGGTCCGGGCTCTTTCGATGGTCCGTTGGTGAGCGGCACCACCTTGAACAACGCACCGAACACGCCGGGCGAGTATTTCGTCACCTACACGCCGAGCTTGCCGCCGTTGGACAGCAGCACCTTCATCGATCAGGCGTACACGATGTACGATCAGTACCTCAGCTATCACTACACCTACACCGTGCTGGACAGTTTGGTACAGACCATTACCACCGGCGCCGATGGCCGCCTGACGCAGGTGGACTTCCTGCTGCACGACAGCCTGCCGAACAACTTCCGCCTGCGCGTCTACAGCGGTGCCGGTGCCGGTGCGGTGCTGCTGCACGAAAGCACGCTCTCCGTTCCGTGGATCGCGGACACCTCTTGGCTCTCCTTCCCTGTGACGGACCTGGTGCCCATGGCCAACGAGGCCACGAACACGCTGGAGCTCGTGGCGGACCATGCCTTCACGCAGGTCACGAGCTTCGGCGCGAACTGGGCCTACTATGACTACACGCGCGGCAGCAGCAACATCGATGCCTACCACGATGCCGCGTTCCGCACCTGGGTGCATGCGCTGCCGCCGTGCCAGAGCGCCATCCGCTATTATGAACTGTACCACGTGCCGGAGCATTACATGCTCAACATGGCCGATGCGTATTGCGCGAGCGATACGGATACCGTATGGCTAATTGGCGACGACAATGCTTCGCCCGATGCCGACATCTGGATCGAAGGCGCGCACACCAGCGCCTTTGTGCCCTCGGTCCTCGGCGAAGGCGCGCACACGTTGCAATACATCAACACGGCCTTCGATTGCACGGACACCACCGTCTCCATCATCACGATCACCGCGCCCGCGCTCGGCATCCCTGCGCTCAATGAGCCGGTGTGCCTGAATGCCGGAACCTTCGTGCTTCAGGGCGATCCGCTCGGCGGCCACATCACCGTGGACGGCGTGCGCGACAGCCTGTTGAACGCTTCCGCGCTCGGCATAGGTCCGCACTTGGCGCAGTACTACTATGAGGAAGTGCTGGACACCGTTTCCTTCACCGATCAGGCTTCCGGTCTGTCCGGCTACAGTTCCGGCGCGCAGGGCACAGCTGATGTGGGCACTGAACTGTGGCAATCGTTCACCCCGGCGTTCACCGGAAGGCTGGAGCATCTCATCATCGCGCTCTACGGGAACCAAGGTCCCTTCAGCTACGCCGTGCGCATGCTTCATGGCACCGGGCCCGATGGCCTCCTCATCGGCACGGACACGATCACCGTTGTCGGCTCCTACCCGGACATGCTCGGAAGCATCCACCCCGAGGTATTGCGTGATTCGATCTACACCATTTGGATGCAGCGCGTAGCGGACACGCTCCCTACGGCGGACCAGGTCTATTACTTCACGGATGGGACCTTCTACGCGCGGGGCACCGGGCAGTACGGCACCACGGACGATATCGACCTCTACTTCCAAGAGATCGTGTCGCATACCTACACCTGCGCCGATTCCATCGCCGTGCCGTTCACGGTGGAAGTCTGCACGGGTGTGCAGGAGTTCACGGAAGGCACGGTTCTCATTGGCCCGAACCCGTTCACCGATGTGCTCACGTTGCGCGCACGCACCGATCTGCGGTATGTGCTCTACAATGCAGTGGGTGCTGAGCTGCTCTCCGGCACAGCGCTTGGTGGGGCGATCACCATGCTGCCTACCGCGGAGTTGGCGGCAGGGTTGTACACGGTGCGTTGCACGGCGCTGGAAGGGACGGGTGCGCGTACGGTCGCGGTGGTGAAGGCGGAGTGATGATCCTGGGCGCGGCTGACCCCATGCATCCGTTGCGGATCCTGGAAAAAACTATGAGGTGGTTAACTTTCGGCTTCATCTTAAAACCCACCGACCCATGCATGCACTACTGAGCACCCTTCCGATCGCAGGCATCCTCCTGTTCGCGGCATGCGAAAATGCCGAACACGAAAAGGCCGAGCACCATGACCCCATGAATGCGATGCATGCGGAAATGATGAAGACCGATAGTGCGGCGAAGGCCCAAGAGGCAATGGTGACCGCGATCAATGACCGGTTCAACAGCAACAACATGGAAGGCATCGAGGACTTGATGACCGCCGATGTCGTGGATCATCAGATGGACCCCTCGATCAAAACCACCGGCATCCAGAGCATCAAGGACCTGTTGAACATGTACCACACGGCCTTTCCGGATGTGAAGCAGGAGATCCTCGGCATGGCCACCAAAGGTGACCGCACATATTTCCAAATTCATATGACCGGCACGAATACGGGTGCTTGGGGTGACATGCCCGCCACGGGCAAGGTCATGGACGTGATGGGCTGCGACGTGATGCGCTTTGAGAACGGCAAGGCCGCAGAGCATTGGGGATACACGGAAGAGGCCAAGATGATGATGCAGCTGGGCCTGATGCCACCGCCCGCCGCTCCGAAGAAGAAGTAGGCCACAGAAGGATATCATGACGAACGGCGGGGAGGCGACTTCCCGCCGTTCTTATTGTGCATCGGTCGCTCTTACGGCATGCACCGCAATGCCCCCTCATTCTCTGTCCTCTCCGGACCGAGCACAAGAAATGCAGAGGGAACCTGCGGGGCCAGTTCATTGCCGTCGACGTCAAAATGCCTCGCCAAACGTGAAGAAAACCCCGTTCTGATCGGTCGAGGTGCCGTAGTCGAGGCGCAATTTCACGTTGGCGTTAAGCGCGAAGCGGATACCACCTCCGTAGCTCATGCGCGCATCCTGGAAGACACCATCGGTGATGTCACCCACATCCGTGAAGGCCGCGCCGGAGAAGCGGCCATACAGGGGGAAGCGCATTTCCACCTGACCCGCGTAATACCTGCTCCCCCGGAAGCGGTTGCTGTAAAAGCCGCGCAGGGTATTGGTGCCGCCCAATGCGTAACGGAACAGGTAACTGGGGTCGCCATCGGCATAGCCACCACTGAGGCGGGCGGCCAGCACGTAGCGCGAATCGTGGATGTACCGGAAGTAGCGCAGGTCCGCGTTCACCAGCAGGGCACCGCGATCGACGCCTGCCACGTTCAGCTCCCGGGGAACGTCCTCCAGGGAAAGCTGACCGAAGAAACCCTTCTTCGTGCTGAAGGTGTTGTCCCGCGTGTCCAATTGCACGGAGGCGCCGAAGCCCAGCGTGTTTTCATCAGGGAACACCTGACCGCTGAGCTGCTCATCATCGCGGTCCTCCGCGCGCGTCTCGTGGCGGCCGCGCAGGTCGGCGAAGAGACTGGTGCTCCACGACCGGTGCAGGTCGTAAGTGAGTTTGGGCCGCAGCTGGTAGACCGATGCATAGATCTTCTCAAACACGTCGGCATTGGTGGCGCTACCCTCGCCGAAGTAGTATTGGAAATAATCCGAGAAGGACGCTGCGACGTTGAGATCGGTGCGCTTGAACAGCCCATAGCGTGTGTGGTCCACCAGCACGTTGACCTGCCCGCTAAGGATGGCCTGCACCTGACCGGAGAAGAAGCTGCCCGGCGTGCGCAGCGGAAAGCGGAAGTAGGCGCCACCAAGGATGAGCCCCAGCACCGGGTCATAGCCGATCACCGGTGATACGGCATAGTCCGAAGGGCGGATGGGGACCGGGGCCGGGGCGCTGTAGGCCAATGTGTCGCTGCGATCGAACACCAGCTTTCCATCGCTGTACGTGCGCACCACTTGCGTGTCGTAGAGCCCCATTCCATCCCTTTCGAATACGGGCCGGTCCAACACCACGAAGTCGGCCAACTGCCCGGTGGCGATGGTCCCGAAGGACTTGTCCTCGCCCAGCACGTACGCACCGTTCGCCGTGTAGGCCCGCACCGCTTCCTCCACCGTGATGGTCTTCCCTTCGGTCCCCGCTATCGGCGTTCCGTCCGGTGCGCGTCCGGTCACGTTCACGGCCATGGCCGGGAATGGATTGAGCCCGTCGATCATGGGGTAGTTCGCGAAGAGCGTATCCATGCCGTAGGGGAGGTCGCTGGTGAGCGCGCCACGCGCCATGCGCACCTTGGTCCGTGTATCGAGCAGCCGACTTGGATCAAAGGGCTCGCCACCTTCCGGATGAACGCTGGAATAGTATCGGATCAAAGCGTCCATATCAAAGGTCTGCCCGCCGATGATGGTGACGGCAAGCCCTTGATCATGGATGCGTTGCACCTGCTCCGGTGAGGCATAGCCCGCATGGTCCACCACATGCCGGTGCGGACGCAAGCGGCCCCCATACTTGGCATCTGTATCCAACAGGCGCTCAATGCCCTCCGCACCCTGCACATGGAACGCGTGGGTCTCCTGGGGGTACAGCAGGAAGATGTCCTTCAGTTGGCGGTCGTCCAAAAAGACCGTTCCTCCCGGCTCAACGGCCTGTCCGGCATCATCCGGAACGGAGAGCGACATGTCCACGAAATGCTTCATGGCATGGTAATGCACGCGCTCCAGGTCCACCCCGGAGGGGATCAGGCGCAGCTTCTTCTGGCCGAGGCCCGCCATCAGCCCCGCGGTCAGTGGGATGCGACCATAGCTGCGTGCCCGGACGCGCATCTGGAGAAGCCCATGCTTCTGCAGTTGCTGGTAGATCTTGAGGTTGTAGGGGCTGAAGGTGTTGTCGCCGATGGTGGTGATCCCATATGAGAGCGCCTTGTGTTGGGCCTTCCCGATCGCCTCTTGGATCGTGGCCGCCGAGAAATGACCGCTCACGGCCTTGTTCGCTTCCATCGCCGCCGCTTCGAACAAGTAACCCGTGAGCCGGCCGGAGGCGTCGGTCCCGATGGTGCCGTCCGTGATGCGCGTACCCGGAGTGAAACCCATGGAACGCATGGCCGCCGAGTTGGCGAGGGCCGCATGTCCGCTCTTCAGGAAGATGACAGCCGGGGTGGTCGGGAACACCTCGTCCATAAGATCGATCGGCCGTTCGATGCCCTGCAACGGCGGATAACCCAGATCGCGCCCCACATACATGCCGTCCAGCAATTCGCCCTTTGTTCCCACCATCCGTGCCTTCCAAGAGGCGGTGGTCGCCACATCGAAAAATCCGACTTGAAGCATTCCCAAGGCACCATCGATGAAATGGATGTGGCTGTCCACGATCCCCGGTATCACCGTGGCGCCCTCCAGGTCCACGCGCGATCCAAAGGCAGTGGGTCCTTCGGTCGGCGCGCCCTCTCCCACTTCTACGAAACGCCCACCCTCCACCACGAAGAAGGTAGCGAAGTGTCCGACGCTATCCGAAGTGAAGATATGTCCGTTAAAAAAGAGCGTGCGCTGCGCTTGGGCAGCGTTGCATGCCAGCAGCGTGAACCAGAATGCCGAGCGGACCGACATGGCCTTTCTTGAGGCCCGAAAATTAAATGTGGCCAAGCATCCTTGCAACGGTTCATGCCACGTAAGAACGGACGTTGAGAACCGCGCCACAATGAAGTACGCCATGCCCAAAACGTTCCGCCGAGGAACTGGTGCGACCGCCGGCCAAGGAACACCGGCGGGTAACAAGCAACACCTGCTTTAGATTATCAATCGTACTTTTGCGATGAATAGAATTCAACGAACAGCCATGCGTTCCACTTTCGCTCTTCGTAAACCTGCCAAAAGCAATACCCGCCGTTGATCCATGCGCATCCTCGTCCTTTGTACTGGCAACAGTTGCCGCAGCCAAATGGCCCAAGGCTATTTGCAACACTTCGCCGGAAAACGCGCGGAGATCTTCAGCGCCGGCGTGGAGACTCATGGCGTGAACCCGCGCGCCATCGCGGTGATGAAGGAGGACGGCATCGACATCAGCCACCACACTTCGACCAACGTTGATGAATACGCGGACATCGCCTTCGACCATGTGATCACGGTGTGCGACAATGCCCGCGAGGCCTGCCCGGTCTTCCCAAGCCACGCCGCGAAGCACCACCACAACTTCACCGACCCCGCGAAGGTGACGGGCACCGAGGAGGAAGTGATGAACGCGTTCCGCAAGGTGCGCGGGGAGATCAAGGCTTACTGCCGCGACTTCGTGGAACGGCACGTTCTCGTCCTATGAAGAAGCGCCTGAACTTCCTGGACCGCTTCCTTACGCTCTGGATCTTCGCGGCCATGGCCTTGGGCGTGGGCATCGGCTACTTCGCACCCGGTATCACGGCTTCCATCAATGACGCTTCCAGCGGCACCACGAACATCCCGCTCGCCATCGGCCTTATTCTGATGATGATCCCGCCGCTCGCCAAGGTGAACTACGCCAAGCTCGGCAGCGTGCTGAAGCATCCGCGCGTGCTGGGCACCGGCCTGTTCATGAGCTGGATCGTGGGGCCCGCGCTGATGTTCGGCCTTGCCCTGCTCTTCCTGCGCACCATGCCGGAATACTTCTCCGGTGTGATGCTCATCGCCCTCGCGCCGTGCATCGCCATGGTGCTCGTGTGGAACGACCTGGCGCAAGGCGACCGCGAACTCGCGGCCGGACTGGTGGCACTGAACAGCATCCTGCAGATCCTCTTCTACAGCAGCTACGCGTGGCTGTATGTCACCGTGCTTCCGCCGCTGTTCGGCGTGGAAGGGTACACGGTGAACGTCACCATCGGCGAGATCACGCGCACCGTGCTCATCTACTTGGGCATCCCCTTCGTCACGGGCTTCCTGCTCCGCTTCTTCCTGGTCCGCTGGAAAGGAGAGGAATGGTACACCACGCGCTTCATCCCCGCCATCGCGCCCATCACGCTCATCGCCCTGCTCTTCACCATTGTGGTGATGTTCAGCCTCAAGGGCCGCATGATCGTGGACATCCCGCTGGACGTATTCCGCGTGGCACTGCCGCTCACGCTGTTCTTCCTGCTCATGTTCCTCGGCACCTTCTTCCTGGTGAAGCGGCTCGGTGGCAGCTACAAGGAGACCACCACCCTCGCGTTCACCGCAGGCAGCAACAACTTCGAGCTCGGCATCGCCGTGGCCATCGCCGTGTTCGGGTTGAACTCCGGGCAGGCCTTCGCGGCCGTGGTAGGTCCGTTGATCGAAGTACCGGTGCTCATCGCCCTCGTACACTTCGCCTTGAAACGAATGGGACGCTTCAACTCCTGAACATGGACCCGGTACCGCATCCCTCCTCGTCCTCCGGCAAGAAGGCCTCGACAGGGACAACAACGAGCTGCCTACGTTGGTACTTGTCGATGTGAACTAAGCCAGAGCGGCCTTCAGCTTCACCGCCTTCTTCTTCACCGGACGTTCCACCTTCTCGATGGTGCCGTTCTTCTTGCCCATCATACGCCCCCACTTGGCGATCTCCTCCAACAGCGGCAGCAGTGTGCGGCCGTGCGGCGTGAGGCTGTATTCCACACGTGGTGGCACTTCGGCGTGCACTTTCCGGCTCACGAAGCCGTCCTTCTCCAATTGGCGCAATTGCAAAGAGAGCATCTTCTCGGTGATGCCCGGGATCGATCTGCGCAGTTCGCTGAAGCGCTTCTTGTCCTTGCGCAGGTACCATAGCACGATGGTCTTCCACTTGCCGCCCACCATCTCCATGGTGACGTCCAATGCGCAGTGATAGACCTGCCCGTTCATGCGGATCCTGTATTCGTTGCCGTCGATGATCATGGTGTTGAAAACTTATGGTCGGATCGCCGCCCTTATCCGGTGCCGAAACCGGCGCGCATAGCAGGCACTATCCTTCGTGACAGTACTTGTTGAAAGTATACAGGCCGGTCATCTTTGCAGCGGCTAAGAAAAGGAAACCAACCCACACAACAATGAAGATCGGTGTATTCGGAACAGGCGTGGTCGGACAGACGCTCGCCGAGAAACTCGAAAGCCTGGGCCACGAGGTGGTGATGGGCACCCGCGACGTGCAGCAAAGTCTGACCCGTGCCGACAAGGACAGCTTCGGTCGTCCGCCACTGAAGGACTGGCTGGCACAGCACTCCGCAGTGAAGCTTGCCACCCATGCGGAAGCGGCGGCACACGGAGCATTGCTGGTGAACGCAACGAACGGTATGGGCACATTGGACGCCTTGAAGCTCGCTGGTGAGAAGAACCTGAACGGCAAGGTGCTGCTCGACATCTCAAACCCGTTGGACTTTTCGAAGGGAATGCCACCAACGCTCTTCGTGTGCAACACCGATTCGTTGGCCGAACAGATCCAGCGCGCCTATCCGCAACTGAAGGTGGTGAAGAGCCTGAACACGCTGAACGCCTACCTGATGGTCGCACCGCGCATGCTGTCGGAGGACCACAGCATCTTCCTTAGCGGCAACGATCCGGATGCCAAGAACGACGTGCGCGGTATCCTGCGCTCCTTCGGTTGGAAGGATAGCGAGATGATCGACCTTGGTGACGTCACCACCGCGCGCGGCACCGAGCAGTTGTTGCCGATCTGGGTGCGGCTGTGGGGCGCACTGCAGAACCCGATGTTCAACTTCAAGATCGTGATGGGGCCGGCGCCGAAGGCGTGACCTCGGGATAACACCAGCTTCCGGACCCGTACTATTTTTGGTCCGACCACGAACATACCGACCCATGCAAGAACGTCAACTTGGAAAGACAGGCCCGCACAGCTCCGCCATCGGTTTGGGCTGCATGGGCATGAGCGATCTCTACGGAGCCAGCGACGACGCCGAGAGCATTGCGACCATCCACGCGGCGCTCGATGCGGGCATCACGCTTATCGACACGGGCGACTACTACGGCATGGGCCACAATGAACTGTTGATCCGTGACGCGTTGAAGGGCCGCGACCGGTCGAAAGCCCTGATCAGCGTGAAATTCGGCGCATTACGCGATGCGGCCGGCAATTGGATCGGCATCGATGGCCGACCCGTCGCTGTGAAGAACGCGCTGGCCTATACGCTACGTCGTCTCGGTACCGATCATGTGGACATCTACCGCCTTGGCCGCACCGATCCCAATGTGCCGATCGAGGAGACCGTGGGAGCGATCGCCGACATGGTAAAGGCAGGGTACGTGCGCCACATCGGGCTTTCGGAAGCTGGCGTGGACACCATACGGCGTGCCGCAGCCACGCATCCCATCAGCGATCTGCAGATCGAGTACTCGTTGGTATCACGTGGCATCGAGGAAAGCATCCTTCCGCTCTGCCGGAAATCGGGTATCGGCGTCACGGCCTATGGCGTGCTTTCGCGCGGATTGATCAGCGGGCATTGGACGGCCGATCGCGATCTGGCCCCGGACGACTTCCGCAAGTATGCGCCGCGCTTCAGCGCAGAGAACGTGCAGCGGAACCTGGCGCTCGTTGAAGCACTGCGGAAAGTGGCGGAAGGGCGCAACGCCACCGTGGCGCAGATCGCCATTGCTTGGGTGCTATCGCGGGGCGAGGATATCGTACCCTTGGTCGGTGCGCGCCGTCGTGACCGGATGAAGGAAGCCCTTGGTGCCTTGGAGATCCAGTTGAGCGGAGCTGATCTGGCCTTGATCGAAGAGGCGGTGCCAAGCGGTGCCGCAGCAGGGGAACGCTATCCTACGCCGATGATGGCGCATCTGGACAGCGAGCGGAAGTAGGAGATCAAAGACCGGCTCCTCACCGGTCCGCTACCGGGCCAAACTGGTCGATGAACTGGCGAAGGGCCTCGCGATGAGCATACTGGATAGGAACAGACCTTGGCATAGGTCCTATACGAATACGCCGTCCGGCTCGTACTGCCTATCACATCGGACAGTCGTGCAATTGCGCGGGCATCGTGTGGAGCTTGCATCCACACCGGATCATCGCTGGGTGACAAACGTCACTTCCTATGTGCACGACCCATCGTTCATTTGCGATGGACACATGACCGCTGCACCAAAGGACTGAACGATGTTGCGCACAGCCGTTGATATTGAATACACCGAGCAAGAGGAGGAGACCGCCCGCTATGCGAAGGCGCTGGGTCATCCGGTGCGCATCCGCATCCTCAGGTTGCTGGCCAGCCGCTCGTGCTGCTATAACGGCGACCTCACCGAGGAGATCCCCATGGCACAAAGTACCATCAGCCAGCACCTAAAAGCGCTGAAGGAGGCCGGCCTCATCCAAGGCGAGATCCTTCCCCCGAAGATCAAGTACTGCATTAACAAGGAGAACTGGAAGCATGTGCAGAAGCATTTCCGCGACCTGCTCCGATAGACCAACGAACCCATGAAGACCATCAAAGTACTCGGCACCGGATGTGCCAAATGCAAGTCCACCATCGCCGCTGCGGAAGAAGCCGTACGCACCACCGGTGCGGATGCCCAAGTGATCAAGGTGGAGGACATCCAGGAGATGATGAAGTACAACATCCTCACCACGCCCGCGCTGGTGCTGGATGAAGTGGTGATGATCAAGGGCCGCGTGCCCAGCGTGGACGAGATCGCGGCCATGCTGCGCTGATCATGTTCGACTGGCTCGACCAACTTATTGCGCTGCTGGTGTACGACACCATCGGGCTTTCGTCGGAGAGCCGCTGGGGACATGCGCTGCACTTCTTCTTCTACGATTCGATCAAGATCCTGCTGCTGCTGTTCCTGATCACCTTCCTGATGGGCATCGTGAACAGCTACTTCCCGATCGACCGCATCCGCGCCTTCCTCTCGCGCAACAAGCTCTATGGGGCGGAATACCTGATGGCTTCCACCTTTGGAGCGATCACACCGTTCTGCTCGTGCAGCTCCGTACCCCTGTTCATCGGCTTCGTAAAAGGCGGCATCCCGCTGGGCGTCACCTTCGCCTTCCTCATCACCTCTCCGTTGGTGAACGAAGTGGCCATCGCCATGTTCATCGGCATGTTCGGGCTGAAGACCACCTTGATCTACGTGGCCAGCGGCATCTTGCTCGGCACGCTCGGCGGCTACGTCCTCGGCCGCTTGAAGCTGGAACCGCTGCTGAGCGACTGGACACAAGGCGTGATGCACCAAGCGCAGGAGGAAGAGGCCTTCAGCGAAGGACGGCGCACCTTCTCGCAACGCCTGCCGGAGATCACGCGGGAAGCCTTCGGCATCGTGAAGAGCGTGGTGCTGTATGTGCTCATCGGTATCGGGATCGGAGCGGCCATGCACGGGTTCATCCCCACGGGTTTCTTCGAGCAATACATCAGCAAGGGGAATCCGTTCGCGGTCCCGATCGCGGTGATCCTGGGCGTGCCGATGTATTCCAATGCGGCCGGGGTGTTGCCCATCATTCAGGTGATGGTGCAGAAAGGCGTTCCGCTCGGCACCGCCATCGCGTTCATGATGGCCGTGGTGGGCCTTTCACTCCCCGAAGGCACCTTGCTCAAGAAGGTGATGTCGTGGAAACTCATCGCCATCTTCTTCGGCACGATCACCTTCCTCATCATCGTTTCCGGCTACCTCTTCAACTTGATCCTGTGATCCGCGCACTCGTCATAGCATTGCTGTTTTCTGCGTGTTCCACAGAACCTGTTGCGGATGCGCCCGTAGCGAATGCTGCTATGGAGTGGCGCGTGGTCGACACGGACTTCAGCAAAGGACGTCTCGGCAACGAGCAGGCCGTAAGCTTCGATGATCTGGTGACCTTCCATGGGCATTGGTGCGATGGGCTCGTGGTGGGCGCGGTGGGTTTGGGCGAAGCGCTGCACACGCTGTACCCCTCGGCTCCTATCGATCGCACCGACCTGCGCATCATCAGTCGCTCCTCGCCCTGCCTCACCGATGTGGCCGTGATGCTCACCGGCGCCCGTGCCCAGTTCGGCACCTTCCAGGTGAGCGACACCATTCCGGCGCTCTACATCGTGCAACGCATCAGCGATGGAAAGACCGTTTCCGTGGCGTTGCGTCCCGGAGTGAAGCCGGAGCGCGTGGACAGTCTCGGTCGCCTCGCCGTGCAACAACTGCTCTCGCCGTGCGGATTGGATTCGTTGCAAGCCATCGAGGAGCATTTCGGAAAGGACTTGCTCGCAATGGATCCGAAGGAAGCCTTCATCATCTCCGAGATCCCTGCATTCACATGGCCCGCAGCCAGCGGACCCACCTTCACCAAGACCGACATCCTCAACAAGAACGCGCCCCGCTGCGCATCATCAACCCAAAGACCATGAAACACCTGCTCCACCTTTCAGCGCTCACACTCGGCTTGCTCTTCACAGCATGTTCGAGCAATGCGCAGCAACCCACGACCTCAACGTCCTCCGCTGTTGCCACACGGATCGATGTGATCGAATTCCACAGCGAGCACCGCTGCGAAACATGCATCAACATCGAGGCAATGGCCCGGGAGGTCCTGAACACCGGATTCGCCACACAGATGAGGGATGGCACGATCACCTTCCGCTTGGTGAACGTGGAAGAAAAGGCGAACGCGAAGATGGCCGAGGAGTTTGGCGCGTATGGCACAGCTCTCTTCCTGGATGTACATAAGAACGGCACCGACGAGAAGGTCGACCTCACCGAATGGGCCTTCATGAAAGCCAACGATGCGGTCGCGTTCAAGGCTGAGCTGACACAGAAACTGCGCTCAAAGCGCTGATGGACTGGTTGCGCGACATCGCCACGGCGCGGGAGACGCCCGCCTTGGCGGCCTTCGCTTTGGGACTGCTTACCGCAGTGAGCCCATGTCCGTTGGCCACCAACATCAGCGCCACGGCCTACATCGCACGCGAGCTGAAGTATCCGCGAGCAGCACTCGTGAGCGGTCTCCTGTACACGCTGGGTCGTGCATTCAGCTACACGGTGCTTGGTGCTGTACTTTATTGGGGCGCCAGCAAGTTCCACGTGGCGCGTTTCTTCCAAAGCAAGGGCGAGCTCTTCCTCGGTCCCATCCTCGTGCTGCTCGGCCTGGTGCTGCTCAACGTGATCAAGATCGGCAGCGGCACCGGCGGTGGTTTCCTCAACAAGCTCACGGAGCGCTTCAAGAACAAGGGACATCTCGGTGCGTTGGTGCTGGGGATGCTCTTCGCCCTGGCCTTCTGCCCATACAGCGGGGCGCTCTTCTTCGGCTCGTTGATCCCCATGACGCTCGCTCCCAACGGTGGCTTGCACTTGCCGGTGATCTTCGCCATTGGCACCGGCCTGCCCGTGCTGCTCTTCGCCGGCGTGATGGCCTATAGCGCCAACCAGCTCAGTCGCGTCTTCAACATGGTGACCCGAGTCGAGAAGGTGATGCGTGTTTTGGCGGGTTTGGCCTTCTTGATCACCGGACTTTATTACATCGGGATCTTCGCTGGTCTCTGGTAAACAACAACACGAATGGATCCACGCACCACCTCCCTCCTCGCCCTCTGGAAAGAAGGCCGCACCCGCCTCACCAACCAGCTGCCCAAGCTCACCGAAGCCGACCTGCCGAAGAAGCTCGCGCCCGGACCCAACAGCGCCGGTTTCCTGCTGCGCCACATCGGCGACGTGGAACTGCTCTTTGCGAAGAACGTGTTCGGCTTGAAAGATGTGCAGGTGCATGCCAGCACCGTGGCCAAGGGGCATGACACCGGTGAATGGACCGACTTAGCCGCATTGACCGCCTACGCGCGGGAAAGCGCCGAAGTGCTGGAACGCGCGATCGTTGCACAGACCGATGCCGACTGGGACGTGGAGATCGAAACGAAGGAGTTCGGGAAGAAGACCAAGGCGGAAGCGCTGGGGCGCATCACAACGCACACGGCCTACCACGCAGGGCAGCTGACGATGGTGGTGAAGTACGGGGCGTAGGGCTACTTTCTCAACTCGTCGCAGTGATCACAAGAAGCCTACAGGTATGTGAACCTACCTTCGGCGCTCTTGAATCAGAGGTCCCACTCGAACGCATATGACAACCACCGTGTCCGTTCGCACGATCTTCCCCTGTTCGTTGGAACGGGCGTTCAAGACCCCGATGCTTTGTGATGTCTCCAAAGTCCACACCGGCTATGGCATCATGCCCCGGGTGACGCATTGCACGGACGACGGATACTGGGGAACACCGGGTTCCAGCAAGAAGGTTTTCGTGGCCCCCTCTCCTACCCAAAAGGGCGGCTTCGCATCCGTGGACAACGTGCTTGAACGCGTGGAGAACGTCTACTGGACGATCGAGGTGAACCAGTTCCAGACGTGGATGCTGGGCTTCTCCAAGTTCGTAGGTACGTGGAGGACCACGGAGCTAGGACCGGACAGCATCCAGGTGGACTACAGCTACACGCTGCATTCGGACGTCGCGCTGCTTCAGCCTTTGAACTGGCTCTTCGCGCATACGTTCTGGAAGACTTACATGGGGCGGGTGGCAGAGAACGTAAAGCAACTGGCGATCAACGGGGAGCCTTATCGCTACGCGTAGGAACGCCCCCCTTCAATCCGATCCGGGAATATCCTCGTCCACACACAGGATGATGTCCGCTTGGCCACGGAATTCGGCATCAAGGCGGTCCAATTGCTCCGGGATCACCGTGGCGATGGTCATCACCTTCCATTCCGGGTGCGCCTGCTTCAAGTACCAAGCGATGCCTTCATGGAAGTCCGAATGAAAGGATCCGTTGAAGTTCAGGAAACGTGATCCCTTCTTCGCGTTTTGCGCGATGAAGTACGCCATGGTGGCATCCTTCAGGGCCTGGGCCTTCACCACGTCCGGGGTGCCGTGGTCGCCCAGCATCGTCAGCATCTTCATATATCCGGGCAAGTTGGGATCGAAGGGTATCGGCAAAGACGCCATCCAAGCGCGTTCCGCTGGCGGCACGGTGTCCAGGGCCTCGAAGCCACCCCTGCTCACCGCACGGGCATATCGCCGCGGCACATTGGTGGCGATGAACGGCAAGTTCTTCTCCTTGGCCAGGTCCACCAATGCGGCGTAGTCCGTGGCGTGGTTCGGCCACAGGCATGCGAGCGTATCGAAGGCGGCCTGGTCGATCTCCCCGCGCAGGTAGCGGTCCAGCACGGTCTGGTCGTCGGCCTCGATCATCTCGGCGCCCATCACCAGCGGGCCGCGCGCAGCAAGCTCCTGTGCAACCACCAGCTCCAGCCAATGCGCGATCGGGTTGTTGTGCTGTTCGCCGAAGAGCACCACGTCGGCATCGGACACCGTGCGCAGGAATTTTTTGTGTGAGATCTTTTTGCCGTTCGCATTGAAGAGGGCGTAGGCCGGAAGCACCTGCGCACTTGCTGCGCCCACCAGCAGGAAGGCTGCAATGAGGCTCGGGACCCGGCCCATCGGACCGGAATGGAAGGGCTTGCTCATGGAACGAAGTAACGTGATCCCACCTACAGTCGTTGGTCGATGCGTGCGTTCACTCCTTTACAAAGCGACAGTTCAGCATCTGGTTACCGGCCTGGACGCGGATCATGTAGGCACCTTGAGGCACGGCGGATACATCCACGCCGCGCAGCCCGGTAGTGGCATCCTGTTGACTACGCACGGTCCGGCCCAAGGCGTCCAGCAGTACAATGTCCACTGCGCCACTGAATGCGGAGAGGTCCAAGGTGATGTGATCCTTGGCCGGGTTGGGATAAACGGAGAGTTGCCCGGTCGCTGATGCATCCACTACTCCCGTGCCCACATCCTGCCAGCGCGTGAGAAAGAGATGGTAGCCCTGCGCCGGGAATTCGATGCCGCCTAGGTGCAAGGTGTCGTACGCGAAGCCCAGCATATAGACCGCATCGTTCCCGAACGTGGCTATGCTCTGCACGGCCTGTGCGTGGTTACTCTCATCACCGGTCACCATTTGCTGAGTTCGTCCGGCCGCGTCCACACGACGGAAATACAATTCCTGCCCCGGGATGGCGGCATTGGTGTACACCTCATTGCCCCAGCTGAGGTTTCCGCGTGAAAAGCCACCTTGCCATACGCCACCGTCCGGGTGCAGCACCAGCTCCCGCCCGTAGGCACGTGACGCATCCCCCAAGGTATTGCCGGGGACCGGCTCATTCAGCCAGGTGACCGTTCCGGCGGTGTCCATTTGCACCAGGAACTCGCCATAGACCCAAGCGGGATCCGTGACGGTGAAAGATCCAACTTCCGCAGGAATGCTGGCATCCGCGCTGAAGTAGGCGTTGCCGGCATTGTCCAGTTCCACGCTGGGCCTCGGGCAGGTGATGTCATGCACGATCAGGTGGTTTTCCAACGTGCCCTCGGCCGTGAAGGTGGCCAGAAGAAGGGTGTAGTCCGGAAAGGGATTGCTGATCGTCATGCCGTTGAGGTCCGCGCTCTGGTCCAGACAGGAACCCGCGATGGCCACCGATCCGGATGCGTTCACAGCAATATCAGAGAGCAGGCCGACACCGTCCAATGGCCAAGTTCCCAGTGGATTCCCGTCCGCATCCACTTGGGCCACCACCGAGTTCTGGAAATCCCATGCGGCGATGTACAAGACGCCGTCGGCACCCACCGCCAAGGCCTGCACACTGCTCAGCCCCAACTCGGCCGCGTCCTTCACCCAGGTCACCGTGCCGTCCAGTTCCATGCGGCATACGAAATGCCCGATGGACTCAACCTGTCCCACCGTGCTGAGCAGGGCATGACCGGGGAAGCGCAAACTGTCCAAGTATGGACCGATGACATAGAAGGACCCGTCATCTGCGACCATGTCCGCAGCCCCGGCGACCGCGGGGAAGACCACGCTCACAAGCGGCTGGCCATCCGCATCAAAAACCTGCCAGGACAGATCTCCCAATATCTGACTGCTCCAAAAGGTGATGTCGCCCGCCGGGCCGAACACCGCCGCTTGTCCTTGGTCGTCAACCGCCAACGAAAGGCTCGTGAAGACCGCATTGTTCGGAACGTCCATGTCCAGTGGGGTGAACCAGTCCAACGTCTGGCCTTGCGCCAAGACCGGAAAGAAAGCGAGAATAACAAGCGTGCGAAAATGATGCTTCATGGTGATGGGACGTGCGTGATCCGTAATTCGCTGCCTGACACCCGTCCGGTATGAAAAAGCCGGGATATCCGGGCCATTGTCAAAGGACGGCATGGGCCGGGCAGTCCGTACGGCCCCCCGGTCCGGCCGAATTCTGGATCCACGCGGCTTAGGCGGGCCGAAGACCATGTCCTGGATCCAGCATCAAGTGCTCAGGTCAACCCGTACACCACTGCGCAAGCGATCGCGATCAACGCGATCTGCACCAGCAGTGACCAGGCCGCTGCCCGTGGCTCTTTCGGGAGCCATTTCACCGCAAAAAGTACGATGATGGGGATTTGCAATATGATCAGCAACTGGAAGATGTGCGCGGCAGTGCCTTCATCCGCCTCGGAGGTGGTGCCATAGATCAGCGCATGGCCCGCCACCATGGCAATGGCGATCATGGACATCAGGATCGGAACAAATACTCCGGGGCGGGTGAGCGGGATGGTCTTCATAGTAGGATGTGGACATGGTCCGTGATGCTAAGTTAACGTCGATCCTTATTGGATGTTTTCTTGCATGATCCCATGCGCGGCCCTACCCGTTATTGTGGGCGGCTGATGCCGTGCACTTAACGATCGTGAAGAAGTGGTGCGCGGCCAGCTGTCTTCAATTTCTTTGGTCACTGATAAAACCGGTCGCGAGGCCAAGATCCACGGGATCCTAACTTCACCGATCCAGGATCCAGATCCGTATAAGTCAAAACCATCCGTCCCCCATGAACGAAGCCATCCGCGCCCTCGAACCCAAAGCCCTCTGGAACCACTTTGCCGACCTGAACGCGGTGCCGCGACCGAGCAAGAAGGAGGAACGTGTTATCCAATTCATCAAGGAATTCGGGGAGAAGCTCGGGCTGCCCACGCAGGTGGACCAGGCCGGCAACGTGATCATCAAAAAGCCCGGCACCAAAGGCAAGGAGAAGGAAACGCCGGTGGCCTTGCAGAGCCACCTGGACATGGTGCATCAGAAGAACAACGACACGCAGTTCAACTTCGACACCGACGGCATCAAGATGAAGGTGGAAGGCGATTGGGTGAAGGCCGATGGCACCACCCTGGGCGCGGACAACGGTATCGGCGTGGCCAGTATCATGGCCCTCTTGGAGTCGAAGGACATTCCCCACCCGCCCTTGGAGGCGCTCTTCACCATCGATGAGGAGACCGGCATGACCGGCGCTTTCGAGCTGAAGGGCGGATTGCTGGACGCGCACATCCTGCTGAATTTGGACACCGAGGAGGACAATGAGCTCACCATCGGTTGTGCCGGTGGCGTGGACGTGACCGCTACGGGCACCTACGCCGGTGAAGCCGCTCCGAAAGGCATTAAAGGCTATCGCCTAAAAATAGAAGGCTTGACCGGCGGGCATTCCGGCACGGAGATCCACATCGGACGGGGCAACGCGAACAAGCTGATGAACCGGATCCTGCTCGAGAACGAGGGGCACGGCATCCGCGTCTCCACCATCGAGGGCGGCAGCCTTCGGAACGCGATCCCGCGCGAAAGTGTCGCCAGCATCGGCGTGCCTACGGACAAGGTGGATGCCTTCACCAAGGATTTCGAGAAACTCCGCGACACATTGAAGTCGGAGTATGGCACCACCGATCCGGAACTGAAGATCGGGATGGCACCGGCGGACCTGAACGGCAAGGTGATGGCCACCGCCGACCAAGGCCGTTTTCTGCGCGCGGTGCAGGCCTGCCCGGGCGGCATCTACCGCTTGAGCCCCGATGTGGAGGACCTGGTGCAGACCAGCAACAACGTGGCCCGCATCGAACTGAAGGACGGCAACTGGACCGTGATGTGCCTTACCCGCGGCTCGGTGGACAGCGAGAAGATGGACGAGGCCAACAGCATCAAGGCCGTCTTCGAACTGATCGATGCCAAGGTGGAATTCACCGGTGCCTACCCCGGCTGGACGCCCCGCCCCGATGCCAAGATCGTGAAGCTGATGGCCGACATCTACCGGGAACGTTTCAAGAGCGAGCCGCATGTGCTTGCTTGCCACGCCGGCCTGGAATGTGGCATCCTCGGCACCAACTATCCGAAGATGGAGATGATCTCCTTCGGCCCAACCATCCGTGGCCCGCACTCGCCCGATGAGCGGGTGCAGATCAGCTCGGTGCAGAAGTACTGGGGTTTCCTGTTGGAGACGTTGGAGCGGATCTGAAGGAGCGGATCAAGCAACGGGTGATCTACAGCTTTTGGGCTTTGGATAATAATATTTTCTCCCGAGCGAGAAGAACAAAAGACGAAGGAATCGCCTTATCACTCCAATAGAAGAGTGTGTCGTTCGCCGGATCTGGTCGTCAACGTGAGCACATAAAGGCCTATGCTTTTCGGGACTTTGTCCAGCACAACGTGTCTATGGCCGGCTGCATGCTGCGGATCTTCGACCGTGAAGATCGATCGCCCTTGTGTGTCGTACAGATCCAATTGCACGCTGCCAGGCCTATCCAATGAATAGGAGACCGATAGCGATCCATCCGCATTCCGATACCACGATGCTTCGCTCAAGTCTTGTTCAATATCCGGAATGCCGGTATAGGATCCGCGCATGAACCTCATCACCAGGGCCTCCCGGGGGCCGGTGGCTGAGGTGCCCGCCATCCCGCAAACAAGGACTTTCCCATCATCCTGGATATTCATCGAGTACACCGCAGTGCGTTCCTGTTGGTTGATGGACATGGCGACCTTACCATATGTGCCGAACTGGGTATCCAACACCCCTGTCGGGAGATAGCGCGATATCGCAACTCCCACATCCGTCGGTTGGTAATCAAGAAGATTCCCCACGGCGATGATCTTTCCATCCGGGTCCTCCCCAAGGCGCCTGATCCACGAGGAATAGCCACTGAAGGCCGTGGTTACCTTGCCGCTGCCGCCCCATGTCTGATCGAGTGAACCGTTAGGGTCAAAGCGGACCAGGGCGAACCGGCTAAGTGGAAATCCAAATTGCCCTCCTACCAATATATCCCCATCCCCCATCACTATTACGGAATTGGCGAAAGCATCCTGGTCTGTTTGGCCTTCTTCCCTGATTCCACCAGTGCCGAAGGAAGGATCCAAGGCACCATTTCCCAAGAGCCTTAGCACAAGGAATCTTCCCCAAGTACCAAAATGGGACCCGGCCGCCACGATCTTGCCATCGGGTTGTAGCGTAATGGCGTCAACGACACCACCCGATCCGCCCGGATATACCTCCACGCATCCATTGCTGCCAAATGTGCTGTCCAACCCTCCATCGGTATTGTACCTCGTGATCAGGCCCTCATGATAATAGTAGCTTCCAAAACGTGCCCGCCCACCCGTAATGATCTTGCCATCAGGTTGGATCACAAGGCAGGTCGTACTGCATGGTTTTGGGAACAGGTTCCTGATCACTACACCGTTCATCCCGAAGGTGCTGTCCACCGCGCCATCGGGCATGAAGCGCATCAGGATCTGTGCGGCCCCCATCTGCATATTTTGTCCTTGGGTGCCTGCCACCACGATACGACCATCGGATTGAAGGGCTACCCCTGTAAAAGTGATCGTATCCAGCGTAGAGGTAACGATGCCTTGCTCACCGAAACCGGTGTCAAGGTTGCCAGCGGGAGTAAAGCGCAGCACATAGGAACGCCAATTATCCACATCGAATGCCGAGCTGACCGCGACTATCTTTCCATCCGGTTGAAGCGTCATGCACCGTACCGCACTTTCGCCGGATCCATAGTTTTGGATGCTAATACCGTTGCCGTGAAATGCCGTGTCCAATGCACCTGGCTGGGCAATTGCCATCGGGCCGATAAGGAAAAAAGGCATCATTCGCAGGGAGCGGACTATTTTTAGCATGACCATCGTGTTGATCCAACCAAAGTAGGGATAACGCCGAATCATGGAATCGAATTGGTTGAAGATGTTTAGTTGGATAGGTCGCGTTGAACTCGAATACGGGCCACGGCACCATCCGACCGAAGATGGAGATGATCTCCTTCGGACCAACCATCCGGGGCCCGCACTCGCCGGATGAGCGCGTGCAGATCAGCTCAGTGCAGAAGTACTGGGGGTTCCTGTTGGAGACGTTGGAACGGCTGTGAGCGAAAGCCCTAAGAACCATGATCAGAAAAATCTTCCTTTCAGCAACACTTCTGACCGTGGGGACGCTCATGGCACAGGTCAACGATCCGCTTCTCCCCTTGCATGGCACGTGGGAAGGCACTGTGAACGGCAACCGCTACGTGGAGCAATGGACCTGTGCCAATGGCGTGTGCGATGGAAGCGCAACCTCTTATGGAGGCGATACGGTGGCGATGAAGGAGACCACACGTATCATGGAATTCGCGGGACAATGGCTCTACTTGGTGGCAGCAGGTGAAGGGCCGGTGATCGCCTTCGTGCGCATCACTGCCAATGACAGCACATGGACCTTCGAGAACACGGAGCATGATTTTCCGCAACGCATCAGCTACACGGTGAACGGCGACGCGCTCAATGCTTCTATCTCCGGACCAGGGCAGGATGGCGAAATGCGTTTCGATTTCAACCTGAAGCGGGTGGAGTGATCATCCATGGCCTGAACGGAAAGGACAAAGGCCGGACCTCCATTGATCTGGGCAAGTCCGAGTTCGATATCGGTAAAAAGGACAGTGCCTTCTCCCCTTACTTCATCGTGGGCGGGATCGCCGCGTTAGTCGGTATCGTGCTGGTCGCGGCGGGTAGAAGTGAGATCTGGACGGTGGACGCAGGAGCACCCCCAACGCAATAAACAGAAGGACTGCAACCGGTGGGATCACAACACTCCGTGGTGAAGTAGTTTGGCGGAATAATATCCCCGCCATGGCTTGGAAGATCGCTATTGTTGTCGCGCTGCTCACCGCCGTGGTCACGGCGATCGTTGCCATCCCAGTAGCCACGTATGTGGCACAGGCTAACGGCGTCAACGACCAGGACGGGGGCCGGAGCATGGCCATCTTTTTCTTCCTGGCTCCCGTGGCGTTCGTCGCGGGTCTGTTGCTCGGGCTGTTGGGTACCTACCTGATGCACGCAACGGAATGGGCGCAGTTCTGGAAAGCTTCCGGGGCATCGGTGGGAATAGCGATGATCGTCATCTTCGCCATTGCGGGCTTTTTCATGCTGCAAGCACCGATCACGCCGGAGGAAGGTGGATCACCCTTGGTCTTGCAGGTGGAGGTGTACATCCCCATGGAACGCGTTCCCGCAATTCCGGATGAATTGGACCCGATGCGGATGAGCCTATACGCCGGGCCGAGGGATAACTCTTTCGCGAGCATCGACACGGCGCTTAACCGCACGGAGAACGGCAAACTGATCGTGACCGGGCATGCCGGTCTCAACAGCACTTCCGCTTCCCGCATCCTGTCATTCAACATCGACGAGAGCACATGGCTGGCGCTGTACGACCTGCCAATAGCGGCCACGCCGAGCGGGAAGGACTCGGTCTGGAGCGCTCTGATGCCGATGCGCGATGCGAGGATCGCAGAACCGCATTACACGGATGTGCTGGCCCGCGTGCGGGTGGTGAAGCGGGACCGGACGCCTTAGCCTCAGCAGTTCCTCTGTCGGAGCGCGTTGCATGGGTTCTTTGGCCCCATCAAGCTTTTTGCGTTCCGGCGTGCTCCCGCGCCATGTTCCGTTCCACCAGGTAAAGCATGCCCGCACCGATCGCAAGCATACAAGTGAAGCACCACCATGTTATCGTGAATCCGAAGTGGGCAATGAGGTTCAACCCCAGCGTATGCCCGAAGATGTGCGCCACGCTCCACGAAATGGTGAAGAGCGCCATGTAGGCCCCCGGTTGGCCACGGTCCGAGCGGTCCAAGGCCAAGCGGTTCATGAAGGGGAAGTTGAGCATCTCCCCATCGTCATCAGCACAATGCCCGCCCAGAGGAAGGCGTGGACCGGGAAGAGGTTGAGCACCACGAAGCTGAGCGCGAAGAGCAGCACGCTGAAACGCAGGACGGAAAACCGGCTGAAGCCCTTGATCTCGCAGTATTTGATCAAGGGCATTTCCAAGAGGAAGATCAACAGCCCGTTCGCGCCGAGCAACAGGCCGATGGAGAACTCGCTCAACCGGTGTACCTCGCTGTAGAACACGGGGACGGTGCTGAAGTATTGGAGGAACGGGATGGTGATAAGGATGCTGCTGAACAAGAGGAAGAGATAGGGCCGGTCCCGATAGGGTGAGCCTTTTGCCAACGCCGCCTGGGCCTTCTCTTCCGCCGTGGAGCGCTTGGGCACAAGGGCCACGAGCATGAGGCCGGCTGCCGCGAAACAGCTGATCCCGTCCACCCAGAACAACCCTTCATAGCTCACGTGCGTGATGATCAGGCCCCCGATGGCCGGGCCCAAACTGAAGCCGAGGTTGATCGCTAAGCGCAAGAGCGTGACCGCCCGGGTGCGGTTCTCCGGCTTGGAATAGCCCCGGATGGCCACGAACAAGGCGGGACGAAAGCCGTCCGACAGGAGCATCAGCACGAAGACGCTCGCACAGAACGGCCAGAAGCCCCGCACGAACTGCAACCCGATGAAGGCCATGCCGGAGGTGAGCAGGGCGCCGACCATCACCTCATAGAAGCCGAACCTGTCACTCAGCTTACCGCCTAACCAAGAGCCCACCACCGAGCCAAGCCCGAAACTGCTCATCACCCAACCCACCTGGGGCAGGGAAAAGCCCATGCTATGTGTGAGGTACAACGAAAGAAAGGGCACCACCATGGTACCCGCCCGGTTCACGAAGGTGACGGCCGCGAGGATCCAAACCTCTCTGCGGAAACCGCTGAAAGAGCCGATGTAGAACCGGAATGCGCGGGCCAAGGCTTGCACGCGGTAAACCTACGCGCGGAGGCGTTCAGACATACAGCCCATGGCCGGGTAACTACCACCTGCGGCTCCGGTGGAGGTCACTGTGCATGCGCCGTATGGTTGATCTCCGCGCATCCTTGCGTACCGTCCGTCTGTGCTTGATCCGGTCGCACATCACCATCGATCCACACTTGCAATGCTCCGGCGTTCATGGCCGAATCCAGGTGGCAGGCCCGAAGGAAAATATTGTCCCCGTCCTTCAGCTGCAGCGTCCATTGGCGCTCCTCCGCGATGGTATCGCCGCTGCCTTGGTCCACCACGCCGAGCAGGGTGTCCTTCTTGGATTGGGACACGCCGGAGGCATAGCTCACCACGCACTCCCTGCATTTGGCATGGAGCGTTGCCTTCAGCATCGGGTCCTCCTTTTTGCAGGAGGAGGCCAGGAAAGCCCCGGTCAGGAGCAACAGACTTATGCGGCGCATGGGCGGAAAGTTATCCATGATGCTCCAATCCGGAAATTTGATCGGAGCGCCGTGCTGGAAAAGATGGGATCCCTTGTGTTATTTGCACCCTGATGATCGAACATCTCTCCACCCTTTTCGACCGCGACCTGCAGCGTCTGAGAACAGAGATCGAGGTATTCAACAAAGAGGCCGACCTCTGGGAGGTTTCCGGTTCGGTCACCAACAGTGCGGGTAATCTCTGCCTTCACCTCTGTGGCAACTTGGAGCACTTTATCGGCGGAGTGCTCGGCGGCTCGGGCTATGTGCGTGACCGGGAACATGAGTTTGCGGCAAGAAACATCCCCCGTTCCATGCTTCTGGCCGGGATCGACAGCACGCGGGATGCCTTGGCCAAGGCATTTTCAACCATGTCCGACGAGCACTTGGACAAGACCTTTCCGCTGAAAGTCCTCGGTGATGACATGACCATCGCCTACTTCATGCTCCACCTCGAAGGGCATCTCAACTACCACTTGGGACAGGTGAACTACCTGCGCAGAATGCTTTAGCGAGGCCTCCGACCATGGCGGATCAGCTGCCTGGGCCTTCATGTACCTTCGTTTCTGCAACGCGCTAACTTTGATGGATAAACCTCCGCGTCATGCTGCGTTCATCCTTGCTGCTCTTCGTTCTAGCGGGCATGGCATCGGGCATCAGCGCCCAGCCAGATTGCAGCCAGACTTCCACTGGTCACATCCCGATAAACGACCTCGGCACGGGAACCTATTTGGGCATGACCGGCGGGCTCTATGCGAACGGGTCCAATTTCCGTCCGCCGGCGCATCAGGCCGCCGGGTTGGCTTTCGCGGCGCAGGTACAGCCATTGGATGCTTCGGGCATGCCTGATCCCGTGAACGGTAAAGTGGCATGGCTGAGCATCGGTTTCAGCAATGCGACCATGGAAACGCAGGCGTTCATTCCCTTGGCCACGGCGCTCCCGGACCTGGACCCGCACTTGGTATTGGTCGACGGTGCTCTCGGTGGGCAGACCTGTACGATCCTGTCTACTACGGACGATCAATCTTATGCTCCCTATTGGAACACGGTGGCCGATAGGTTGTCCAGCGCCGGGGTAACGGCGGAGCAGGTGCAGGCGATCTGGTTCAAGGACGCCAACATAGCGGGCAACACGCCGGTGCAGGAGTATGCGGATACGATGCTGGTGCAATGCAAGCGCATCATGCACGAATTCCACACCCGATTTCCAAATGCCCATCTCTGTTATGTGGCCAGCCGGATCTATGCGGGTTATGCGACAACGGGCCAGAACCCGGAACCCTATGCCTACCGCAGCGGATGGACGATGAAGCAACTGATCGCCGACCAGGTGAACGGTGACCCGCTCTTGCAGTATTCCGGGGCCGGTGCGAACGCGCCTTGGATCTCCTGGGGACCTTATCTCTGGGCGGACGGCACCACCCCGCGGAGCGATGGTCTCACGTGGATCTGTCCGGACGACTTTGCGAATGACGGTACTCATCCTTCCACCATCGGCAGGGCCAAGGTGGCCGGAAAGATGTTGGACTTTTTCAGCACGGACAGCACCGCGTGCTCTTGGTTCCTCAGTGATTGCGGTATCGCAACAAGTGTTTCCATGCCACAAAGCGGTACGTTTTCCATCCATCCGAACCCGGCCGCCTACACGGCCACCATCGAAGATGATATTCCGGGCCTTACGGAATTGCACGTCTATGACGCTCTTGGTCGGCCCCTGTCTGGCGTGCCGGCCACCATCACCGGCAATGCGGAGATCGACGTGTCCAATGCGCAGCCCGGCCTCTATTGCGCGAGGCTTATCAGTAGCCAAGGACAACGCACGGCCTGGTTCGTGGTCGCGGGCCGATAGGCGGGGCCGCTCTCAGGGTTCAAGGACCAAACGTGAACTGTACCTGGTCCCGGTGTCCTTTCCTACGAGCACCAACGTATAGACACCAGGTGCGATGCCGGATAGGTCGCACACAACATTTGGACCTTGGACCGTAAACCGAAGGGCGACATTTCTTCCGCTCGCATCCATGAGCTGTATGCTGGATGGTAGAACAGATGAAGTGATGACCAACCGGTCCTTCGCGGGATTGGGATGGACGGACAGCGGCTCACTTGGGGCCTCATTTACCCCGGAGGTCAAGCACAGGGAGGGCAGCGGGTCCAGCTCGATCTCATCGCCCGGTGTCAGGTCGTGGCCGGCGAACCCGGGGAAATCCTCCGCGTAGTGCTCACAGCGAAAAACAGAGTTGGTCATATTGCTGCTCCCCTGTTGGTCGGGCCCGGAGATCGTCACAGGGTCCACATATCTCCAGACCTGTACGCCATTGCCATCGATCCCAATGAACTGACCGGACGGGCCGACGGTGAACAGGAATCCATCGCCCACCGGAAATGCACCACCGAGCCCCTGGCCATAAAAGTCCGTGGGGACAGGTGCCGTCCATGTCCAGAATGCGGAGCCGGGTCCGTATGCAACACCGTTCTCCAGCACATAATGGCCCGCTGTGTCCAGCGGCGGATCGAAGATCACAACGCTGGAGTAGTTGCCCTCGGCACCTGCGTTCAGATTGTTGAACACCATCATCTTTCCCGCGTCGGGATGGCCCGGCGGCAGCCAGGTAGCATGGTGCTGGTGATGAAATTTGCGGTCGGCCACCGACCCGGTCCCATAGGCCATCGGGTTGCCCCATCGGTATAGCAGGTCGCCTCCATGGCCGCTGGCGCCGCCCGTACTGCCCGCAGCCTCCGCCGTGGTGGTGCTGTGGTCGATCACCCAGACCTCATTGAAATTGTGGACGCTCACCATCACCTCATCGCGATCGGCATTGTAGGAGACGGAATTGATATGGAGCCAGTCCGTCAAGAACGGCCCACCGTCCCTGTAGTTGATATCGATCCGCCGGGGGCGATCGGAAGGTGCCCCGAAGTTGGGCAGATCGGGATCGAAGCGCTGGACCAGATGGTCCCATGCGCGCCAAACCCAGACCACGTCCGCTTGGTCAGATCCTGTGGGATGCAGTTCAATGAGCCGTTCGCTCCAGATCTTGTTGGTCGTGTAAGCGGTGTCCAAGCCGAGTGCAAAGGCATCCAGTGCCGTGTGCACCTCCCAAGCGACGGTGAGGATGTTCCCGTTCGGCAGAACAATGAAATCATGATGCTGGCACAGGCTGTCGGAGGAGATCGGAAAGCTCCAGATCAGGTCCCCGGTCCAACCGTAGCGCTCAATTATGCCACCATTCCCGCCGCCATGAAAATCGGGATTGTTCGTGCTTCCTGTCCGCAGTAAGGTACCGTCCGGTTGCAGTTGGGCACTTAGACCGGGTGTGTGCGTGCTGACCCATTGATGCACTTCCCTCCCGCATCCATCGATGAGGTAGGTGGTGTTGTTCGGCATCGGGGAGAACAGGACATACCCCGGAAGGTCAGCGTCGTGCTGCGTAAGGCCGATGGTGCGCTGGGCTTGCGACTTCGTTGAAAGAAGGAGGAGGAAGAGGAAGAGGAAATGGCGCATGCGCGGTAAAGAATTTGTAAAAGGAAAGGCCAATGTAGAACAGGCTCCGACCATGTGGGCCGGCTCACATCCTCCGGTACCAGCCCTTGATCCGCTCGCGGTCCAGCACCTGCTCCCATTCCGGTCCGAAGGCATGGTCCCACATGTGCGGCAGGTTGTAGGCCACCTCGGCCATCGCGTCGATCGTTTCTTCGCTCCAGCCCTTGGCAAGGTCCTGCGGAATGTGGATGTTATTGTGCTTCACCATCTGCTTGAACTCCTGCACGTTGTCGCCATAAACATCCTCCAGTTTGTCGAAGGCGATGCAGTTGGCCAAGCAGTGGTGGATCTCCAGCACCTTGCCCAACCCATAGCTCAGCGCATGGCAGACGCCCACCTCGCTATAGGTTAGGCTCAAGCCGCCCATGTAGCTGGCCACCATCAGGAATTCGTCGCTCTTCGGATCTGTGCGGTCGCGCTTGAGGAAGACCTCGCGGCACAGCTCCAATGCCTTCTCACTGTACGCCTCCGCGAAGGTGTTCTTCTTGGTGCCCGTGATCGCCTCGACGCTGTGGATGTAGGTGTCCATGCCCGTGTAGAACCATTGGTCCTGCGGCACCGTGGCGATCAGGTCCGGGTCCAGAACGATCTGGTCCAGTACGGTCCAATCGCATTTCAGGCCCAGCTTCTTCACCGGTCCGGTCAACACCGCCGTCATGCTCACCTCCGCGCCCGTGCCGCTGATGGTGGGCACGCCGCAATGGTAGATGCCGGGCTTCTTGATCAGGTTCAAGCCTTGGTACTGTACGCTACTGCCTTCATTGGTGAACATCAGCGCGGTGGCCTTGGCGATGTCCATCACGGTGCCGCCGCCAATGCCGATGATGCCCGCAGGCAGGCCGCGCCGCGCAAGGATATCGTCCCGAAGCGCATCGATCTGCTTGGTGCTGGGCTCCTTCAGCGAACTGATGAAGTGGACTTCATCCTCGGAGCGGGCGGGGATGCGCTTTTTGAAGTCCTCCTTGTCGGCGAAGTAGTCATCCACCACGAAGACCATAAAGACCTTGTTGGCCGATCGCTGCGGTTCGAGGATCTCGCCGAGCTTATCCAAAGAGCCACGGCCGTAGCAGGTCTTGGTGACGGACTTGAAATTGCGGAAGAGGTTCATTGTCGATCAGATGATTGGTCGATCGGTCGATCAGATGATCAACGATCATGGATATTTGAGGGCACAAAGGAACGGACGAAAGGCTTGGGCAAGGCTTGGCCTCGATCCACCGCATAGGCCTGTGCTCAGGAATTGGTGCCGACCCCGAAGGGCGTCGCAACACGTATCGAGGAAATCATAGAAGGTTCTCGACCCCGAAGGGGTTGCAGCAATTACCGAGGAGATCATCGAAGGTTCTCGACCCCGAAGGGCGTCGCAGCAATTACCGAGGAGATCATCGAAGGTTCTCGACCCCGAAGAGGTTGCAGCAATTACCGAGGAGATCATCGAAGGTTCTCGACCCCGAAGGGCGTCGCAGCAATTACCGGGGAGATCATCGAAGGTTCTCGACCCCGAAGGGGTTGCAGCAATTACCGAGGAGATCATCGAAGGTTCTCGACCCCGAAGGGGTTGCAGCAATTACCGAGGAGATCATCGAAGGTTCTCGACCCCGAAGGGGTTGCAGCAATTACCGAGGAGATCATCGAAGGTTCTCGACCCCGAAGGGGTTGCAGCAATTACCGGGGAGATCATCGAAGGTTCTCGACCCCGAAGGGCGTCGCAGCATCTATAATAGATCCAATACGTGATCGACCCCGGAGGGGTCGCAGCCGGTGTTGCCTATGGGAAGTATTTCGGGTCGAACGTGACGCCAGCATCCTTCAATAGCTCTGCGTATTCTTCGTGAAAGTCCCTTTTGCCATGATGTTCCTCCTGTCTGGCGATGTAATCCTTGATGCTGTCCCTCTCCCGCCACCCGACAGAGAAAACCCCGTACCCCTCCTGCCATTGGAATGATCGCAGCCCATGATGAGCCCGCACCCATTCCGTGGATGCCTTCTTCAATTCCCGCACAACATCAGGAAGGAGCTGGGTGGGCTTCAGGTCGATCAACAGATGAACATGGTCATTGTATCCGCCAACACCGTGAGGAACACCACCCAGGCCTCGGATGGTGCCGCCCATGTATTCCCATAACTGCGCCCTCCATGCTTTATCCAAGCATGCGACCCGCCTCTTGGTCGCAAACACAATGTGGTAGTGCAATTTGAAATAGGTTGACATGATGTGTGATCTAATTGATGAAGGTAAACATGGAATACCGGCTGCGACGCCCTTCGGGGTCGGCGGCATCGGTGTTTACGCTGCAAGATGCTGCGACGCCCTTCGGGGTCGGCAGCATGGATGTCTCCGCTGAAAGATGCTGCGACACCCTTCGGGGTGGTTGACCCTCCACCGAACGATCCGCCCATGCCTATCCTTGCGGACCGATCCCGCTTCCATGAACTGCACCGCGTCCTGCCTCGCCGCCCTCGGCCTCACTCCCGATCACCTGATGCAACTGGCCTTCGCCGCCTTCACCGCCGTGCTCTTCCTCCAATCCGGTCTGGACAAGCTCTTCAACTGGAAAAGCGAGAAGGAATACCTGACCAAACAATTCAGCAAGAGCATTCTCAACGGTTCGGTGCCGCTGCTTCTGCCGGTGATCACGCTGGTGGAATTCTCGGCCGGGCTGTTTTCGGCGCTCGGCTTCGGGCAGGTCCTGTTCACCGGCGATTCGGGTTTGGGCACGGTGGGCATGCTCTGCGCCGTCACCGCCATCACCATGCTGTTCTTCGGCCAGCGTATGGCGAAGGACTATGGCGGGGCAGCCGCGTTGGTGCCCTATTTTCTGATGACCGTTGGAGGACTGTGGTTCTTCCTCGCTTGATCAAAGTGTTAAGCGGTCACTCCCTGGATGCACACGCTTGGCTATTTGCCGAGTGGGTGCCAGTTTATGGCCTCTGGCCCGCCTCAGGCTGTGGCGCATTCAACCGTCATGGACGGGCGATCATCAGCTTCACAATCGCCCTGCTGCTCACCCCTTCAGCGCTCAGGAGGTAAGTGGCGGAAGGAAGTCCGCTGATGTCCAATTGCATGTTGTCGGCCGAAGCCATGCTGAACTCCTCTACCACTCGTCCAGTGAGGTCCATGATGGTCACGCGGACGGGTGCCCCAAAGGCGCCCAGACCGGACACCATACATGAGTTGATCGCCGGGTTCGGCACAAGGGACAGCGAGGAGTTGCGTACCGGTTGCTCTACGCCAAGCACAAAGTCCACGGAAGCACATGCTGTGTTGTCGTCCGGGGCACGGTCCGCGAGATGGTCCGGTGCCAAGGCAACGATGCAGATATCCCCCGCCCCGGCAGCCTGAGCCGTTTGAAGGCCCAGTTCAACATTCACCACACCGAACGGAAGGCTCAGTGTATCTCCTGGTGCCAGTGCAAAGCCGGTGGTATCGATACGTTCCACGGGTTGGTTGCATAAGATCAACGGCACTTGTATCCACATGCTTAGCACCACACTGTGCAGGGTGTCCGTGCCGTGGTTCACCACAACGCCTGTGATGTCCGCCTGTCTGTCCCAAGGGTAGTATCCTGGCACGAACCTCGTCCAAGCGGAATCAACCTGCAGGAGGACTTCTACATCCTGGTCGTGCTGTGGCGCATCCCCTTCCATGGAAAGCGTGCGGATGATCCCGGTGCCGCGCCAGCTGATGTACGTGTTACCGACGGAGAGCACCGTACTGTCGCGGACAGCGCAACCATTGCTTGAAAAGTTGGGCAGTGCAGGCCATGGAAAGAGGAATGTGGGCGTGCCGTCCGCGGCCAGTTGGTACAAGCCCGCTGCCGTGAACACAAAGAGGTCACTTTCCGAAACGACGAAGGAGCTGTTCGCATCCAGTTCCGGCAATGCCGTAATGCCTAATGGGGCCAAGTCCGTACCGAAATGAAGGATACTGTCATCCGCCAGCACGAACAGATCTTGCCCGTTCCAGTCCATATCCACCACCGTCGGCCCGATAGGGGTTGACACCAGCTCCGTCCCATGGATGCCCATCAGATGCAGGTCCGTGCCTCTGACAACGAATAGAGTGGTATCGCCCGCCCAGAGGATCCTATTGATATCAGGGAACGGAGGTTGGTATCCGCCGACCACATTCCCATCCATGTCCATCACGTGCAAGGAATCCCTCGATGCGACCGCCAGTAGCCCAGTGGAGCCCTTCGCCGCCATAGTGATCGGCTCTGAAAATAGCGGTTCCATGGTTCTTTCCCAAAGCACGGTACCATCAGGGGCATAGCGTCGCACGCGGCTGTCCGGCCAGGAATCACAACCATCGTAGATGCCGACCTGCAAGAGGCCGCTGTCGGGCAACATGACTACTGCGCCATAGCCTTGGCCCGTGTAGTACATATCAATATGCTCCCAAGCGATCGTTCCGTCCCCGTTCCGGACGCTGATCATGTGGCTCCCCCCCATTTGGGTGCGCCCGATCGCCGCCCAACGACCACCACCTACTGCGAGCGCATTCTCCAAGTGCATCTCCTCACTGCGTTGGTCCGCCGATTCCCATAACTGGGCATGGGCACTGAACGAAAGTGCGGCGAGAAGGATGAATGAGATGCTTCGCATGGCTGAAAGTTGATTTTTTATGGGACGCCACTTGGATAGACATTGTGAAGATAGTAATAGCTGCCTGAGCGCACAGGGAAGTGACGACATGTAGTGTGCTTGAAGGGAGCGCAGCATTTCGTTCGGCGGGATGAGCCCGATCAGAATAACCCAACGTGCAAGGCTGCCGCGATTGACTGAACGCAACCCCGCGTTAGGGATTGAAGCGGAAAGCCCACAGCAACCCCGGCTCGTAGGCCGGGGGTGCGAGGACTTGCAGCGGAAAGCCCGACGGCGCGGCGCATTTGGACGCGCCGGAACGCCCAAATAACCTACGCCTCCACCCCCTCCATCACCTTTTTCAAATCGCCGTAGCCTTGGCGAAGGCGTTCCTCACTGCCTTCTCCACCTTGTCCAAGTAGGCGTTCAGCTCCGCCTCGGTCCACGTCACGCGGATGTTGAAGCTGATCAAGCGGCTGAGCACTGCGTCGCTCTTGGGGAACTTCTGCGTCTTCAGGTCCTGCGGCAAGCCGAGTTCGTGCGCCACCGTGCGGAAGGGCATCTTCATCTCCTTCAGCTGGTTCCACTGCTTGATGTAGTGGTACATGTTGTCGTACCAGTAGGCGCCGCCCACGCCGGCGTCGATCATCGCTTTGTTCGCCGCGCGCGCCGTGGCCTCGTCGGGGAAGAGCATGTGGAAGAAGGTGGCGCTGTCGCCGGCATCGTCGCATTGCTTGCGGAAGGCCAGTCCGGGGATCTTCGACAGGCGCGCTTGGATGATCGCCTTGTGCTTGCGCTGCTGGCTGATGATGTAGGGCAGCTTCCGCGCCTGCGCCAGACCGATCGCCGCGTTGATCTCGCCCATGCGGTAGTTGGTGCCCATGACGTGGTGCGGCTCCATGCCGCGGTTGTCGCCCTCGTGGCTGTGGCCGTGATCGCTGAAATGGTCCGCGATGGTGATCAGCTCCGCATCATTCGTGATGATGACGCCGCCCTCGCCGCAGGTGTTGATCTTGAAAAAGTCGAAGCTGAAGCTGCCCATCTTGCCGTAAAGTCCGAGGTGCTTGCCCTTGTAGGTGGCGCCCAAGGCTTGTGCCGTGTCCTCGATCAGCATGATACCCCCGGGCGCCGACCCGGGGTTTTCCTTGCACACGGCGAGGATCCCATCGAGGTCCGCAGCGGCGCCGCACATGTGGACGAGCAGCACGGCCTTCGTCTTCGGGCCGCACACCGCGCGGATGCCTTCGGCGCTCATGCACAGCGTCTCATCGATCTCCGCGAATACAGGGATGGCCCCGGCAAGCAACACGCTCTCGATAGTGGCGATGAAGGTGAAGGGCGGCACGATCACCTCGTCGCCGTAGCCCACGCCGCACGCGGCCAGCATGGTGCTGACGGCGGTGCTGCCGCTGCTGACGGCCAAGGCATGCTTAGCGCCAGTGAACTTCGCGATCTCCGCCTCGAAGTCCTTCGCCTTCCAATGGCCCTGGCGCTGGGCATCGTGGTTGTAGCGGAAGAGCACGCCCGTGTTCAGGACGTCCATCACTTCCTTGCGTTCCTCTTCTCCAAACAGTTCCGTTCCCGGCATTTTCAAGCGGTTGAGGTCGCGAAGTTAGCCCTGCCCCTATTTTCGTGGCAGATGAAAAAGCGACCGACAGGCGGAATGGTCTACAGCACCAACCCCAATGCCAATACCGGATCTTTCGGCGAACGGGAACCGGCCACCTTGCCACCAGCTCAGCAGGACCTACGTATCCACCTCGACCGCCTCAAAGGCAACAAGGAAGTGACGCGCATCGTGGGCTTCATCGGCAAGGATGACGATCTCTCCGAGCTGGGACGCACACTGAAAAGTAAGTGCGGCGTGGGAGGAAACACCAAGGACGGTGTGATCCTGCTACAAGGCGACCATCGCGAGAAGGTGCTGAAGCTGCTGGCGGAAGCGGGATACAAAGCGAAGAAGGCAGGGGGATAGAGTTGTCGGTTGTCGCTACTCAGGCGATGAACCTTGCGGGCGAGCTACTTGTTTCCACAACGAAGCTTACATCATGGACATTCGCATCAAACGGATCTATGAGGCACCGGCGAAGGATGACGGTTACCGCTTGCTGGTGGACCGGCTCTGGCCGCGCGGCATGACGAAGGAACATGCGCACGTCGACGAGTGGGACAAGGAGATCGGCCCTTCAACGGAGTTGCGCAAATGGTTCGGCCATGAGCCGCCCAAGTATGCCGAGTTCAAGAAGCGTTACACAAAGGAGCTGCATGCGATGTCGGATGAACTGGAACGCATCCGGGCTTTGGCACGCAAGCAGCGCGTCACGTTGGTGTATAGTGCGAAGAATGAGGAGCACAACCAAGCGGTGGTCTTGCGGGAAGTTCTGTTGGGCGGAGCTTGATGCCGTGCCTCGAACGGCAAAGGGCCGCATCATCTTGTTGATGACACAGCCCTTTGGGCGTTGATCTCACTATTGTTCTATTGCATCACCACCTGCTGGCGGAATGTCCCTTGGGCTGTGCGCAGCTCCAGCACACCCATGCCTTGGAAGGCGGAGACATCGATATTGAACCGATCAGCCGCAGCGGGGATGCCTTGGGCCAAGATCCGACCGGTGGCGTCATACAAGGTCCATGCTTGCACAGTGCCCATTGTGGTTGACGGTTCAATTTGAAGCTTGTCGGTCGCAGGGACCGGCCATGCGCGGAAACCGACGGAGCCACCCTCCGCAACGGATTGAACAATGCTCGAACAAGCTGTCACGTTCACATCGTCAATGTACCAGCCGGCCCGGTTCACCACGGTGGTGGCCCAAAGCTTAAAGGCCAATGTGACCGCGGACTGGCCCAGGAATGGGGAAAGGTCCACCGTGGTTTGCAGCCAGATGTTGCTGTCCTCCAACGTGTCATTCCGGAAGACCTCCGTTCCATTGGCCGTGATCAACAAGTAATCAAAGTTGGTGAACACTTCGAACCAATGGGCGAACTCCAGTTGGGCGGAGAGATAGTCCACGTCGCTCAGGTTCACCGTGAATTCAAGGGTGTTGAACCCGCTCGGGGTCTGGTTGTGGTAGCAATCGTTCAATAGGGTCGCCCAGCCCTTGGTGCCCGAATATGCGCCACCGGGAGAGCTGAAGGCTGCGCTTTCACAGTTCGCACCCGCTATGATCGCGGGTATGTCACCGTACTCCCAGTCAACGCCTGCGACCGGTATGAGCCCGCCATTGTCCGTCTCAAAATCCGTGGAGTAGATCGTGACGAGGTTCTCTGGTGGGCATTGCGCCATGGCCGTCAAACCAAGCGCGCCTGCAACCATTGCGGAAAAGAGGGGTAGTTTTTTCACCATGATGGCATGAGGTTTTGTGTCCAGCCAAGATAACCCATATTCCGGGAATGCCACTACTCGATCGCCCTGCCAGGATATGCGCAACTGCTTACATGGTGCCTGAAAGTGACAGACGAACAATTGGATACCTGCTGGACTTTCTGATGTATCAGAAGTCCGCTTCCGGCACTGTTCTTGTGCCCCCTCGGGCATGACGACATTCAAGAAACTCACATCCTGCCTGCTCTTTTTACTGCCCCACCTCCACGCCACCGCACAATCCAAGCCTTATGACGACCTGCTCGTCCTCTATGTGGACGAGAATTATGAGAAATGTGTCTACAAGGCGGAGCGCTATGTGGACAAGAAGGATTCGCACCGTGACCCGCTCCCCTACCTCTATGCCAGCATGTGCTACTTCGAGATGAGCAAGATCCCGAAGTACCAGGAAATGGACGAGTACAAACGCTCCGGTCGCGATGCGCTGAAATGGGCGGCCAAATACCGCAGGAAGGACAAGAACATGGAGTTCTTCGCCAACTATGAGGATTATTGGAGCGAGCTTAACACGGTGGCCCAGGAGATCGGTATGAACTACTTGGACGAGAAAGCCTATAGCAAGGCCAAGTCACAGTTCCAGCGGATGACGCGTTACAACCCGGAGAACCCGGGCGCATGGGCCATGTTGGCGTTGACGCAGAAAAAGATGAAGGCCGCCCGCGATGCCAAGGAAAGCACGGAGAAATTCCATGAGGCCCTGAAGGCCGTGCCCGATGTGGAACATCTGCCGCTGGACCAAAGCAAGCTGCTCCGGGAAGGATTGGTGCGCACCGCCGAGGACTTTGAACAACGCGGGGATCTCGACGCTGCGAGGACCACGATAGACCTCGGTAAGCAGTACTTCATGGAGAACCCGGAGTTCAAGGCGCTCTATCGGGAGCTGGAAGGTTTCGCCGGGAAGTAGCGCTAGTATTCCGCCAACTTCGCCAGTGCGGCTTTCAAACGCGCCTTCGGTAGGAACTGCGCCTCCAGCGCAAGCGAGAAAGGTACCGGCGTATCAATGGACGCCACGCGCATCACGGGCGCGTCCAGGTCGGTGAAGCATTCCTCCATGATCGTCGCGGAGATCTCGCCACCGATGCCGCCGGTGAGCGTATCCTCATGCAGTACCAAGGCCTTGCCGGTCTTGCGCACGCTTTCCAGCACGCGCTCCTTGTCCCATGGCAACAGTGTGCGCAGGTCGATCAGGTCGGCACTGATGCCCGGTTGCGCGCTCAGCGCTTCGATGGCCCAATGCACGCCCATGCCGTAGGTGATGATGGTGAGGTCCGTGCCTTCGAGCAACAGCGCCGCCTCGCCGATCGGCAAGGTGAACCAGCCTTCGCGCACATTCCCGTGCAAGCTGCGGTAGAGGTTTTTGTGCTCGAAGTACATCACCGGGTCCGGATCCTCGAAAGCTGCGCAGAGCAGGCCCTTCGCATCGTTCGGGAAAGCAGGATAAACGACTTTCAGTCCCGGTGTTTTGAAGAACCAGGCCTCGTTGCTCTGGCTGTGGAACGGCCCCGCGCCGGAGCCTGCGCCGGTGGGCATACGCACCACAACGTCCGCGTTCTGGCCCCAGCGCCAATGCGTCTTCGCCAGGTTGTTGCAGATCTGCGTCATGCCCTCGCTCACGAAATCCGCGAACTGCATCTCCACCATGCTCTTCATGCCGTTGATGCTGAGCCCTAGCCCGGCGCCCAGGATCGCGCTCTCGCACAAGGGCGTGTTCCGCACCCGCTCCTTGCCGAACTCCGCCATCAGCCCGTCGGTGACCTTGAACGCACCTCCATAATCGGCGATATCCTGTCCCATCAGAACGAGGTTGTCGTGGCGGATCATGCTCTCGCGCAGGCCGTCCTTGATCGCGTCCAAGAACCGCATCTCCTTCCCTTCCACAGGCGCTTCCACCCGTGCCGGGGAACGATCGCCCAGCACGATCGGCTTCGCGTAGACATCGTTCAACTCCGTCGCCAGGTCCGCCTTCACGGCTTCCTCCGCAAATGCCGTTTCCACCGCATGGGCCACCTCCTGCTTGATGGCGTGGTGCGTGGCGTCCTTCACGGTCTCGCTCAGGATGCCTTGTTCGACCAGCCAGTTCTCATAGTTGATCACGGGGTCCTTCTTCGCCCATTCAGCCATCAGCTCCTTGGGCACGTACTTGGTGCCGCTGGCCTCCTCATGGCCGCGCATGCGGAAGGTCATGCACTCCACCAGGATCGGGCGCGGACGGCGGCGGATGCTTTCGGCCACCTCGCGGATGGTGTGTACCACATCCAGGATGTTGTTGCCGGCCACCACGCGGCTTTCCATGCCGTAGCCGAGCGCCTTGTCGCTGATATACCGGCACTTGAACTGCTCGCTACTGGGCGTACTGAGGCCGTAGCCGTTGTTCTCCACCACGATGATCACCGGAAGGTCCCACACGGCGGCGGTGTTCACGCTCTCGTGGAAGTCGCCTTCGCTGGTGGCGCCGTCGCCGGTGAAGACAAGGGTGCATTTTTTCTCCTGGCGAAGCTTGTGGGCCAGCGCGATACCGTCCGCCACACCGAGCTGGGGACCTAGGTGGCTGATCATGCCCACCATCTTGTACTCCTGTGAGCCGAAGTGGAAGCTGCGGTCCCGGCCCTTGGTGAAGCCGTTCGAGTAGCCTTGGAACTGGCTGAAGAGCCGTGCCATGGGCACACCGCGCGTGGTGAAAGTTCCGAGGTTGCGGTGCATTGGCAGGATGTACTCGTCCGGCTCCATGGCCAAGGCGGCGCCCACGGCCACTGCCTCCTGCCCGATCCCGCTGAACCACTTGCTGATACGCCCCTGCCGGAGCATGCTCAGCATCTTCTCCTCAATGAGGCGCGGGCGCAACAGGCGCTCATAAATGTCCAACAATTCAGCGTCGTCGAGCTTCTTCCGGTCGAAGGTGAGCTGCTTCTTCTCAATGGTATCGAGGAACATGGCGGGATGCCCGGCTTTTACGGGCGGCGGCAAAGGTAGCGGGATGCCGGAGTGAAGGAACCGCAAGGTCTCCGGTTTATTAACCGCAACGACGTGCCTGCGGCAGTCAGGGGCGCAACGAACGCAACGCATACTCCTTGGGGCGTGAGCTACAAGCCGTAAGCCTCAAGCTTGTGGCTTGTGGCTTGTAAAACTATATCACCGTCCAAACCTCAGATCCACGTAAATCATAACGATCTGCGTGATCTGCGTTCCATTCGGCAGCGGCAGGCAGCGTCGGCAGTACCCGGTAGCCAGTACCCAATACCCTGTACCAGAAACTCCATCACCGACCTCAGCTCGCGTAAATCATAACGATCTGCGTCATCTGCGTTCCATTCATCCCGCGTCCCGATCTTCGCACCGTGCCAAACCTGCGTCCGCTCCGTGTTCTACTGCTCCGTATCGGGGTGATCGCCTTGGTGTTCAGTATCCAGCGGCTCCTCTTCGCCCAGCTGAACCACGATGCCTTCCCCGCTCCGCCGGCCTCCGCCTTCCTCGGAGGCGTGCGCTTCGACCTCAGTGCGATCGCATGGCTGTATCTGCCTTGGGTCCTTACTGTTCTTATCGCCCCGGCGCCCAAACGGACATTCGCCACGGTGCAGAAGGTTTTGTTCCACCTGAGCAATGTGTTCTGCTTTTTCCTGAACAGCACCGATCTGGAGTACTTCAAGTTCACCCTGAAGCGGAGCACGGCGGACCTCTTCGGCATCGCCACCGGCGGGGATGACCTGGCCAACCTCGCCCCGGTTTTCCTGAAGGATTACTGGTACGTGGTCCTGATCTTCATCGGCTCGTTGGCACTGGCGGAAGCCGGTTATCGCTTGGCGGGGCGCCGGACCAACACGGAGCCCGCAAAGCCTTGGTGGCTATGGCGTGTACTGGCCATCGGCATCGTGCTGCTCCTCTCCCGCGGTGGACTTCAGTACATCCCGCTCGGCGTGCTGGACGCGAGCACGTATGCGCCCCCGGCCTATATGCCGCTGGTGCTGAACACGCCGTTCACCTTCATGACGAGCATCGGGAAACCGATGGTGCAGGAAAAGCACTTCATGGCCCAGGAGGAGGCCGATCGCCTCTGGCCGGTCATTCACCATTACGGCGATACATCAGTTGCGGCGACGAAGCCGAACGTGGTGGTGATCGTTCTTGAAAGCTTCAGCGCGGCTTACAGCGGAAGGCTCAATGGCACGGGCCAAGGCTATATGCCTTTCCTGGATTCGCTCATGGGCCAAAGCCTCTGGTGTGAGCACGCGTATGCCAACGGCCGTCGCAGCATTGACGGCATCCCCGCGGTGTTGGCCTCCCTGCCGAAGATGATGGCCGAGGCCTTCATTGAATCGCCCTATGCGCAGCAGCCCATCAGCGCATTGCCCGGCTTGCTCGGGAAGGAAGGCTATTCCTCGGCTTTCTTCCACGGCGGGCATAACGGCACCATGGGCTTCGATGCCTTCGCCAAGGCCGCAGGGTTCCAGCGCTACGTGGGCCGCGATCAATACCCGGACGAGGCGGACGACGACGGGGTCTGGGGCATCCGGGACCGGCCCTTCCTCCAGTTTTTTGCCCAAGAGCTGAACAAGCAGCAGCAGCCCTTCCTGGGCTGTCTGTTCACGCTTTCCAGCCACCACCCCTACAAGCTGCCGGAGGCAGATGCGAAGCACTTCGCGGGCGGCAACCTCCCCATCATGCCCACGTTGCGCTATGCGGATGATGCCCTGCGGCAGTTCTTCGCCACGGCGCAAACGATGCCGTGGTACCGGAACACGCTCTTCGTGATCACCGCGGACCACACCGCCGACCTCCTGCGCAACGGGGAGACCAGCGGTGCCGCGTTCGACCATTGGATACCCCTGCTCTATTTCATGCCCGCTGCCATCCGGCCGGAACAGCACAGTCGGGTGACCCAGCAGATCGATATTCTCCCCACCGTGCTGGACCTGGTGGACTACCCCAAGCCCTTCTTCGCCTTCGGAAGCAGCGTCCTGCGGCAGGAGCGCATGCCCGCCGCCGTCAGCGAGAACAGCGCCACATGGCTGATCATCGGGGACAGTTGCCAACTGCGTTCGGACGGGGAGAATATCCTATGGTCAGCAGGAATGAATAAGGCGAAGCCCCAGGCCCATGACCAACAGACGCTGCTCCCGGTGCTCCAAGCCGCCATTCAGCAGTACAACAACCGCTTGCTGCACCACGAGCTTGTGCTCAAGGAAAAATGAAGATCACGGTGGTCATCAATCCCCGCTCGGGGAAGAAGCGCGCGGAAAGCCTGCGTGGCTTGGCCGAGCAACTGGGCCATGAGGGCGGACATGAGCTGGAATTCCACACCATTGCCGCGCCAGGCGATGGCAAGCGTTTCGCGGAGGAAGCCATTGCCACAGGTATGGACCGCATTATCTCCATCGGTGGCGACGGCACATTGAACGCGGTGGCCTCCGGCATGGTCGGTTCCCCGCTGCAGCTCGGCATCGTGCCCATGGGCTCCGGGAACGGCTATGCGCGCTCCTTGAAACTGCCTCGTGATCCCGGCGAAGCGCTACGCGTGGCCTTCAACGGTAAGGTGCGCCAGATGGACGTCTGCTACCTGAACGACCAACTGTTCTTAGGCACGGCAGGCATCGGCTTCGACGCCCGCGTGGCCCATGCTTTTGACCAAAGCAAGGGGCGCGGCATGTGGAACTACATGCGGCTCATCATCAAGCACATCCTCGGGGCCAAGCCCATGCACACGGTGACGAAGGCCAACAACCACACCCGCGAGGACGAAGTGCTGATGCTCGTGTTCTGCAACACCCGCGAGTTCGGCAACGGTGCCGTGATCAGCCCCGGCTCCCTGCCCGATGACGGCCTGACGGAATTGCGCATCGTCACCAAGCCGCCCCTGTTGCCGATGCTCACCGCCTTCATCCGCATGTACAACGGGCGGATCGACGGAAGCCCCTATGTCACCAACATCGTCACCGATCAGGCGATGGTACATCAGGATGGCACGCTCGCACATCTGGACGGCGAGCCGGTGGAGATCGGGCAGGAAGTGCGCTTCCGGTTGGAGGCGAAGCGGCTGTGGGTGGTGGTGGGTTGAATCACATATCTTGCACGGCATGCTCCGGCTTTATCATGCGCCAGGTTGCCACCTGAAGATCAGAAGTACCGTCTACCCTTTGAAACCTGATGAAACTGCTACGCATTACCAAGGATCCAACAATGGCATACCGGCATCGGAGCGGTCATCAACGTCCTGCGATCTTTGGACTAACCAATTCAACTGCGGTACTATCAATAGGTCCTGACAAGTACACGAGTTCTGCATCGCTACGAACAAACCCTACTAAAGAGATCAGTTCGTGAAATTGGATCAAGAACATAAAGCTCTGATCTTTACAATTGCTGGATTTGCAGTATATCTCTTGTTAAGAGAATATTTCGCTCCGATCAAAGAGCAGTTGGACAAGATCACTCAAAACGGACTTGCAAATTATATTCTGACATATGCTATTCTTGGAACTCCGATCTACATAGGAGCATATATCATAAATCCAAAGTTGAGCATTATAAGAAATTTAGGGCTGTATCATAATCCAATAAAACCGTTTATGATCGCATTGTTGTTTTCAATGCCTATGTTTTTAGGTGGATTTGCGTTTTTTAAAATTAACGGAGACTTCTCAGTTCCCAATTTGATCGCAGGGTCGATCGTGATCGGCATTGTTGAAGAACTATTTTTTCGGGGATTCCTGTTCGGGCAACTGTTCAAATACACAAGACTTGGTTTTATTTCTTCAATCGTTTTGGGAGCAATAGTTTTTGCATCCGGCCATTTGTATCAAAGCCATGATACAGTAGAATTGATAGGTATTTTTTCAGTCACATTTATGGGGGCTGTGCTGTTTGCTTGGTTATTCGTAGAATGGAACTATAATTTGTGGATACCTATATTTTTACACGCGCTAATGAATTTATCCTGGCATGTGTTTGAAATGGACCCGACCGCATTGGGCGGTGTATTGCCAAATGTTTTCAGGGGATTGACTATTTCATTGGCAATAGTATTCACCATAATGTATAAAAGAAGGCGAAAATTGGATCTGATAATAACAAAGAACAAATTATTAAGAAAAACACTTTAGAGCGCGCGTATGGCTACGTGCGATAATATCCTATAACTAAACGCTATTGCATTCAATAGGCCAAGGATTGAGCCGTAAATTGAATGCGTCAGGTGTGGCACGGACCATACACGAACAGATCAGCGGTGAAGAGCCGCCCTTCCGGGTTCTGTCATACATCTACGTTTTCTGTCGCCCCACTTCATCGATGTGATCCCGCACCTTTGTCCGCCCCATGACCCCTCCTGGCGCGACTCTACAATTGCCCTCGGTTGGATGGACCAACTTTAAGGGCGAGATGAGGATCCCCGGAGAGAACTGAGCAGGCGGCAGGGGACCCAAGCTCGCGTGAGTTTCAGGATTACGCTTTATGTCACGAAAGGGCTAATTTTGTCCCCCTCGTGACATAAAGATGAATTTCAGGGATTTCGCAGAGGTCTATGCCGAGCGTCCGTGCTTCACCGTGCGCGAGGTGTCATTGCGCTTTCCTGGATTCAACGACCGCCAACTGCACTATTGGCAACGGAAAGGATGGGTACGCCAATTGCGACGCCCCTATTACCGGATCACCGAGCGGCCTTGGACGCTGCATGAACGACAAGCGGTGGCGAACACGGTCTATGCACCTTCATACATTTCGCTGGAATCCGCCCTGTCGCACCATGGCTTTATTCCGGAAGGCGTGTTCCACATCACCTCGGTCACTTCGCGCCACACGCTCACATTTGAGGTGGACGGCATTCGCCACTTCTACAGGAGCGTCCAGCCGTCCTGGCTTTTCGGTTTTACCATTCTGGAGCAGGGAGGGGTCGCCGTGCGCATGGCGGATCCTGAAAAGGCTCTATTGGACCTGCTCCACTTGAATCCTCAACTGAAGAATCCAGAAGATATCGAGGGGCTGCGACTTGATCGAACGGGGATCTTGGAGGCGGTCCGGCCTATGATCTGGCAGGACTACCTATCCCTTTCCACGAACAATGCGCTGCGTACCCGTGCGGACGCATTCCAAAACTGGTTACATGATCACGCTGGCTGAGATCAAGAAACCCTACGCACAGGAACTTCATGCCCACGAGGGATTCCTGATGCGTGAGTACCTGCAATACCGCGTTCTGGGCATCATTTTCTCATCCCCGTTCGCGGAGAAGTTGGTGTTCTTGGGCGGAACCTGCTTGCGCATCGTGCATGGGAACCGCCGCTTCAGTGAAGACATTGACTTCGACAATTTGGGGCTGACCAAGCCGGAATTCGCGCAGGTGGGCAACCTCGTCAAGCAGGAGTTGGAGCGGGAAGGCTATACCGTTACCGCTGAAATGGCCGGGCTGAGCGCGTTACGTTGCCGTGTGCGCTTACCGGGCCTGTTATTTCATCACGGCCTTACCGGGCACAAGGACCAGACGGTGTTGATCCAATTGGACACTGAACCGCAGGGTTACGCATACGAGCCGGAACCTTGGTATTTGGCACGGTGGGACGTACGGCAGGACATCCGCTGTTGCCCGTTGCCCCTGCTTTTGTCGCAGAAGTGCCATGCCATCCTCGATCGCAAGCGTGCCAAGGGACGCGATTTCTTCGATGTGAGCTTTCTGCTTGGCCTCAATGCGGAACCCGATATGCGCTACTTGCAGGAAAAGACAGGATTGAACACGACGCAAGAATTAGCCGATGCGCTTTTGGAACGATGTGCCCAGTTGGATATGGAAGCGATGGCCACCGATGTGGAGAAATTCCTTTTCGATGCGAATGGCCGCCTCGGCGTCACACGCTTCCCACAGCTCATCCAACAACATTGGCTCCGCCCATGACCAAGCAAGAGAAAGCTGCGTTCGTCGCGAGGGCACTGAACAAGCTCTACCCACGGCCCGCGATCCCGCTGGACCATCGGGACCCGTACACGCTGCTGGTGGCGGTGGTGCTCAGCGCCCAATGCACCGACAAAAAGGTGAACGAGATCGCACCGCTCCTCTTCGCCAAGGCACACACCCCGAAGCGAATGGCAGCGCTGGACGTAGAGGAGATCCGCGAGATCATCAAGCCGTGCGGGCTTTCACCGGCCAAGAGCAAGGGGATACACGGGCTTTCGAAGATCATCATGGAGAAGCACGGCGGACAGGTGCCGAACACCTTCCCGGAGCTGGAGGCCTTGCCCAGCGTGGGCCACAAGACGGCCAGTGTGGTGATGTCGCAGGCCTTCGGTGTACCGGCCTTCCCCGTGGACACGCACATCCACCGGCTGGCTTGGCGCTGGGGATTGAGCACGGGCAAGAACGTGGAGCAGACCGAAGCGGACCTGAAACGTTTGTTCCCCGAGGATACATGGAACGTGCTTCACCTGCAGATCATCTACTTCGGGCGTGAGCATTGCCCGGCGAAGGGGCATGACCCGCTGAAGTGCCCCATTTGCAAGGAGATCGGGAGAAGGGAGCTTTTTCAGTGATCCCACGGAAGGATCACCACCGAGGCACATAGGCACAGAGGCACGGAGAAATGCAAAATGGCGATCACTATACACCGGTCACCAAAAACAAGAACGGGGCATCATCACTGATGCCCCGTTCGGATTCTTTTGTTGATGCGAACTCAGTTCAGCACCACGTCCATCTGGCCGATGGGCGGAATTTTCACCACCCTCAAGGCTTTACTGTAGCTGAGGATAGCATGTACCGTGGAAGGCCGCGGGCCGGAAAGAACGGGCATTTCAACGCTTTTACGTGAAGGTCTCCGAAGTGTAGAGTGTGCCATGTCTGTGGATTTTTGCTTAGAACGCCTGTGCGCCGGAGCATATTGCATGGCGTGGAAAACAGTCCCCTCAGCGATCTTCCGAAGGAGATCCTGAGGAAAGAGAGGCATACAACGTCCCCTGCGGGAGACGTTGATGGTACTAAACACGAACGCCGGCTTACGGGCCGACGTTCCTGGGGCGGGATCCCTCACGTGTAGGGATCAGGCCCTTTCAAGCTGCATGCCGTGCTGCTTGATCAGTCTCCGCATATTGATCAGGGCGTAGCGCATGCGCCCCAAGGCCGTATTGATGCTCACGTCGGTGTGCTCGGCGATCTCCTTGAAGCTCATGCCCAAGTACGTGCGCATCACCACCACTTCCTTCTGCTCGGGAGGCAGCCTGTCGATGAGCTTGCGCACGTCCTCGTCGATCTGGGCGTTCACGATGCGTTCCTCCACGTTCTTGTCCGGCTGGGAATGCGTGGCGAAGACGTCGTAATCGTCGTTGCTCCGCACCATGGGCATCTTCTTGTTCCGCCGGAAATGGTCGATCACCAAGTTGTGCGCGATGCGCATCACCCAGGGCAGGAACTTGCCTTCTTCGTTGTATTTCCCCGCTTTCAGGTGGTGGACCACCTTGATGAAGGCCTCCTGGAAGAGATCCTCGGTGATCTCCCGGTTCCGCACCATGAGGAAGATGTGGGACCACACTTTCCGCTTGTGGCGAAGAAGCAGGGTTTCAAATGCGGCTTCGTCACCCTCAATATAAAGGTGTACGAGCTCGACGTCTGTAAGTGACTTGGACAGCATGACCTTTCCCGTTTAGGTCCGAAGGGGATGAAAAGAGCACTTCGGTGTAGAGGTCTTGCTATGGGCTGTCCGTTTGGTTTTTAATGTGCTCCCAAAACGGGAGGCGGGGGTGAACTTAGTGCAGACGCTTGGTGTTGGGTAAACGTTGCCTGTGGGTGTCCTATTGTGCGGGGACGTCCAATTTTTCTGTGGACCAAATATACGTACCCGGATCAAAACCGGTTCACCGGGCAGTAAATTTGCCGCCCCTTGACAAAACCCGTCCATGATCCCAATGTCCGTACGGAGCCGGTAAAAGCCGCTTCCAACGGGCGGTTGCCGCATCGCTCCCCCGGCATCATCAGCGTGCAGGGTGCCCGCGTCCACAACCTGAAGAACATCAGTGTGGACATCCCCCGAGGCAAGCTGGTGGTGATCACCGGCCTCAGCGGTAGCGGAAAAAGCTCCTTGGCCTTCGATACGCTCTATGCCGAGGGTCAGCGCCGCTATGTGGTAAGCCTCAGTAGCTACGCCCGGCAATTCCTCGGCCGTCTGGAAAAGCCGGACGTGGACCGCATCACCGGCATCAGCCCCGCCATCGCCATCGAGCAGAAGGTGATGACGAGCAACCCGCGCAGCACCGTGGGTACCAGTACCGAGGTCTACGACCACCTCAAACTGCTCTTCGCCCGCGTGGGCCACACCTTCAGCCCGGTCACCGGTCGCGAGGTGAAGCGCGACACCATCGAGGATGTGGTCGCCGGTGCCAACGCTTTCCCCAAGGACAGCACCGTACTGCTGTTGAGCCCGATCAACCTGCCGGAGGGGCGTTCGTTGCGCGAACATCTCGATGTATTGCAGCAGCAAGGCTTTGCGCGCGTCCACGATGGCAAGGAGGTGCAGCGGATCGAGGACCTGCTGATCGCGAAGGACCTTTCCAACGGACCGTGGAGCCTGGTGCTGGACCGCATCACCGTGGACCCCGGCAACGAGGAGACCGAAAGCCGTGTGGCGGACAGCGCCGAAGCCGCCTTCTTCGAGGGCCAAGGTGCATGCATGCTGTTGGGCGAGGACGCAAAGGGCAAGCCGCTGCGTCGCAACTTCAGCGACCGCTTCGAGCTGGACGGCATCACCTTCGAGGAACCCACACCGAACCTCTTCAGCTTCAATGACCCCGTGGGGGCCTGCCCGCGCTGCGAAGGCTATGGCAACATCATCGGCATCGATGCCGACCTGGTGATCCCCGACAAGACCCTTTCGCTGTATGACGATTGCGTGGCCCCGTGGCGCGGCGAAAAGCTGAGCGAATGGAAGCGTGACTTCATCCGCGACGTGGCGGAGCGTGACTTTCCCATCCACCGCCCCTACCGCGAGCTGAACGAGGCTCAACAACACTTGCTATGGAACGGTGCGAAGGGCGTACATGGCATTGACGCGTTCTTCCAGTACTGCGAGCAGAAGAGCTACAAGATCCAGTACCGGGTGCTGGCCAGCCGCTACCGCGGGAAGACCAGCTGTACGCTCTGCCACGGCAGCCGTCTCAAGCCCGAAACGCGGCACGTGAAGGTGGCCGGGCATGACATTACCGAGCTGGTGCGCCTGCCCATCACCGAATGCTTGGCCTTCTTCAAGCACATCGAACTCTCCCCCGCCGACGGCAAGATCGCGGAACGCCTGCTGAAGGAGATCGTCAACCGCCTGCGCTATTTGGATGAGGTGGGCGTGGGCTATCTCTCCTTGGACCGGCGTAGCAACACCCTCAGCGGCGGCGAGACCCAGCGCATCGACCTGGCCACATCGCTCGGAAGCAGCTTAGTGGGCAGCATGTACATCCTGGACGAACCCAGTATCGGCCTGCATCCGCGCGACACGCACCGGCTGATCGACGTGCTGAAGCAATTGCGCGACCTCGGCAACACCGTGATCGTGGTGGAGCACGACGAAGAGGTGATGCGCGCCGCGGACCACATCATCGACATGGGGCCGGAAGCAGGCACCCACGGTGGCGAAGTGATCTTCAGCGGCACGCACGACCAACTGATGACCAGCGATGGCCTCACCGCCAAGTACCTCACGGGGCGCGAGAAGATCGCACGGCCCAAGCGGAGGCGTCCGGTGAAGGACCGCATCACGGTGAAGGGTGCGTGCGAGAACAACCTGAAGGACATCGACGTGGCCTTTCCGCTGAACATGCTCACCGTGGTGACCGGCGTGAGCGGAAGCGGTAAGACGACCTTGGTGAAGCGCATCCTCCACCCCGCCCTGCGCCGCGAGCTGGAAGGCGGCGGCGGTGAGCGGCCCGGCGCGTTCAAGGAATTGGCCGGCGACATACGCCGGGTGGAGGCCGTGGAGATGGTGGACCAACATCCCATCGGTCGTTCCTCGCGCAGCAATCCGGTGACCTATGTAAAGGCGTGGGATGACATCCGCCAGCTCTTCAGCGAGCAGGAAGCCGCCAAGATGCGCGGCTACAAACCGGCCTACTTCAGCTTCAACGTGGACGGCGGCCGCTGTGAGGTCTGCCAAGGCGAGGGCGAGGTCCACATCGAGATGCAGTTCATGGCGGACATCAGCCTGAAGTGCGAAGCCTGCCATGGCAAACGGTTCAAGGAGGAGATCTTGGACGTGAAATTCCACGGCAAGGACGTCGCGGAGCTGCTGGACCTCACCGTGGACGACGCGCTGGACTTCTTCCAAACCCACGCGGACAAGCACACTGCCGTGAAGCGGATCGTGGAGAAGCTAATGCCCTTGCGGGAAACGGGCCTTGGCTATGTAAAGCTCGGCCAGAGCAGCAGCACACTTTCCGGCGGTGAGGCACAACGCATCAAGCTATCTTCTTTCCTCGGCAAAGGCCATGACGCCAAGGCCACGCTCTTCATCTTTGACGAGCCCACCACCGGCCTGCACTTCCACGACATCGCCAAACTGCTGAAGGCCTTGAACGCCTTGATCGAGAACGGCCACAGCGTGCTGGTGATCGAGCACAACCTGGAAGTGATCGCCTGCGCGGACCACCTGATCGACCTCGGTCCCGAGGCCGGGGATGCCGGGGGTGCGATCGTGTTTGAAGGGACTCCGGAGGCCTTGGTGGCGAGTGGTGTTGGGCATACCGCGCATTTTCTGAAGGCAGTGATGGGGCGGGATTAGTTGTCAGTTGTCAGGTCCGTTCCAGAAGTTTCATCCCCACCCGATGGGCAAGCACGATCCACGTTGGCAGGCGTGTCGGTGGCCTAACAACTGAAAATTGACAACCGCCACATTCCTTCAGCCGACCACAAAATCCTTCCCCTCACCCGGCATCACGGAGATCTCCGCGCCATTCACCCCGGACACTTGCACCACCCAATCCCCGGTTTCGGAGCGTTGGAGCAAGGTCACCCGTACAGCAGTGGAGCCGTCCAGATAGAATTCCACCCCGGCCCCGCGGTCCAAGTGGTCCGAGGGTCCTTTCGGGTGGGTCAGGCGTACTTGGGGGAATCGGGAATTGCTCATCTTGTACAAATGTGATCTCGACCGGCGGGCGAAGGAACGGCTAAAAGATCGTGGATGCGGGAGCTGTTCTCAGCAAGGGCCGTATCAGGAGGATCCCTGTGAACTCGGGGAGAAGCGTTACACCGCAAAGACCGATCTTTGCCCCCTCCCTTCCGCGCCGCGGGAACCCGCCCATGCCCATCGACCAGCACCACATCCAAGCCCTTAGCCAGTTGGAGTTCCATGCGCGGCAGGTGGTGGAGGGTTTCCTTGCGGGATTGCACAAAAGCCCCTTCCACGGTTTCAGCGTGGAGTTCGCGGAGCATCGCGCGTACAACCCCGGCGAAAGCACCCGCCACATCGACTGGAAGCTGTATGCCCGCACGGACAAGCTATTCGTGAAGCGCTACGAGGAAGAAACCAACCTGCGCTGCCAGTTGGTGATCGACGCCAGCAGCAGCATGTACTATCCGGAAACCTCAGAAAAGGCGCCGAAGCAGTTCAACAAGATCGAGTTCGCCACCTATGCCGCTGCGGCCTTGATCGCCCTGCTCCGCAAGCAGCGCGACGCCGTGGGTTTCACCGTCTTCGCGGATGACGTGCTCATCACCGAGGAGGCCCGCAGCAATGCCGTCCACCTGAGGCATCTGATGGCGGAACTGGAGAAGCTGCTCAGCACTACCGCGCCCACCAAGGACAAGCGGACGAACGCGGTGGACGCCCTGCACGACATCGCGCGCCGCACGCACCGCCGCTCGCTCGTGGTGCTCTTCAGCGACATGATGGACAACAGCGAACGGAGCGCGGAGCTTTTCGATGCGCTGCAACACCTGCGCTACAACAAGCACGACGTGATCCTCTTCCACGTGGTGGACCGCAAACACGAGCTGGAACTCGGCTTCGAGGACCGCCCCTACACCTTCGTGGACGTGGAGAGTGGCGCCCAGGTGAAGGCCCATGCGGCGGAAGTGCGCGCGGAGTACAAAGCGGCCATGGCGGCTTACTGGCACGAGTTGAAACTCAAGTGCGGCCAATACCGCATCGAACTCGTGGAGGCCGACATCAATGCGGGTTTTGAGAACATCCTGTTGCAGTTTTTGCTGAAGCGGAGCCGGTTGTACTAGTTGTCAGTTGTCAGGTTCCCCCGCCAAAGCGCCCTGGCGTCGGCGGGTTGTCAGTTGTCAGGGCGCCCACCGCCAAAGCGCTTTGGCGACGGCGTGGTGGGCGCGGCTTTTGGACGGTCGTGGCTTTCACGTGCAACTTTCAGCACTTGCTTCCTTGAGACGAAACTTGCGGGATCGAACGGACGGATTACATTTGCAGCCGCTTCGGCGGAAGTTGAAGCCAACGGTTCGGTAGTTCAGCTGGTTAGAATGCCGCCCTGTCACGGCGGAGGTCGCGGGTTCGAGTCCCGTCCGGACCGCAACGGTATCGCCGCATCCCTTAGAGTATCAAGGGAATGCGGCGATCCTCGTTGATGGTTGTTGACCGTTTGTTGACCCTTTTGCCTCAATTCCTCCCCTTTTGTGAGTTCAGGTCGCGGCAATGGGTGTTGTACTGAAATGGGGCACGAGTGCCACTTTCTTAGGCTGGAAGGAAAGTCACTGATGGCGCATTTTATGCAGGTCAAACGGTTGCGGCCTATTCACGCGCGGGCATCATGCCCCGGCTCGGAGGAATGGCCAAGGCTGCGTATTCCTCCCCTTCGGCATATTCCTGGCCTTCCCTACTGGGGCGGGTGAACAAGGCACTTTTAGCCATTTTCACAATGCCATGTGTGGGTAAGGCTATCCATGGACATAGGGGGTAGCCCGGGGTGGGGGGGCAAATGCGGAAGAGAAAATGACACTCCAAAAGGGAAAGGGGACCCGTTCTACTTATCCTGCGTTCGAGTGCCTTTGCACTGGCCGTGGCATGGGTAGCTCCATGTCCGTAGCCTCGCATATAAGCAGCAAAGTCTTCAGGTTCACGCCCCTACCTTCCATCAGGTTCGTGAGGGATGTCCCGCTCACCAAGGTGTTCCGTGTCTTTCCGTCGCGCTGGGCGATTTCGTTCAGCCTCTTGCACACAAGGTACTTGGTCATCTTCTTGTCGGCCATACGTGTGCGGATGAGGCGACCTATTTCGGCCATGGCCTGATCTGCGGGGCTGGGCTGCGACACTGTGACTTTGGGTTCAATGATGTGTGCATGGGTCATTGCGTCCTCCGCCTCCATCCTTCGTGCCGCCCTCCACCATCTGCGTGTACTTCCCCTTCACTCCCGCATCCTTTTCCTCCTTCAGTTTTTTGGACAGGAACAACGTCATCTTCATGATTTCGGGGTCCGTCCACTCTCTCTGTTTGTCCATTGTGATTGATTGAGGCGTTCGCGCTAAGGTAGCGGTGGGTGAATTTGGAGGTTTGGTGCAGAATTCAGCCGCAAGTGGCCCAAATGTGCCTTGGATTATTCTGCTACCTTCGTTTGGTGAATGAACCACGACCCATGAAAAAACTGATCCTCCCTATTCTAATTGCCGTCGCCACAATCTGTCAGGCGCAAGATCCTGGGACCTTCATCCCGGCGCACTATAACAGCCAAGGCATCTTCATACCCGGCCATTACGAGAAATACGATGAGAGTGGGGTCCCGCCCCAAACAAATCCAAACGGGGTCAACCAAAGTAGGAGCTCTTCAGTGGGCAAATATGGAGGTAGACCCTTGTACGCCCCCGTGGTCAGGCCGGTGCAGTATGTAGCGCCTGTTTCCCAGCCCATGTCAGCAGAGCAGGCCCAGTATTTGGCCCAGCAGCGTCTTGAACGGAGAAGAGCGGGCAAGAAGAAGGCAAACGAGAAGGCAGCGAAGGAGGCGAGGAAGAAAGCCAAGTAAACCCTTGCAAACCCTCTTCTCGCCTAATTGGGAGGTTCCAGCGTAAACCGGACATGTCCATGCTGATGCGCACCTTCACATCCTTTGGAATGATAGGCAATCGTCGGTTCAAATGACCAAGCGGAGTATCCGACCGGAAGAGATGAATACGACGTCCTGCTGTTTGCCAATATCATCCCGTTGTTCTCGATGCTCACCCGCACCCCTTCGTCGAGGTCCGCGAGGTACCAACCAAATCCGGTGGTGTTGTGGTCTCAAGCGTAGGCCAAAGTTGATTGACTGTCCAGACAGGCGTGACACCAAGCATCAATATGAATAGCGCCTTCATAGGGCAATACTACAGCGCCTTATTCGATTTCGCCTTCATCCCGGTGGTTGTGAGCCTTGGCCCCAATGGACGGATGAATGGAGTATGGTCGAATAGCAGAGGGTTGTAATGTTGGGTTGGTTGCTGGCAGCGTTGCGGCAACTTTTGCCGGCCTTCCCATATCGTTGTTCGCTGCAATACTTCGACCGTGGATCTTGCCCAGATATGTCCCGCCCACAAGTGAGGCAATGTCGGTTGTCCATGATGTCGTCCCCGCTATCCTTAGCCCGGACCTTTGCACCCCTTATCGTATAGGGTGCAAAGGTCCGAATTGGCCCTTTTTCGGGATGGTCGGTTGATGTTACCCCCGTCGGTGTAAAGGTCCGGCGTGCGGTAAGTATGGTGGGTTTTACCCCGTCTGGGCAAAGGTCCGGGGTCGGGCCGTCGTTCAGCTCTTCCAATTTGGCAGCGATCAACCTTCGCAGGGTAGCCTTTAGGCCGTCGGGGGCATGTCGCGTGTAGATGTCGTTCAGCATCTTCCGTTTCGCCGCCGTTTGTCAGCCGCCCAATAGATGGCTGGCCAATAGTTCGACCTGTAAGGGCCGAAGTCCTGGCCTTTGTATTCCCGGCTCCACGATCAACAGTTCGTCGAACCTTGCCAATGCGTACCCCTGCAATGCGGCCCATGTGGACGGCTCCATTAAGTCGGACAAAGTGCGCACCCCGTAGCGTTCAAGTTGGCGCATCTTCCGGGCGGCTAATTCAAACCGGAGCAATTCGGAGGGGCCATCGTACTCAATGCCCAATGCCTTGCAAACGGGCACCATGTGCAATGCCTTATCGTAGAACTTGAACCGGTATAGGTTGCCATGCGTTCGTTTGTTTTGTGGTGTATCCGGGTGGCAAATAGTAATCCCCTGCGCTGGAGCATCCATCGGCCTTGCATGCGATGTTCGGTGCAGCACGATCGACCGCAGCACCTCGGCCGTGGCCATGGGCGGAATGATGTTCACGCCCACCTCGACATTTGACAAAACAAGGTTTGAAGAGTGAAGGCCGAAGGTGTGCAAACGAGTAACAACCTCAACGAATTGGTGAACGAAGTCCGCCAGGGGTAGATTGTGGAATGAACCCACCATCCGGGTGCAACGGGTTTCATCCCCGTGAAAAGTGAAGGCACCCCACCGGGCGGTATATCGTGGGCAACCGTTGCGGCCTGGCCCCTTGTACGTCCACTTCAACAGGTGGTGCGTTCGCAACCATTGTTGGTCACGTCCCCGGATCCGTATCTTTAGACCGTCGATCATGCGGCATGTCCCATGTAAGGCAACTGGATAGACGGGGTCAATAGCCCCCGTTGTCGCGTTCAGGCGTTACGTGGGCCGCTGGGGGTATCTGTAGCCATGGGATCACACTGCGGGCGAACTTCACCCGTTCGGGAATGCTGAACTTTTGTAGGCCGGTGAAGTAGAACACGATCAACCGCCGGGCATCCGGGGTGAAGTGGAACACGACCACGTTCCGGCAAACCTTCCCGGCATACACGTCGGCATGGTCGCCAACGAACCACTGTTCTATGTCCGTGGGGATCAACCCGGTGTGGAATGTGCGGACCTTGTTGCGCGTGGGGCCGTCAATGATCATATCCGCGCCCACGGCCTTGCGGGCCTTGTCCCATGTACGTTTCACCTTCAGCCATTCTGGCACCTTGGTGAACGGAATGATGGCGGGATCCTTCAAATAGCGACCGCTGGGAACGTCGTTCGTGAACGTGACCACGGCATGTGAGGGGCAAACTGGATTGTTCATGCCCGTTGTTGTTTACCGGCGGTGCGCATCTGTTGCAATGCGTTCAGCACCTCGGAATGTTTGTACAGGACACGGTTGCCCATGCGGTACCCCTTCACGTAGCCACGTAGGGTGTATTGCCGCAACGTGGGGAGGGTAACGTGTAGCTGTTTGGCCGTTTCAACCCGCGTCAACAACTCTTCAGGCGGTGGCGGTGTTGCGGTGTCCATGTCCGCACGCATGGCGCGGACAATCTCACTTACCAAGTCGGTGAGCGGTACGGAGGAAAGAACTATCTGTTGATCCATTGGTCGATTTGTTTCGCCAAATGGACCGCCGTTTCACGCCCCCGGTGTAACCGGACCGTTACCGGTAACGCTCCGAATTACTCCATTTCGTCAGCGTTTGGCACGATCAAAATACCCTTGTCCGGGATCTGGAATTTCGCCGTTTTGGTTTCGGGTAAAGGGCGCGGTGCCGATGGCCTCAGCCGCACGCGAAGTTGCTCCACGGTGAGGGAGTTCCCATCTTCGCCTTTCACATCGAACGCCTGCAATAGCACACGCGCAAAGCCGGTGAAGTTGGGTTCGTTTTCTTTTCCGCCCCTTCGCGGTATTGGGAAGTAACCGGCGTTTGAAAGGGTGGTGAAAATGTGAGCAAACGCGGAGGTGGTGGATGTCCAAGGCAGGCGTTCCGGGGTACCCTTCGTTGCTGTAGGTGCCAGTTCTACGGGGTTGCCTAATGCGGTGGGAAGGTTCGTGATCGTGTCCGAAATTCCCTTTTTCAACGCACGCCACTCTGTACAACCAAGCCTCGGAAAGCCGTGGAGTGGGTAGTCCTGTGCGTTGACAATCTCTACTTGATCAGCCAACCATGCCAGCCGATTGAGCATTGCGGGATCCTGCGGACGTTGTGAAATGTATTCTCGTATTGCAGGAAGCAACGGTGCAAACCTTGCGGATAGCTCATGGCGCATGATGCGACCGTTTGCGTTTTCCTGGTGGTCAGTAAGAGAGGGAAATACACCTCCCACCCCATTTTTCCCAAGACGCTCGTTAGCAGCATAGGCATCGCGTCTCAACGCTCCATACAAGGCAAGTGAGAACTTTCTGCCAATTGCTGTTTTTGCATAGTCCATGAACTCCTTGAACGCATCCATCGGCGAGAGTTCCTGTACTGTGAGAAATAGGTCCGGTAGTGAGAATTGCTTTAACACTTCGTCCTTGGTGGGACCGGCCAATATCTCGCCCATGCGGTCGTGATTGTCGTAACTCATGCGATCAAACGGCCTTCAATACCGGCATGGTGAACAGGCTGGACTTGGCCATGATGTCCGCGTGTTCATCATTAGTCAGGCGGATGTACCGCATGAATGCCTGTTCCGTGCGGTGTCCGGTTACGGCCATGATCGTGCGGGCGGGGATACCGTCGCGGTAGCAGTTGGACGCGAAGGACCGGCGGGCGGTGTGCGTCGTTACCCGTTCCCATTTGTACCGTGCCACTTCCCGGCGGATGCCGCCCTTTGTTCGGCCTTCCATGGTTTTCACCTGCAATGCGGGCACCATGGCAGCGGCCTCTTTGATGTAGCCGTTTTGTTTTTGGTTCGATATGCCTGAAGGCACACGCCCGCCATACTTGGCCATGATCGCAGGAATGCACGGGTGTAGCGGTATCGTTACCTCTTTGCCGGTTTTCGATGTTCGTACCCGCAGCCGTCCCCCTTCGATGTGTTCCGGTTGGATGCGGGATAAGTCCCCGAACCGCAACCCGGTCCACGATCAAAGAACAGGTCACGGGGTCAAGGCGGGTGTGCGTTCAGGTCCAGCCGGTAGAAGGCATCCAGTTCGGCGGCGGTCAAATAGACTTGTTCGCTGGGATCTTCCTTCAGCGTATAGCGTTTGCTGAACACTTCAGGGTTAACCTCCTTGCCCACTTCCCGGTGTTCCTTGGCAAGTCGCAGGAACTTGCGCAAGGTCCGGGAATACTTCACGACGGTGTTGGCCGCGTAGGTCTTACCGTTCACGCCCTTGGTGAGGAAGTGCGTGAACCCGGAAACGAATGACCCGTCAACTTCGGAGAAATACACGGGCGGCGGTGTTTTCCTGTTGGCGCGTTTCGCAACGTATGCCTTCAGCAGTTCCAAGGTCAACACGTAGCGGTTCACCGTGGTGAAATGCAGTGATCCGGACCCGTCCACATGTTCCCGACCTTCCTTGCTATCCACGAAGTTTTGAACGAAGGCCAACAGGTCAAGGGGTGCATCCCTGGTGGCCTTGCCGTCCGCGCTGTTGAGCGCGTCCCGCAGCTCGTTGCGCGAAGGTGCCCGGTTGTGTTCCCGTGCGAAGGTGTCCAAGATGCCCACGGCACATGCCTGCAACACCTTCAGGCGTTCGTTGATGTCGCGGTGGGCCTCAACTGCGAAGGGCCTACCGTCCGCGTTCACCCGGTCGCTGGGGGGCGGTGAGCAATGCGGGCACGTTGGGGCCTTGCCGGTGACTTGCTCTTTTGTCGCGTTCCAATGCCGGGGCACCACTTTGCACCCCGTGGGATAGACAAGGCGTTGTCCCGCCCATCGGATGTGAAGGTGTACGGCGGTGGGTACGTCAACGGGTTCCGCGTCGCGGAGGTAAAAGTGAAAGGTGGCCATGGGGTTGCATGTGAGGTTACTGGATACCGCGAAGATAGATCGTTGACCCTTTTGTTGACCCTTTGTTGACCCTTTTCCCTTTCTTCCTTCCGATACCCGTTTCCCCCATCCGTTACCAATGCCCCGCCATTGCTGGACAAATTGGCGTTTCAGCAGCGGAACCGGGAAAGGCGGAATGTGCTGAATTTAGTCCCGTCCGGACCGCAAGAAAGCCCCTCTTTCGGGGGCTTTCTTCATTTTAAGCCTTCCAGGCCGCAATGGCCTTCCGCATCACATACAGCACCAAGACAATTCGGCGACCCCGCGTTCCGGGCACCGATCTTGCAAACAGGCCTTGCCCGATCCCTTCAACACGGGACCACACCAAGGCCGACCCCTACCCCGTTCTTACCTTCGCGCAAGCGAAAATCGCTCACACCCTATGACCTTCCGTTCGATCCTCCTTTCCTGCTTCACCCTGTTAGCCACTGTTGGCATGGCACAGCCCGGCGCCGCCATCAACCAAAAGGACGCCCAAGGCCGCAAACAGGGACCGTGGCAACGGAATTGGGCGGAAAGCAGCCAATTGCGCTATACGGGGCAGTTCAAAGATGACAAGCCCATGGGCGACTTCATCTACTACAGCACCGCCGGCAAGGTGGAGAGCCGCATCGATCACTATGCAGGAAGCGACGCGGCGCATGCCAAACACTATCACCCGGACGGCAAGCTGATGGCCGAGGGCCGCTATGCGGGCGAGGACAAGGACAGCACTTGGAACTATTACGACACCGACGGCATTCTCCGCAGTACCGAGCACTGGAAAAAAGGGGAGATGGACGGCGAGATGACCACCTTCTATCCCGATGGGAAGATCACCGAACGGCGGCATTTTGAGAACGGGACCGAGAACGGGAAAGCTGAGCAGTTCTATGCGAGCGGTACTTCCCGCTACCTAGCGAACTACGTGAACGGGGCTCCGGAAGGTATCGAAACGTTCTACTTCCCCAGCGGGAAGAAGGAGATCGAAGGCAACTATGTGGACGGCGTGCGCGACGGACGTTGGGCCTACTACAACGAGGACGGCTCCGTGCAGATGCAAGTGCTCTACGCACAAGGGAAATTCGTGAAGCAGAAGTATGAGAACGGCACCTTCAAGGAATACTGGACGGACCAGCAGATGAAGAGTGAGACCACCTACAAGAACGGAAAGCGTGAAGGCCCATTCACCGAGTGGTATGACAACGGGACATGGACCGATGTGCCGGTGAAACTGGGGCCGCAGGGCGAAGAGCAGAGCGAGGTGGAACGCGAACTGAAGGGCCAGACGAAGAAGCGCGAAGGCAGCTATAAGAACGACGTGCTGCAAGGCCCGGTGAAGGAATACGACGAAAAAGGCAAGCTGGTCTCCACGCTGGTCTATGAAAATGGCTCGCCCAAGACGGGCGGCGTAAAACCATGAGCAAGCACGGACGTGTGCTGGTGGCGATGAGCGGCGGGGTGGACAGCTCCGTGACCGCACTGATGCTGCACGAACAAGGTTACGAGGTGATCGGCGTCACCATGAAGACGTGGGACTATGCCGCGAACGGAACGGGCAAGCGCGTCACCGGCTGCTGCGACCTGGACAGCATCAACGACGCGCGGGAAATGGCGGTGAGCCGTGGCTTCCATCACATGATCATCGACATCCGCGAGGAGTTCGGCTCGGCGATCATCGGGAATTTCACGAGCGAGTACATGGCCGGCCGCACACCGAACCCCTGTGTGCTGTGCAACACCTTCATTAAGTGGGAGGCCCTGCTGAAGCGCGCCGATATGCTTGACTGTGAGCTGATCGCGACGGGCCATTATGCCAAGGTGCGCGAGGAAGGCGGCCGCTACGTGGTGAGCAAAGGCATGGACCCCGGCAAGGACCAGAGCTATGTGCTGTGGGGCTTGGAGCAGAAGAACCTGGCCCGCACGCGCTTCCCCATCGGCGGCTTCCGGAAGAGCGAGATCCGCGCCATGGCCGTGGACAGCGGCTTCCCTGAACTGGCGCAGAAGAGCGAGAGCTATGAGATCTGCTTCATCCCCGACAACGACTACCGTGGTTTCCTGAAACGGAAGGACCCGGTGGCGTTCGAGCAATTGAAGCACGGCAAGCTCGTGGGCACCGACGGTGCTTCGCTCGGGGAGCACGACGGCTATCCCTTCTTCACCATCGGCCAACGCAAGGGCTTAGGAATTGCCACGGGCACACCGATGTATGTCACGGAGATCTTTCCGGAGACCAACACCGTGGTGCTTGGTGGGAAAGACGACTTAGACAAGCAGACCGCCTGGGTGCGGCAGCCGAAATTCCAAAAAGTGCCGGAGCTGCGCGGTGAAATGGAGACCGTGACGAAGATCCGATACAAGGACAAAGGCACGCCGGCCACCATCAGCATGGACGATGAACATGTGCGTGTGGATTTCCATGCAAAGGTGAAAGGCATCGCACCGGGGCAAAGCGCCGTCTTCTATGATGGGGACGATGTGGTCGGTGGCGGCTTCATCGACCGAGAACCAGCCAGACCATGAAAAAAGCACTCCTCCCTCTTGCCGTGGCCGTTACGGCATTGCTATGGACATCCGGTTGCAAAAAGGACGAGGACCCGCAGCCCGTGGACCTGGGCCACGCCTACTTTCCCACCGACACGGGGCGGTGGGTGGACTTTGCCGTGGACACCGTGTGGAGGAATGACCTGAGCGGCGTCACTGACAGCCTGCACTACAACCTGCGGGAAAAGATCACCGAGGACTTCACCGACCCGGAAGGCCGCCCGGCGCAGCGGCTGATCCGGTACCGGCAGGACAGCGCCACGGGCATCTGGATACCCAAGGACGTGTGGTGGCAGGTGCGCGGCAATACCCAGGTGGAACGGGCCGAGGAAAACCAGCGGCGCATCAAGCTGATCTTCCCGCCGCGGACCGGGCAATTCTGGAACACGAACGCGCTCAATACGGACCGGGAGTATGAACTCACGTATATGGAAGTGGATGAGCCCTGGGGTATCAACGGCCTGAGCTTTGACAGCACCTTGCTCGTGAAGACCACCTACTCGAACAACGCGGTGATCACCAACACCTATTATGAGCGTTACGCAAAGCACATCGGACTGATCTATCGCCAGGTGGACAGCACCGACACGCAGACCGACGTGAACGGCGTGGTAAGGATCCGTGGTACTTGGTACAAACAGGTGGTCACGGGCTACGGTCATTGAATATGGGACGTGGAGGCGCGGAGGCGCAGAGAATGCACGGTTTGGAAGGAAGGGTACAGGGTACCGGGTACCGGGTACAGGGTATCCCGCAGCGCGGCAGTCGTATTCCCGCCGGTGATACCCGTTCTCGATCCTCAGTACTCACTACCCGGTACTCGGTACCCTGTACCAGAAAAACCGCTCACCGACCCCTATTGACTTTCTCTGCGCCTCTGCGCCTTTGCGGCTATTCCCTACCCGAACTCTTCTCTGCGCCTCTGCGTCTCTGCGGCCTTTTCCTGCCCCTCTTGATCTCTGCGCCTCTTCTCGCCCAGACCGCTCCCGCCACTTATTGGGTGCAGTTCACCGACAAGGACCACACGCCGTACAGCCTTTCAGCCCCGCAGGAATTCCTGTCACAGCGTGCCCTTGATCGCCGCATCCGGCAGAACATCCCGATCGATTCCCTCGACCTGCCAGTGGACCCGGCCTATGTCGCGCAATTGATGGCCGCCGGTGACTTCCAGTTGCTGACCCGGAGCAAATGGTTCAATGCCGTCACCATCCGCAGCACGGACACCCTGGCCCTGGACTCGCTCGGCTTGTTGCCCTTCATCCATGTGGTGCAGATCACGGTGGACGGAAAACCACGCCCTGCGCGCCATGCCTTGAAGTTCGGGATGGAGACCAAGACCTACGCAAGCGACTATGGCCTCTCGTTCCGGCAGATCGAGATGATGAACGGCCACCTGTTGCATGCCGTGGGTGATGCTGAAGGACAGGGCATGCTTATCGGCATTCTCGATTCGGGCTTTCAGGACGCGGACATATTGCCGGGGCTTTCCGCGCTCCGCGATCAGAATGGTATCGTCCTCACCCGCGACCTGGTGGAGCCCGGAGGCAACGTTTACGCGCAGCATTATCACGGCAGAAGTGTGCTCTCGCTGATGGCCGGGAAAGTGGAAGGGCAACTCTTGGGGACCGCGCCCTTGGCGAACTACGCCCTTGTCCGGACCGAGAACGTGGCCACCGAATACATCGTGGAGGAGGACAACTGGGTCAGCGGCGCAGAGCTCTGCGACAGCCTTGGCTGCGATGTGCTCAACACGTCCTTGGGCTATACCACCTTCGACGACCCCACGCAGGACCACAGCTATGCGGACCTCAACGGGCTCACGTCGCGCATGACGCTCGCGGCGGACATCGCCACGCGCAAAGGCATGATCCCCGTGAACAGTGCCGGGAACAGCGGTGCCGCACCATGGCATTACATCGGTGTCCCGGCGGACGCGTTCGACATCCTCGCTGTGGGTGCCGTGGGCAGTGACCGCATCCTGGCCGACTTCAGTTCCCGCGGACCCAGTGCGGACGGGCGCATAAAGCCGGACGTTAGCGCCATGGGCTTAGGCACGATCGGCATTGGCACCGGCGGGCAGGATGTGTACGCCATCAACGGCACCTCCTTCTCCTCCCCGCTCGTGGCGGGCCTTACCGCATGTCTGTGGCAGTTGCATCCCGATCGCACCGCGCACGACGTCATGACCGCCGTACGGCGCAGCGCTTCGCAACACGATCATCCCGATGACGATCTCGGGTACGGCATCCCGGACTTCTGGCGGGCGCACCTCCTGCTCGGCGGAAGGGACCTGACCCATCTTGCCGACCCCACAGTGCTCGCCGTGATGCCCGTGCCGTTCACGGATTTTCTGGATATCGAAGTGTACGCCGGTGAAAGCGACGCGATGGACCTGAAGATCTATGACATGCTCGGCCGGAAATTGTGGGCCTCCACCACGGGCTTGGAACCGGGGACCTACTCCCGCGTGCGGATCCAGAACGATCTGCTGACACAATTGCGCGCCGGGGCCTACATCGTTGAGGTGCAAGTGGGCGGGTCCCGTCTGACGCAGCGTGTCATCAAGGCGGAATGACCCCTGGCCGATCCTCTTCCGGGAAGCTCCAGCTCACGGCCGATCTCCTGCTTGCTGCTTACAAGCAGGGCTTCTTCCCCATGGGTGATGAGCTTGGTGAGTTGGAATGGCACAGCCCCGATCCCCGTGCGGTCTTTCCGTTGGAAGCCATCCGCCCGAACGCACGCTTTCTTCGCTTCCTGCGGAACAGCGGGCTGAACTGCACGCGTGACACCGGATTTGAGAAGGTGATGCGCTACTGCGCCACCGCACATGGTGACACTTGGATCACGGAGGAGATGATCGCGGCATACACAGCGCTGCATCGCATCGGGCATGCACACAGCGTGGAGACCTGGGAAGGTGACAAACTCGTGGGCGGGACCTATGGTGTCAGCATCGGCGCGGCGTTCTTTGGGGAGAGCATGTTCAGCCTTGTTCCCAATGCAAGCAAAGCGGCCTTCCATCACTTGGCCGATCATTTGCGTGCCCACGGCTTCACCCTGTTCGATTCGCAGTATCTCAACGATCACACGGCCTCCTTGGGCGCGATCGAAATACCTCGGCCCGACTTCCTGGAACTGTTGAAGGACGCCCTCCAGCGGCCTTGCACTTTCTGATCAACGCCCCCCAAGCCTCAGCACTTGGACCAAGGCCTGCACCTCATTGGGATCCGCGATGTGGTCCGTGGAGTTTGCCGTTATCGCGGAACTGTGGTACTCGGTAGCACCCGTGGCCGCGATGATCTCCGCAATGTTTTCGCTGCGCACCCCGCCGCCCGGCATCACCACGATGCGCCCGGCGGCCTGTGCCACCAATTGCTTGATGATGCGCGCGCCTTCCAACGCATTGGCGTGAAGTCCGGAGGTGAGCACACGTGCGCACCCCGCTTCGATCAACACTTCCAACGCGGACGAGGGATCCGGCACTTGATCAAAGACCTTGTGACAGGTCACCGCCATCGGGCCCGCCTCTTGCACGATGCGCTTCATCAGGCCCACATCCAACGAGCCATCGCTGCGCTGCGCTCCCGCCACGATTCCCGGACAGCCCAGCTCGCGGCAGGCCCGGATGTCGCGCCACATCACGTCCAGTTCTTCCGAGTTGTAGATGAAATCTCCTCCGCGGGGCCGGATCATGGGAAACACCGGCAGCCCCAGCTCCATCGCAGCGGTGATCATTCCCCAGCTCGGCGTGGTGCCGCCTTGCAACGGGCCCGAACAGAGTTCAACGCGGTCCGCCCCTGCTTCCCTCGCGATCCGGCAGGAGCTCAGCGAGTAAGCGCAGACCTCCAGCAGCATCTCAGAAGTGGTGTTTCACCGGTATGCTCTGCTCCGTGGAACCGCTCTTCACCGAGAAGGTGAAGCCGTCCTGCAAAGCGTACGCCCCGTAAGAGCCGTCCCGCCCCAACGCGAGGAAGCCTACCTGCACCGCTTTCGCAGCCGCGGGGTCGCGATGGACGATCCGCTCCACCGTGGCCCGGCAGGCCTCTTCGGGTGAATGCCCTTGGCGCATCAGTTCCACCACGGTATGGCTGCCCACGATGCGGATCACCTCCTCGCCCACGCCGGTACTGGTGGCCGCCCCCACCTCGTTGTCCACGAAGAGGCCCGCGCCGATGATGGGCGAATCGCCAACACGCCCGCGCAGTTTGTAGGCCATGCCGCTGGTGGTGCAGGCACCGCCAAGATCCCCGACCGCATCCAACGCAAGGATCCCGATAGTGTCGTGGTTCCGTTCGCCACCCGGCAACGCGTTCTCGATGTTGGGCACCGGCTCGTACTTCGCGGTCTTCAACCACTCCTGCCACTCCAAGCGGCTTTGCTCGGTGAGAAGGTCCTCTTTTGTGAAGCCGTTCTCCAAAGCGAACTGCAGTGCGCCTTCACCGGCCAACATCACATGGGGCGTGCGGTCCATCACCATGCGGGCCACGGAAACAGCATGCACGATATGCTCCAACGCGGCCACCGATCCACAACGTCCGCGGGCGTCCATGATGCAAGCATCCAAGGTGACGTGACCATCGCGGTCCGGACGTCCGCCGAGCCCCACGGACTGGTTGGTCGGGTCGGCCTCCGGCACGCGCGCTCCGGCCTCTACGGCATCCAAGGCATGCCCGCCATCCTTCAAGATCTTCCATGCGGCAGCATTCGCCTGCTGTCCAAAGTCCCAAGTGGAGATCACAATGGGCGATCCGGTGGCCCGCCGAGGTGCGGAAGGTTGGCGCCTCATGGCGAATGAACGTCCTGCCAGCGCTGCCGCGGACGTGATGGCGGAAAGGCGCAGGAATTTCCTTCTATCGATCATGGGAACAGGTCCGGACCGGAAAGGTACGTCCAGCATACGACAAGAGCTGGATCGGTTGGACGCAAGAACCCTATGGCCTCAGCAATGATGCACCGATGAATGCGGGACCGCCTTCATTCAACCCATCTGCTATCGGGGTGAAGGCCGAGGGCGGACAGTCTGGGTGCGGCTGCGGAGAGCACGTGCAACGCACAATTTCAACACGTGATAAGTTCCCCGTGCAACCAAAGGTGGAACCAGCCCAACTGGAGCAGGAAAGCCGCCGCCAGGATGGGAATGCGCCAGCGGGAACGAGCCATGACATCGCCCGCGAGCAGGAAAAGCGGGAATAGGACCGTGCTGAAGCGAGGCATGGATGCGACCGAGCCACTACACAAAGGCAGCAGGATACTGACTGCGATCAAGAGGTTAAAGGACAAGGGCAGCTTCTTGCGCACTGCAATTGCCAAAGCGAAAAGTGCCAGTGTATACCAAGAGTCGAACTGCGTGGCAATATCACCGCCATTGAAGAAGCCCATGAAAGGCCATGTGAACGACCTGCCCCAACCGGCTTGTGCGGAGGAAAACGCGAAGGGATCCCCCGTTCGATCCCATTGAAATACGCCGTATGCCGCGAAAGCCATGACCGGGAATGCCAATGGCCACGACCGTTTCAGCCAACGGTACGGCTTTCGCCAAATATCATCGATGCGGGCACCGTCCACTTCCACCGCGTAGACCAGAAGAACGGGAAGGAGGAACAACCCGTTGGGGCGCGTGAGCACCAAGGCCGTGGAACACACCGCCAGCCCCATGGAAGAATGCCTCGCGACCGAATAGAAAGCACCCAGAAGCGCACAGAGGAAAAGGGCCTCCGTCATGCCAAGATGGAAATAGATGCCGAACGGCTGCAAGAGCATGGCCATCACTCCCCAAAAGGCCACAGCAGTACCTTTCAGGACCGTGAAGAAGCGGAGGGCCAATAGTGCAAGCAGGCCCGATAAAAGCGCACCCAGCAGGAGCATGGAATCGGCAGTGCTCGATCCCGTTATCTGGACGGTTGCTCGGACCGCCCAGGGATAAAGTGGAAAGAACGCCCATTCCGTCTGATGGATGTCGGCACCGTGCCAATGGCCGAGGTCCCCGTCCACAGGTGTACGGTAGCCCTCCGCAGCGATCTGTTGGTACCAGCCGGCATCACAGTTCACGCAATCCCGGGTGGGGACGTCCGCAATCTTGCCCCAGATCGAATAAAGCGAACTTATTCCCAGCGCAACGCCGATGACCAAGAGCATGTGTGAACGGGCAGGGAACATGGAGTTCAGCGCCTACCTCGTTCCACCTTGGGTTCCGTGGCGTTGCGCTCCTGTAAATACCGTTGGTAGCCTTGGCTGTACGCGGCACGTTGATCAAAGACCTCGGTGAAATTCCCGAGCAGTTCGATCACCGCTTCAGTTCCTTCCCTCAACCCGTTCTCCCCGCCACTGCATGCCGTCACGATGTCCGCATCGCCGCGTGCGATCACATGTTCGGTGAAGCGCAAGCCCGCTTTCCGCCCGATCATCACCCGCAGGCCGCATTGCTTGGCGAGCGCCAAGTCGATGGCATCATCGAAGAAGAAAGCCACTTCCTCGGGCTTCAGTCCATTGTCACGCAGGAACACTTCGAACGCATCCGGTTTGTTGATGAAACCCATGTAGATGGCATGGAACTTCTCGCGCTGAACGAACTGCTCCGCCTGCGGATTGATCTGTCCCGTGATCACCGCCGCTGGTGGGTTCGCACCGTTCTTCAGCCAAAGGGCAAAGCGCAGCATGTTCACGCCCATGCTCCCTGTCTCACTGAACGGGCTGCCACGATCAAGGTCCTTCCAACCGTCGTTGAACACCCCGTCCCAGTCGAAGAGGACGGCCTTGATCTTCTTCACACGGCGTTGCAGTTCCGCAGGCTCGTGCAGGTAACGGGTTTGGTGCATTCCAGTTGTCAGTTGTTCGTTATCAGGGCGGAACTTGAACGTCAGTGGTGGGATGGTAACGTCAGCGTGATATACTGTCGCGGCAAAGCGTCGGCAGCCTGACAACTGACAACTGACAACCGACAACTATTCAAAGACCACTACCCCGCGATCGCCTTCATCATGTCCTGGATGTCCAGCATGCCGAGTTGCTTACCATTCTCACTGACGCTGAGCGTATCCACCTTGTGCTCCTTGAAGAGCTTCTGAGCCTCGTCCAGCAAGGCTTCCGGGGAAACGGTGTACGGCGCATTGAATTTCAGCGTGCTGAGCTTCTTCGAGAGGAATTTGTTGCCTTCCTTCTCGATGCCGCGACGCAGGCCGCCATCGGTGAAGACGCCCTTGTTCTTGCCTTTCGCGTCCACCACCATCACGGCGCCGAAGCCGTGTTTGGTCATTTCCACCAGCGCCTCGCTCACGGTCGCGGTCTCCTTTACCACAGGGTTGCTGCGCGAGAGCACGTCCTTCACCTTCATGGTGATCAAGCGGGTGTGCTCATAGAACTGCTGCGTGCCAAGCGTGGTCATGTTGTTGTCGGTGAGCTGCTTCATCAGCTTCCAGGGCACGGTGATGGTGTGTACACCGATCTCCACCGCATTGCGCACATGCTCCACGGTGCGGACGCTGCTGAACATGATCTTGCTGTCGTAGCCGTAGTAGTTCACGGCCTCTACGCACTGCTGCACGAGACTGAGGGCATCATGCCCTTGGTCCTGCAAGCGGCCCACGAGCGGGCACACATAGTTGGCGCCGGCCTGCATCGCCATGTAGGCCTGCTGCAGCGTGTACACGAGGTGTACGTTCACCATGATGCCCTGGTCGCGCAGCATCTTGCAGGCGCGCAGTCCTTCAAGGCTCACTGGGATCTTGAAGACGGTGGTCTCCTTCTTGAGGCCCATCTTCAATTGGCGCTTCGCCTCCTTCACCACTTCCTCGGCCGTTTCACCCAAGGCCTCCACCTGGAGGATGGGCACCTTCTTCGCGAGGTCCAGGATCATCTTGTCGATGTTCGTGACCCCGCCCCGGTGCATGAAGGTGGGCGTGGTGGTGAGACCGGTGAGGAAGCCAAGTTTGAAGGCTTCGTCGATCTCCTTGATGTCGGCACTGTCTAAGTAGAGTTCCATGGTGAAGTTTCTACCGCAAAGAACGCTAAGAGCGCTAAGAAATGCGGGGTGGTTGAAGAATTTGTTTGTTGTCCGATGTCTTAGGTCCTACGCTTGTTATCCGGTGCAAGCATAGGACATAGGACAGAGGACAGTGTTGATCTGCGATCACTTGCTCACGGTTACGTCTTCCCGGTATTGCACTTCCACAGCGTGCAGGTCCATCAGTGGCTTCAGGAATTCCTCGAGGTCGTAGACACAAAGCTGGCTGGCCGCATCACAGAGGGCAGTGCTCGGGTCGGGGTGTGTTTCGATGAAGATGCCATCGACGCCAGCGGCCACTCCGGCGCGGGCGATCGTGGGCAGGAACTCGCGGTTGCCGCCGCGCGGATCGGCGCTGGGGATCCCGTACTTGCGGATGCTGTGCGTGATGTCGAACACCACGGGATAGCCCGCTTGGCGCAGGTGGTAGAAGGCGCGCGGGTCCACCACGAGGTCGTTGTAGCCCAGCACAAAGCCGCGCTCGGTCAGGATGATCTTCTCGTTGCCGGTGCTCTCGATCTTCTTCACCGGCTTCACCATGTTGTCCGGTGCAAGGAACTGCCCGTGCTTCAGGTTGATCACGGCACCGGTCTTCGCGGCCTCGGTCACCAGCGTGGTCTGCATGCAGAGGTAGGCCGGGATCTGCAGTACATCGCATACCTCAGCGGCGGCTTTCACTTGGCTGGGATAGTGGACGTCCGTGAGCAGCGGGAATCCGAATTCCTTCTTCACCCTCTCCAGCACCTTAAGCCCCTCGTCCAGGCCTGGCCCCATGTAGAACTCCACGCTGCTGCGGTTGTCCTTCATGAAGCTGCTCTTGTAGATCATGGGCACCTTGGTGCGCTCGCTCACCTCACGGAGCTTTTCCGCGGTGCGCATCATGATGCTCTCGTCCTCGATCACACAAGGGCCGGAAATGAGGAACAGTTGATCGGCACCGCAATCAATGTTGCCGACTTGTACGTGCTTGGTCATGCAGAAGTGGTGACTGGTGAATAGTGATTAGTGACTGGTGCGGCAGCCTGAAAACTGAGAGTTGGCAACTGACAACTGTTTCTCGTCGCAAATCTACCGTTTCCCTACCGTTGCGTTCAGCATGCGTTTGCCATTGAGGAGACCTTCCAGCACATCGCCTTCCACAATGGGGCCGATCCCTGCCGGGGTGCCGGTAAAGAGCAGGTCTCCCGGTTCCAGGGTGATGAAGCGGGATACGTATGCGATCAGCTCGGCGACGGGAAAAAGCATGTTCGCGGTGGAATCCTTTTGCACGGTCACCCCGTTCTTCTTCAGTTCGAGACCCAAAGCCTGCAGATCGGTGGACGCGGTCATGGGCAGTTCCACTTCCCCTAAGACGGCCGAGCCATCCCATGCTTTGGCCTTCTCCCATGGAAGTCCCTTTGCCTTCAGTTGGTTTTGGAGCGTACGTGCCGTGAGGTCGAGGCCCAAGGTGAAGGATGCGATCAGTCCCAATGCCATGGCCACAGGGACGTCCTTGGCATAACTATCGATCATCACTACCAGTTCCAGTTCGTGTTCGATCTCTCCCGGGATGTCGGGCAATAAGATCGGCTGGCCGGGATAAAGGCAGGCGGTGGTGGGCTTCAGAAAGAAGATCGGTTCGGCGGGGACCTCATTGCCGGTCTCCTTGGCGTGGTCGGCGTAGTTGCGACCGATGCAGATGATCTTCATGGTGAAAGAGGTTCACGAATAAGCCGCTGAGACGCGGAGGCGCGGAGAAAAGTGAGGTTCAGTGCAGGAATGGAACGGCGACCTTCCGAAAGTAATGCCCCGATCGGCGGCTTGCATTTCTCTGCGCCTCGGCGTCTCTGCGGCATTTTTCATTAGGCGTGTATGTCAGCCAGCACGTTCCTCATCACGGCCAAGGTACTGCCGGGCAGGTCGGCTTTGGTCATCAACCATTGCATGTAACCGGGATCGTTCCGGCCGATGTTCTCAATGGTCCAGCCTTTATACTTCCCGAAGGAGAGGCAAATACCACCGTGGTCGTCGAACTGCAATTTCCGGGCAGCGTCCGGTGCGCGTTTACGGTCCCCGCAGAACTCACCCAAGGCCGCAGCGTCCTTTGGCAGCTCCGGATAACGCTCCAATTGCGCGAGCAGAACGTCCGCCGTCATCTCCACATCGGCCAAGGCGTCGTGCGCTCCCGCGTGCTCACGGTCCAGATAGAACTGTGCGGCAGCGGTGAGGTCACGGCGCTCGAAGTGATGGTAGATCCGCAAAGCGTCGATAACGCGCATAGCGGACGTGTCCCAAGATGCACCCGCCCGATAGAGTTCTTCGCTGAGGAAAGGCAGGTCGAACCGGAGCACATTGAAACCGCACAGGTCGCAGCCTTCAAATTGGTGCAGCACTTCTTTCGCAAGCTCGGCCAACACCGGTGCATCGGCCACATCGGCGTCCGAGATCCCGTGCACGGCAGTGGCTTCCGGAGGGATGTGCATTTCCGGGTTCACCAGGCTCTGCCACTTTTCGCGTGTGCCGTCCGGCATCATACGGACCACCGCGATCTGCACGATGCGGTCATGCCCGACACGCACGCCGGTGGTCTCCAGGTCAAATACGGCCAGCGGCCGTTCCAATTCCATTGCCATGGCTGCAAGTTGGGCATGAAAAAGCCCCCGCGATCACGGGGGCTTTTCATTTTTTGAACAGTCCGGATCAACGCACCTTCAACTTCACGAACTGGAACTTGCCGTATTTCCCGGTGTTCTTGTAATCGCCTCCGTATTTGGGGCCCTGTACCAGATGGTTCACGGATTCGAGCAGCAGGTCCTTGGGATCCTTGCCAGCGGTCCTTACCGCGTCCAGCAGCGCTTTACGTGCCACCTCCATGCGCAGGTTGCTCAGCTTGTCATTGGTGCCGTAGGTCTTGGTAGGAACATGCGAGGCACTGGCTTCGATGGTCACTTTCACCTTGCCCTCCTTGACCAAGAGATCGACCACTTTGGTGGCGAATTCCGTCCACTTTGGGTCGTTCGTGTCAATATCCTTTTCGTTGTAGCCATGGTATTTCACGAACTCGGCTGCGAACGTTGCATCCGGGGTGACGTGCGTCTCACCCTCTTGCTTGCGTTGTGCATCGGTCTTCGGCTCCCCGGTCGTTGCTTCCGCGGTCGGAGGCACCACTTTGGCGGACGGTCCCACCACGGTCACTCCCTCCTTCACAGGTTCCCCCTTCTCCTTGCTTCCCGGGGGAGCGCCTTTTGGCAAGTCCACGATGCTGGCGGCTCCATCCAATGAAACGGGGTTCAGGTAGACCTCCTTGTTGATCTCCTGGTAGGCACTTTCACACTCTACGAAGATGTCCTCCGTATGCACCGTTTTGTCGTTCACGCGGTAGTCGAGGTTATAGTTCTTGCAGGGTTCCAATATGGCCACATAGACCCCGTCCCGCTGCCGTGGCTTATAGCTCTTCACCTCACCGGTCTCCTTGTTGGTGACATAGAGCGTGGTGGTCGGGGAAAGCTGTTCGCCGGGGGGCGGGATGATGAAGCCCTTTAGCACCGCAAGCCCCTCTGCCCCCATTTCGTCGGGGAAGTCCACGAAGTAGATGTCCTTTTCCCCATAACCACCGATCTTGTCCGAGCTGAAATAGCCGCGGCGGCCGTCGGCGGTGGTCACGAAGAAGACATCATCATCCACGGTATTCAAGGGATAACCGATGTTCACCGGGGTGCTCCATGTACCGTCCGCCTGTTGTTCCGTAGAGAAGATGTCGAAGCCGCCCATACTGCTGTGCCCCGTGCTGGAGAAATACAGGGTGCGGCCATTGGGATGGATGAATACGCCGTCCTCTTCATAGGAAGTGTTCACCGCATTCCCGATATTCTGTGCCTTGCTCCATTCCCCGCTGGGCAGCTTCACCACGCGATAAACGTCCCGCCCCCCATAACCACCGGGGCGGTTGCTGACGAAATAGAAGGTGTTGCCGTCCGCGCTCAAGGCACCATGGGTCTCCCAAGACTTGGTGTTGATGTCGGAGCCCATCTTCACGGGATCGCTCCACAATTCACCGACGAGCTTGCTCTCGTAGAGATTGCCATCGCCGTCATCATCCTTGTAGATGATCAAGGTCTGTCCATCGGCGGAGACGTTCACCGAGGCCAAGTGCCCCGCGGGTGGATTTATGTTCAGGGGCTCGGGGGACTGCCATGCACCGGTGCGGTCCTTGTAGCTCACATAGATATTCTCGAAGGGAAGCCCCGCGACCGGGTCGATCACACCGGAATTGCTGCTGTCCGGACGGATGCGGCGGCTGGTGTAGAACATGGCGTTGCCGTCCACGCTGATCACCGGGCTGAAGTCCGGATATTCGCTGTTGACCACCGGCCCGATATTGCTTATGGTGTAATTCTTCGGGTCGGCCATCAATTTTCGAGCGTTCGCGGTCTGTTCCAGTCCGTGCTCGGCCATGGGCTTGAAATCGCTACGGTTGTCCGCTTCCGCTATGAACTTCTTGTAACCCTCATCCGCCTTGTCGAATTGGCCGTCCAGATGGTAAGCCTTGCCTAACCAGTAATCCACTTTCGGCGGCGCATTGCGCTCCTTGGGGTCGAAGGGGTCATAGCCTGCCGTGTTCAACCCACCATAGCGCGCGGTCCTCTTCGTCGCGGCGACTTCCAGATAGGGTAGAGCTTTGGCCTTTTCATTATAGGAGAGCATGTAGGCCTCCCCTACCTTCCAGTTCAGGTTGGCGTTGTCCGGATCATTGGCCAAGAGCGCTTTCCATTCGAGGGCGGCCTGCCCATAGAGTTTCTCCTCCATCAGGAGACTGGCCTCCTCAAAGGTCGCTTTGTCCGCGACCCCATTGTCCTGAGCCTTGAGGCCCACGCCTAAGCAGAGCAAGGGGATGGCAAAAATCGTAGCGTGGAATTGTCTCCTCATCGCATGATGCATTCTGACGCTCCAATACCGGAGCGAGGTGGGTTTGTGGCTAAATGTAGATGTTTTCCGTTGCCGCGCATGAATTCCTATATCTCCGTGTCCAGCGACCATCCCTCGAGGATGTCAGCAACGCGCCGCACGAACTTGCCCCCAAGGGCCCCGTCCACCACCCGGTGATCGTAGCTGTGGCTGAGGTACATCATGTGGCGAACGGCGATCACATCCCCGGTGGGGGTTTCCAGCACGGCCGGTTTTTTCTGGATCGCCCCGAACGCCATGATGGCCACTTGGGGCTGGTTGATGATCGGTGTGCCGAGCACGTTCCCGAAGGTCCCCACATTGGTCACGGTATAGGTGCCGCCGCTGACCTCATCGGGCGTGAGCTTCCCTTGACGCGCCCGCCTGGCCAGATCGTTCACGGTCTTGGCCAAGCCCATCAGGTTCAGGCGGTCCGCGTTCCGCACTACGGGGACGATGAGGTTCCCCGAGGGTAACGCGGCTGCCATGCCGATGTTGATGTCCTTTTTCTTGATGATCGTGGTGCCGTCCACCTGGATGTTGATCATCGGCATTTCCTTTATCGCTTGGGCGATTGCCATGATGAACACCGGTGTGAAAGTGATCTTCTCCCCTTCACGCTTCTCGAAGGCGTTCTTCACCTTGTTGCGCCAAAGCACCAGATTGGTCACGTCGGCCTCCACAAAGCTGGTGACGTGGGGGCTGATGTGCTTGCTCATCACCATGTGGTCGGCGATCAGCTTCCGCATGCGGTCCATTTCGATCAGCTCATCGCCGGGGCCGGCCTTGATGCTTGGCGCCACGGGAGCGGCGCTAGCGGCCATGGCCGTTGGAGCCGTCGCCGGGGCCGGCTGTTCCGGGCTCCTACCATTGCCAACGTTCGTGGTACCGCGTTGTGGCAGGTAGTCCAAGAGGTCCTTCTTCGTCACACGGCCACCTTGTCCGCTGCCTTCAAGGGCTTCCAGTTCATTCATGGACACGCCCTCGCTCTTCGCGATGTTGCGCACCAACGGGCTGTAGAATTTTCCGCTCGGCCCTGTCTTTTCCACGGCAACGCCAGGTACGGCTTTCGCCGCCGGGGCCGCACTGACCTTGACTTCGGCCGCGGCTGGTACGGCAGCGGCTGAAGTGGCCGTCGCGACAGCACTGCCTTCGGCACCTATGTACGCAATGGGCTGTCCCACCTGCACTACGTCACCGTCCTTGACCAAACGCTTGATGAGGATGCCGTCCTGAGGGGCGGGTACCTCGCTGTCAACCTTATCCGTGGCGATCTCCACCAAAGGCTCATCAGCCTCCACACGGTCCCCGTCGTTCTTCAACCATTTGATAATAGTGGCCTCGGCCACGCTTTCGCCCATTTTAGGCAGTAGGATCTCGATCTGTGACATAGTTTTCCGCTTCTGGCAAGACGGTATCGCGGGCTGCGAAGATATCCGCTGCCCGGAAACAACCTGACTTCAGTTCGTACTGCCTGTTCAGGCCCGGCCCAGCCTCGCAAAATCCATTGCCACACGTCCCAGGTCCTTCCATACCCGGTAGTCCTTGGCATACTCCAGATCTTTGCGCTGTACTGTACGGCGGTCAGCCTTGAGGCCATCTCCACCGGAAATACCCAGCACTCCGGGGCTGATCCGCGGAATACGTGGATCGGGGCGGGGAGAGGCGTAACCTACCCAGGTCAGCTTCCCCACGAGTACCATGAACAGGTTCCGGGGGAACCCCGACTTGTTCCGGACGAATAAAATGCTGATGGGCAGGCTGAGCAGGAAGAACACGGACAGCAGTACGTCCATGGTCCGGCGCCGACGCCGCGAAGCAGAACTGTTCACCGCATGGTCGCGGAGGATCAGCAGGTCCTGCAAGCTCTCCGTAGAGCTGGGCCCGATGATGAATTCCGAGGACGGCTGGGCGATCTTGAAGACTGCTCGGGTGGTCCGCAGCTCTTCCATGATCTCGATGATACGCTGCATGCGCAGGTCCTTGGCACAGAACACCACCTCGTCCAGCCGTTGCCGCCTGATCAACTTTCGGAGCGTTTCCACGCCGCCCGATGCGTTTGCCGTGTCCGTGTCCATGGTCATTTCACGGCCAAGACCATAGTGGGTCTGCCATAGCAGTCCAAGGGCGAGCCTGGCCTCCACAACGGAGCCGGCCACCAAGACCCTGGCCCGTTCCACCCATGTGGAAGAGCGGCGCCTCAGGCCCAGCAAGTTCAACAGGCCACGAATGCACAGAAAGATGGTGCCCGCCATGGCCAAGAAGGGAAGTGCCCGCTCCGGTCCGGCCCCGGTCCAATACCGTACTGCAAGGGCCACAATGACCAATGCGGCCAAACCTTTAAGCACGTTCAACAACCTCAACGGGCGGTCGTAGGCACCAAACAAGGCCATTACGCCCACTACGCCCATCGCCACCAGCACTTTGTCCCAATAGGCCACGGACGATACCACTCCCGTTCGTTCCATCAGGAACATGCCACCGATCAGCAAGGACAGGTCCACCAGGGGCAGTAGCGCCTCGCGCAGGAACCGGGTGACGATGGCCGTGGCGGCGCTCAGGTAAATGGCACCCCGGATCACCAAGGAGAATAACTGCGGGCCGCGGCGCGTAAAATGCTTCCGCGCGAAAATGGCCATGGCATTATAGAAGACGAAGACATAGTTCACGCTGCTCTTCTTCGTGCTCTCGCCTTTGTAGTGGATGATCTTGGCTTGGGGCAGGTACCAGTTCTCAAAGCCGCCCATGGTGATCCGGTAGCTTAAGTCGATGTCCTCGCCGTACATGAAAAAGCTCTCATCGAGCAAGCCCACTTCGTCCAGCGTCTTCTTCCGGAGGAACATGCAGGCTCCGGAAAGGATCTCGATGGGCGCGGCCTCATCCTCGGGCAAATGGCCCAGGTGATATCGTCCGAAGAACCGGCTGTGCGGGAAAAGCCGGGAAAGTCCCATGATCTTGAAAAAAGCCACGGTGGGCGTGGGGAGACCGCGTTTGCTCTCCGGAAGGAAGCGGCCCGTGCCGTCGATCATCTTCACACCAAGGCCTCCCGCCTTCGGGTGGGCGGCCAGGAAATCGACCACCTTGTGGAACACGTCCTCCCCTACCACCGTGTCCGGGTTCAGCAGCACCACATATTCCGCGGTGCTTTCCCGGATCGCTTGGTTGTTGGCCCGGCTGAAGCCCACGTTCTCGCGGTTGGCGATGAGCCTCACGCTCGGATATTTCTCACGGACCATCTCCGCGCTCCCGTCCGTGCTCAGGTTGTCCACCACGAAGACCTCGCCCTCCATCCCGTTCAACGCCTCGAACACCGTCCGCAGGCATTGCTCCAAGTAGGCCTTGACGTTGTAGTTGACGATGATGACGCTGAGCTTCATTCCGGGAAATCGGTGCGTTGCGGGTTAAAAGTGTTACGGGTTACGGGTTGAAAGCGACCCTTGCAAAGCGAACTGCACCAACACGTAACCCATCAACACGTAACCCGCCAACACGTAACTGATCTCAACGCTCATCTCCGGACGCTCTGTTCATACGGTTTCCGGTCGGCGATACTGCGGCCCAAGGTCACTTCATCCACTTGGTCCAGGTCCCCGCCGATGCTGATGCCGCGGGCGATCATGCTGACCTGTACGCCCAGTTCGCTCAATTTGCGGTTAAGGAAGAAGCTCGTGGTATCCCCTTCCAAAGTTGCGCCCAAGGCCAGCACCACCTCGGTGATGCCGCCTTGGCCGATGCGGGTGATGAGCTGTTTGGTGTTCAGGTCGTCCGGGCCGACGCCGTCCATGGGGCTGATCACCCCGCCAAGCACATGGTAGAGGCCCTTGAACTGGCGGGTGTTCTCAATGGCGATCACATCGCGGATGTCCTCCACCACGCAGATCATGGTGCGATCGCGGGCCGGGTTGGAGCAGATGTCGCACACCGGCCGATCGCTGATGTTGCAGCATTCCGAGCAGTACATCACCTCCTCCCTCAGCCGGCGTACCGCCTCGCTGAAGCGGACCACTTCCTGCGGTTCCCTGCGTAATAGGTCCAAGGCCAAGCGCATGGCCGTCCGCCTGCCGATGCCCGGCAAAGTGGCCAATTGGTCCACGGCCTGGTCGAGCAAGGAAGAACTGAGCGCCATGCCGCAAAGATGCAAAGGCTTCAACACAGTTCCGCTCAGGACCTCCGCCCCGGGACCCCGAAGTCCTCGGATCCTTCACGACGTGCGGACCACAGATGTACGCTTATGGACGTTTTGGAAAGCTCACTCAGCGGTCTCCTCCTCGGGGTCCGAAATGCGTCGGACCATGAGGTACTCCGCTCCTCAGATCTGCACCTTCAGTCCATCATGCGCTATATGCACATGTGGCGGCAATTCCACCTCCGCATGGAGGCCCATGAAATGGCTGATGTGCGTAAGGTAGGCCCGGCCCGGCTCCAATTCCTCGATCAGGGCCAGCGCTTCCTGTAAGTTGAAATGCGAGATGTGCTCCTTCTTCCGCAGCGCGTTCACCACCAGCACCTCGCTACCGCGGATCTTCCTCTTCTCTTCGGGCGAGATCGATTTGGCATCGGTGATGTAGGTGAGCCTTCCGATCCTGAAGCCGAGCACGGGCATATGGTAGTGCATCACTTCAACGGGGACCACGGGAATGCCCGCCGCAACAAACGGCTCCCGGCCGATGGTATGCAGGTGGTACTGTGGCATGCCCGGATACTGCGAGCCGGAAAAAGCATAGGCATACACCCGGCGGACGGCGTTCAGCGTGGCCTCATCCGCATAGATCGGTACCGGCCGTGGCGGCTCATGCGCAAAGCTGATGGCGCGCAGGTCGTCCATGCCCGCGATGTGGTCCATGTGCTCATGGGTGAGCAGCACGGCGTCCAGGTCGGGCACGCCCTCGCGGAGCATCTGCTGGCGAAAGTCCGGACCGGCATCGATCAGGAGGGTCTTTCCATCCGTTTCGACCAGTACCGATGAACGCGTGCGTTTATCCCGCGGGTCGGTGCTGCGGCATACCGCACAAGCACAGGCGATCACGGGAACGCCTTGGCTGGTGCCGGTACCTAAGAATGTGAGCTGCACGCGGGATGGGATCTTCGGCGAAGGTAAGGGCCTCCGGTTCCTCGTCCCCGGCGCTTATTCCATGACATCTCCAAACGCTTGTTGAGTTTTTTTCAGGCACTAGGAGCTCCGGGCTTGGGCAGGAAGTTCTTCTGTCTCGCCGCCCATGGCCAAAGCCCTGCCTCAGTGTCCTCTTTAAGTGACCTGAGGGGACTACCCTTCCGCGGTCAACCTCAGCGTGTAGACGTCTTCGCGGCGATCTTTCAGATTCTGCACGCTGCCGCGATGGTGCAGGTCGCGCAGCAGGCTCATGTCCACGTCCACCACCAGCACCATTTCGGTGTTCGGCGTGGCTTCGCCCTTGATGCCCGTGGCCGGGAAGCCGAAGTCACATGGGGTGAACACCGCGCTTTGGGCGTACTGGATGTCCATGTTCTTCACCTTGGGCAGATTGCCGACGCTGCCGGCGATGGCCACGAAGCATTCGTTCTCCACGGCCCGTGCCATGGCGCACAAGCGCACACGTGAGAAGGCGTTCTGCGTGTCGGTAAGGAAGGGCACGATGAGCAGTTGCATGCCTTGCAGGGCCATCAAGCGCACCAGTTCGGGAAATTCACAATCGTAGCAGATCAGCACACCCACCTTGCCGCAATCGGTATCGAACACGCGTACCTGCTTTCCGCCGTGGATGCCCCAGGCATTGCGCTCGTTGGGGGTGATGTGGATCTTCTCATACCGCTCCCAGCTTCCGTCCCGGCGGCAGAGGAAGCCCATGTTGTACAGGATCCCGTTCTCCACCAAGGGCATGCTTCCGGTGACGATGTTCACGTTGTACTTCACCGCCGCTTTCACCATGAAGTCACGTATGGGGATTGTGTGCTCGGCAAGGCTGCGGATGGCCTCGGCCTCGCTCTGCTCGTCGTACATGGACATCAGCGGGGCGTTGAAGAACTCCGGGAACACGGCGAAGTCACTGCCATAGCCGCTGACCACTTGCAGGAAGAAGTCCAGGTGCTCGAACAGTCCGTCGATACCGGCGTAGTTGCGCATCTGCCATTGCACGAGGCCCAGCCGGACGTTCCTTGACCAGCTTCCGCCCATCTCGGCCTCATTGTGGTAGATGTTGTCCCACTCCATCAGGGTGGCGTACTCCATCGAGTTCACATCGTCCGGCATGTAGCCTTTCAACAGGCGCACCACATGAAATTCGTTGGAGAGCTGGAAAGAGAGCACCGGGTCGTGAATGGCCTTTTCACGCACTTTGGCGATGTACTGCTTAGGGGTGAGCTTCTTGGCGTGCTTGTGGTAATTGGGGATGCGTCCGCCGAACATCACGGAACGCAGGTTGAGCTGCTCGCAGAGCTCCTTGCGGGCTTCGTACAAACGCCTGCCGAGCCGCATGCCGCGGAACTCGGGATGGACGAAGACCTCGATACCGTACAGCACGTTCCCCTTGAGGCTGTGGGTATTGAAGGAGTAACCGCCGGTGGCCTTCATATAGGTGTGGTCGAACCCCAGCTTGTCGATGTCAACGATGATGGTGAGCGCGCAGCCGGCGAGCTTGCCGTCCACGAAGACGCCGAGCTGGCCTTGGGGGAACAGGTCCACCAGCCTGGCAATGGTCTCGCGCTTCCACAGGCCTCCGCTCCAGTCCGGGTAAACCGCGTTCATCACGGTGGCAAAATCATCGAACGCGTCCATGGTGAACGGCCTTACCTCCACTTTCTTGGAAGTACTTCTCTTCTTGCTCATCTTCTTCTCCGGTGTTCTTCCTCCTTGATCACTTTCGCGCTGTCCGCGGTAACGGCCAGGGCGAAATGCTTGTCGTTGAGGCGCACGATGAGCCAGCGGCGGATGCGGGCCATTTCCGCAGTGTCCGGATAATTTACGAAATGCGCGGCGACGACCTGCTTCATGCTGTCCTTGGCGCTGGCACCGGGAAGTTCCGCCGTTACGAGCCAGCGGAGCCCGGGGGCCATGGCCTTGGCCTCGGCCATGAGGGCCTGGTCCTGCTGCTTCACCTGCGACAAACTGTCGCGCACCGCTCCGAGGCGGGCCACCAGTACGTTCTGGTCATCGATCTGGCGTTGCATGCCCTCGTTCTTCGAGCGCTGCTCTTTGTCCAGCTCCTGCAAGGAAAGTCCCGTCCGGATCTTCAGGTCGGCCCCGGCGATACCGTGCAACGCGAGGCGTTGGTACATCTTGACGCTGTCGGCCGAAGTGATGCCATTGCCGAGGTAGGTGAGCGTGATCGACCGATTGGGGGCATCGATCGACTTGTCCAACAAGTAGTTCTCAGGGACGGTGCATTCATAGGCGATGAATTCCTGGGCCTTGTGGACGAAGGCATTTTCCACCACGAGCCTATACGCGAGCCAGATGCTCGGGACCACGGTGGCCAGGACGATCAACGTGGTATATCGCCGGATCTTCCCGGTGAGCTTCACGTCCTCCACAAAGCGCTGCGGGTACCCCAACCAGCGCACCATGGCCAATGCGGCGATGCTGATGAACACGGAGTTGATGAGGAAGAGGTAGAGCGCCCCGGCGAAATAGGTCCAGTTGAGGTGCGCCAGGCCGTAGCCCGCGGTACACAAGGGGGGCATCAGGGCGGTGGCGATGGCAACACCGGGCACCACGTTGCCCCGGACCTTGTCCTTACTGGTCACGGCGATTATACCGGCAAAGCCTCCGGAGAGCGCGATCAGCACGTCCCAGATGGAGGGGCTGGTGCGGGCCAGGATCTCCGAGTGCGCATCGCTCAACGGACTGATCAGGAAGTAGAGCGCGCTGGTGCCTATGCTCACCACAACAGCGAACCCGATGTTCTTCAGGGAGCGCCGCACCAGCCGGAGGTCCAGCACGCCAAGCCCGGCGCCCACGCCCATGATGGGGCCCATGAGCGGGGAGATCAACATGGCGCCGATCACCACTGCGGTGGAGTTCACGTTCAACCCTACCGATGCGATGAGGATCGCGCAGACCAGGATCAACATGTTGGTACCGCGGAACACCACGCCGCTCTCGATGGCTTTCATGGCCACCTGCGGGTCCTCGGCGTCATCGCCAAGGCGGAGGAAGTTGATGAGGGAGGTGAAACGCATGGCGGAGTTACAGGGCGACAAATGTCAGTGAAAAGCGTAGATCCATCATTTACGTGCCGACATTTTCCCAACACCGTAGTTGACCATTTCCGGCCATGAGGTATGCCTTGCGCATATTCAGTCCTTTTGAACCTTCACATTGATGGGCGGAACGCCGACCACTTGGAAAGTGGCGGAGGCCAGCTTGATGACGCCGTCCGTGGCTTCGATCTCGCGCAGAAGACGCGTGAACAGGGCGTCCTTGGTGCCGCGCCGTTGTTTGTAGTCCACCACGTACCGCAGGGTGAACTCCACCCAATTGTCGTTGAACGCCATGGTCACCCACGGGCTGGTGCGTGCATCCTCCACCATGAACTTGCTCACCATCGCCTTCCACTTGGCCTGGGAATCCGCGGTGAGGCCGCCCGCCACCTCCCGCAATACCTGATCGAACAATGCACGGGCGCGTTCATAGTCGCTGCCGAACATCACGGGCACCTTGATCTCGTCCCAGAGGAAAGGAAAATCCGCGGAATAGTTGAAGACCGGTTCCTTGAAGACAAAGCTGTTGGCAACGCGCACGATGCGGCCGTTGTAGAGGTCGCCATCCACCCATTGGCCTACCTCCATCACCGTGGTGCGGAGCACGCCGATATCGACCACATCGCCTTTGATACCGCCGAGCTGCACGCGGTCACCGGTGCGATAAAAGCCGCCGAACATCACGGCAAGCCAGCCCGCCACCGAGGCGATGACCTCCTGCAAGGCGAAGGCAATGCCCGCACCGGCCACGCCCAAAGCCACGGTAAATCCGCTGAGCTTGTCACTGTACACCACCATGATCAGCACCAGCACGAGCAGGTAGCCCGCTACGTCGAAGAGCTTCCTCACGCGGTACTTGGCGTCGGCCTGCTCCGTCCTGCCGGTGAAGCGGGCCTTGAGGAATTTCATCAACGTCCAGATCAACGCCACGCCGACCACCAGCCCCACGATGCGGCCCACCGTGGGGTTCAGTAGCCATTCACGGGTGAAACCCTCCATGTCCATCATGGTCGGCGCGGGGTGTTGCCGTGTACGCGTAACGATGCCAAATCGATCTGGGCGGTGGCATCGGCAACCACGAGGAACAGGGGTCGGAACAACATGTCGGGTGAAAGGTATCGACCACCATTGCATCAGCAAGGTTTTTTCCGAACGGCATCCAAGCAATGGGGGATGTGGCTTCCTTTGCGAGGCTGCTTCACGATCGCAACACCACCATGTTCACGGAGACCTTGTTCCATATCGGCGGCCTTGTCTTCACGGTAGGGCACGTGCTCTGGGCGATGATCACCATTGCCGTCGCCTTTCTATTGCTGCGATTGGTGAAAGCCGCCATGCACCGCCGCGCTAAAGGCGACATGGACCAACGCTCGCGACTGCATTCGGCATACCTCCTTGTGAAGTACGCCGTATGGGTGGGCACCATCATCATCGTGCTGCAAGTGCTGGGCATGAACATCACCTTCCTGGTAGCGGGCTCTGCGGCCTTGTTGGTGGGCTTGGGCATCGGGATCCAGCAGACCTTCAATGACATCATCTCCGGCATTTTCATCCTGATGGAAGGTACCATCATGGTGGGCGACGTGCTGGAGGTGGAAGGTCTGGTGGGCCGCGTGACGGAGATCAACCTGCGCACCTCCACCATCTATTCCCGTGACGGCATGAACGTGATCGTGCCCAACCACCGTTTCATCAACGAGAACGTGGTGAACTGGAGCCACAACGCGCTGGAAACGCGCTTCAACCTGAGGGTGGGCGTGGCCTATGGCTCGGACGCGGAATTGGTGAAGAAGATCCTGATGGGCTGCGCGATGGACCAGACGGACGTGGTCATGGACGATCCGGAGCACGCGGTGAAAGTGCGCTTCATCGATTTCGGCGACAGCGCCCTGATCTTTGAACTGCTGTTCTGGAGCCGGAACATCTTTCTGGTGGAACAGACCAAGAGCGACATCCGATTCCGCATCTTGGAACGTTTCCGCGAGGCGGGCGTCGCCATTCCTTTCCCGCAGCGCGACCTGCACATCATTCCCCCGAAGGCTTGATCGCGACCGCTACCTTGCAGCATGGAAACTCCCGGCCGCAGTGCCTTGCGGAATCGCTTGTACCGCACTGTCTTCGGCACTACCACGCCTGCGGGCAAGCTGTTCGATGTAGTACTGTTGTGGGCCATCCTCATCAGTGTGCTGCTGGTGATGCTGGAAAGTGTGCCCGCGATCAAGGCCCGCTATGGTCATGCGCTTTATTTGGCCGAGCTGATCTTTACCGGCCTGTTCACGGTGGAATACCTGCTGCGGCTTTGGATCGTGCAGAAGCCCCGGCATTATGTACTGAGCTTCTTCGGCATCGTCGACCTTCTCTCGATCCTGCCCACCTTCCTCAGCTTGATCATCGGCGGCGCCCAGTCGCTCATGGTGATCCGCGTGCTGCGCCTGATCCGGGTGTTCCGCGTGCTGAAGCTGGCGCGCTTTATCAACGAGGCCGGCATGCTGGGCCGGGCACTGGTGGCCAGCAGGAGAAAGATCATGGTCTTTCTCCTGGCGGTGCTCACCATCGTGGTGATCTTCGGCACGGTGATGTACTTGGTGGAAAGCCCTGAGGCCGGGTTCACCAGCATCCCCCGCAGCATCTACTGGACCATTGTTACCTTGACAACAGTGGGTTATGGCGACATCGCCCCGCAGACCACCATCGGCCAGATGATCGCTTCGATGATCATGATCCTGGGCTATTCCATCATCGCCGTGCCAACGGGCATCGTGGGCGTGGAACTGGCCAAGAGCGCGAATCCGGGCAAAGAGTGCATGACCTGCCACGCCACAGGGCACTTGGGAGATGCACGGTTCTGCAGGCGGTGCGGGGCGGAGCTGCCGGTCTGAGGTGATAGGTGATAGGCCACTGCCTACTGCCATTATCCTAAGGGCATTGCATTCCGTTCACTTATCACCGGCCACCTGCCACCGCTCTACATTCGTCCCATGCTGAAAGACCTCTTGGTGATCGAGACCGCCAGCGTACTCGCCGGACCCGCCGTGGGCATGTTCTTCGCGGAGCTGGGCGCCCGCGTGGTGAAGGTGGAGAACCCCAAGGCCGGCGGGGATGTCACGCGGAAGTGGAAACTGCCCACTGAAGACCCGGGATCAAACGTCAGTGCGTACTTCAGCAGTGTCAATTTCGGGAAGGAGCATCTCTTCTTGGACCTCACCGATGAAGCTGCACGAGCGGAATTCGACGCATTAGTGGCCAAGGCCGATGTGTTGATCAGCAACCACATGGCCGCGGACGCGGAAAAACTCGGGCTTACGCGCGATCGGCTAAGTGCGCTGAACCCGAAGCTTATCCAGGGCCACATCCGTGGCTATGCGGACGATGCGGCTCGCCCCGCCTACGACGTGGTCCTGCAGGCAGGGACGGGCTACATCAGCATGACCGGCACCGACGCGGAACACCCGGCCAAGCTCCCCGTGGCCATGATCGACATCCTGGCGGCCCATCAGCTGAAGGAAGGGATCCTGCTTGCCTTGCTGAACAGGACCAACAGCGGGAAAGGGGCATTCGTAGAGGTGACATTGGAAGAGGCCGCGCTCACGGGCTTAGTGAACCAGGCCTCCAACTGGCTGATGGCCGGTCACGTGGCGCAGCCGATCGGCACCTTGCATCCGAACATCGCACCGTACGGCGAGGTGTTCACCTGCTCCGACAGGAAGCGGATCGTGCTCGCCGTAGGAAGCAATGCCCAGTTCCGGAAGCTTTGCGAAGCGCTTGAACTCCCTGCGGTGAAGAACGATGCGGACTTTGCGGAGAACAACAGCCGCGTGGTGAACCGGGCACGCCTTGCAGAGCTATTGGCCCCGGCTATCGCGACGTTCCCACGGGAACCGCTATTGGAAAAGCTTCAAACTCGCGGGGTGCCTGCGGGTGCAGTGAATTCCATCGATGCGGCCCTCTCCTCCCCTTCCGCCAAGCGCATGACACGCGAAGAAATGCTGGACGGTATCCGTACGTTGAGGATCAGCGGCAACGCCTTCCGGAGCGAGTATTTTTAAAGGACGCGGAGGCGCTGAGAATACGGACCGGTGGGCTTGGGTGGGGAGTCTTGAGTCGGGAGTCCTGAGACTATTAGTCGGGACTCAAGACTCCCGACTAATAGTCTCAAGACTTTCTCTCCGCCTTCCGCTCCCGCTTCAATTCCGCAGCGAGCAGTTGGACCACCTCGCGCGCTTCCTCCTCCGTAAGGCCGCGGCCGAAGGCCACCTTCTTCTCGTGGTATTCAAAGCCTAAGCGCTCAGCTCCCCGCGTCCAGAAGGAGTCGCTCATTTGCCATTTCCAGGAGGTCTCGTCCATGTTCAACAGCCCCAGCCGCTGGATGTTAGCGATGAAGTAACGGGTCGCCTTCCCGAAGCGGTAGAGGCTGTTCTTGATGGTGAGCTCGCCGTCCTTTACCCGCCAGAGCTCAAAGCCTTTTTTGCGCCACAGCACCACACGTATGATCCGCAGCTCGAAGTAGCCCCAAAAAGCGAGCATGATGAACAACGGGACGCGCATGTCCGGGCCAGCGCCATGGAGGAACTCGTAGAGGAAGGCCACACCGCATAGCGTCCATGCCACTAACCAACCGATAAGAAGCGCCCACTGCCGCTTGGGGAGCCGGGAGCCGATGACGATGCTGATTCCTTCGCCCTGCCGCTCAACACTAACACGGTCACTGATGAACTCCATTCGCTTTCACTTGATCCACCACTTGTTGGTACAGGGCTTCATAGCGGGGCAGGACCTTCGCGATATCGAAGCGCTCGGCGGAGCGGGCAGCCCCTTTCCTAAAACGCGCCAGTGTTTCCGGGTCCTTCAGAATAGACAATGCGTTCGCCGTCATCGCAGCAGTATCGCCGATCGGGTTCAACAAACCGGACACTCCGTCCTCCACCACTTCGGCCGTGCCACCGGCATCGGTGCTCACCACGGGTACACCGCAGGCCATGGCCTCCAAGGCCGCAAGACCGAAGCTCTCGGCCTCACTGGTCAACAGGAACAGGTCACAGCTTGCCACCACCTCTTCCGGGTCGGTCATCTTCCCGAGGAAGAACACCTCGTCGCACGTGCCGTTGGCACGGCATTGCGCTTCGATCAGGTGCCGGTCCGGCCCGTCGCCGATCAGTAACAGCCGGACCGGCATCTGTTCGCGCACCCCCATGAAAACGGCGAGCACGTCCTGCACGCGCTTCACGGGCCTGAAGTTGCTCACATGCACCAAGAGCTTCTCGCCATTGGGCGCGAAACGTTTGCGCAGGACCGGGTCGATGCCCATCCCATAGCGTTCCGGGCAGATGAAATTGGGGATCACCTCGATGGCCCGCTTCATCGGAAAATGCGCGTAGGTGTCCTTCCGGAGGCTTTCGGAAACGGCCGTCACCGCATCGCTGTGCTCGATCGCGAAAGTGATCACCGGCTCGAAGCTCGCATCGCGGCCCACAAGGGTGATGTCCGTGCCATGCAGGGTGGTGATGAACGGTATGCGGATGCCTTGGGCCGCGAGGATCTGCTGGGCCATCCAGGCCGCCGAGGCGTGCGGAATGGCGTAATGCACATGCAGCAGGTCCAGGCGCTCGTGCTTCACCACGTCCACCAGCTTGCTCGTCAGCACCAGTTCGTACGGCTGGTAGTCGAAGAGCGGATAATCGCTCACGCGCACCTCGTGGTAGATCACGTTGGCCTTGCCCGTTCCCAGCCGCACGGGCCTGTCGTAGGTGATAAAGTGAACGGTGTGGCCTTCTTCCGCCAAGGCGAGGCCCAGTTCAGTCGCCACGACGCCGGAGCCGCCGAAGGTGGGATAGCAAACAATACCGATACGCATGAACGTTGATCTGTAAGGGGCGCAAAGGTCGGTAGTGGGGAGGAAAGGATGCGATGGGATCACAGGGCTATCGCCTCTTACAGGTCAACTTGATCGCGTAACCGGATAACTTCTTTGACAAGAAAAGCAAGGGAAACCAATGAATTCCCTGCAAAATGTCCCTGAGGATCCGTCTCCCCTCCTTCCTAAAAGGAGGGGTTGGGGGTGGTCCTTACACGGAAATGCGTACAGGGTTCTCACATGGAATGCACCACCCCTTGCCCCTCCTTGAAAAAAGGAGGGGAAAACCCAAAGTGCTCAGAATGGATCATGCCTGAGGATCAGTCTCCCCTCGTTGAAAAAAGGAGGGGAAAACCACAACCCTCGAACCAAAAGCCATGACCGGAAGACGCGATGGCCATGAAGCATACGAGGAGCTCCCCTCTCGAACCTTTACCTTCGCGCCGCGAATTCAACCTCTCAAGCTTCTCTTCCTCACCATGAAAGTCCACAACTTCAGCGCCGGCCCTTGTATCCTGCCGCAAGAGGTCTTTGAAAAAGCCTCCCAAGCGGTGCTTGACCTGGACGGCAGCGGCTTGAGCATCCTGGAGATCAGCCACCGCAGCAAGCCCTTCGAGGCGATCATGGCCAATGCACGGCAGCTGGTGAAGGACCTCTTGGGCGCCCCTTCGCACTATGAGTCGATCTTCCTCGGTGGCGGCGCCAGCATGGGCTTCCACCTCGTTCCGCAGAACTTCATGAAGCCCGGCGGCAAGGGCGCATACGTCCACACCGGCGAATGGGCCAAGCGCGCCATCAAAGAGGGGAAGCTGGCCGGCGAGGCCGTGGTTGTGGCCAGCAGCGAGGACAAGAACTTCAACTACATCCCCAAGGGGTTCAGCATCCCCAGCGATGCGGACTACTTCCACTTCACCAGCAACAACACCATCGCAGGGACGCAATACAAGCAGTTCCCAAAGAGCACGGTGCCGATGATCTGCGACATGAGCAGTGACATCTTCAGCCGCCCGGTGAACGTGGCCGATTTTGCGATGATCATGCCGGTGCACAGAAGAACATGGGCCCCGCCGGAGCCACCATGTACCTCTTCGATCCCGCGGCGTTGGGCAAGACCGGGCGCACGCTGAGCCCCATGATGGACCTGGCCAACCACGCCGCCAAGGACAGCATGTACAACACGCCGCCGGTGTTCCCGATCTACGTCATCATGCTCACCCTGGAATGGATGAAGCGGATCGGTGGCATCGCCGAGATCGCCAAGCGCAATGCCGCCAAGGCCGAGCTGCTGTATTCAACGGTGGACCGCTTACCGATCTTCCAAGGCACTACCGCCAAAGAGGACCGCTCGGAAATGAACGCCACCTTCGTGTTCAAAGATGCTGCAATGGAGCCCGCTTTCGACGCGATGTGGAAAGAGGCGGGCATCAGCGGCATCCGCGGCCACCGCAGCGTGGGCGGCTACCGGGCCAGCATGTACAATGCCCTGCCCATCGAGAGCGTGAAGGCCCTGACGGACGTAATGGAGGAATTCGCTAAAAAGAACGGTTAAGAAGATGCGTGTACACGCCAACGACGGCATTTCCGCCCCCGCCAAGGAACAGCTCCTTACCGAGGGCTTTACGATCACCACCGACTTCGTGCCCCAGGAGGAATTGATCGCCTACATCAACAAGGAGAAGGTGGACGCCCTGCTGGTGCGCAGCGCCACCAAGGTGCGCAAGGACCTCATAGACGCCTGCCCGAACCTGAAGTTCATCGCCCGCGGCGGTGTGGGCATGGACAACATCGACGTGACCTACGCCAAGGGCAAGGGTATCCGTGTGGTGAACACCCCGGCCAGCAGCAGCATCAGCGTGGCCGAACTGGTGATGGCGCACCTCTACAGCTTGACGCGCGACCTCTGCAAAGCCAACCGCCGCATGCCCTCCGAGGGTTGCACCGCCTTCGCCGAAATGAAGAAGGAATACGGCAAGGGTGCGGAGCTGCGGGGCAAGACCCTGGGCATCATCGGTTTCGGCCGCATCGGCAAGTGGGTGGCACGCTACGCGATCGGCAACGGCATGAAAGTGGTGTACGCCGACAACAATGCCACGGTGGACCATCTGGAGGTGCCCTTCAACGGTGAAACCGTCCGCGTGGGCGTCAAGATGCTTTCCTTGGAGGAACTCCTTGCCAAGAGCGATGCCATCACGCTGCACGTACCATCGAAGGCTGACGGCACGCCGGTGCTCGGTGCGGATGAATTCGCGAAGATGAAGCCCGGCGTGATCTTAGTGAACACCGCCCGCGGCAACTCGATCGATGAGGATGCCTTGATCGCCGCCCTGAAAAGCGGAAAGGTGAAGTCCGCCGGCCTGGACGTGTACATGAACGAACCTACCCCACGTGCCGACATAATGAGCCTTCAGAACGTAAGCCTCAGTCCGCACATCGGCGCGGCCACGTTGGAAGCGCAGGAGCGCATCGGCGGTGAACTGGCCGAACTGCTGATGGCCTGGCGCGAGGAGGTGACCGTGGGCCGCGGATGATCCATGTTCGCCCGTTCCGGGCTTGGCGACCGGCGCCGCACACGGCCCATCTCGTGGGCTCGCGCTCCTTCCTGAACTATTCCACGGAGCAGCTGCGCGAAAAACTTGCGGGCAATCCCTATACCTTCCTGCACATCGTATATGCGGACCACGACCGCCACGGCCTCACGCGTGCTGAACATTTTGATGGCGTGCGGCGCAAATTCACGGAGTTCACGGAGAAGCACATCCTGCAACGGGAGGAACATCCTGCCTTCTATCTCTATGAGCAGAGCTGTGGCGCCTTCACCTCGCGCGGCATCATCGGCGCGGTGGCCGTTACGGATTATCGCGAAGGCCGGGTAAAGGTCCACGAGCAAACGCTGGCCACCCGGGAGGAACTCTTCAGCGACTATCTGGACCATACCGGCATCAACGCCGAGCCGGTGTTGCTGGCCGTGCCCGACGCCCCCGACCTGGAGGCCGCGCTGGATGATATTGCCCAGCGCCCTACCCTGTATGATTTCTGCACCACCGACCAGGTCCGCCACCGGTTCTGGAAAGTGGACGCACCGGAGGAGCTTGTCGCTCTGGGCGGGCACTTCAAGCGGATGCCCGCGATGTACATCGCCGACGGCCACCACCGCTGTGCCAGCAGCGCACGGCTGGCGGACTGCCTTCACGCCGACCCTCAAGGCCCCAAGTCTGCGTTCTTGGCCTTCATGGTGCCGGAGCGCCAGTTGCACATCTACAATTACGACCGCACCGTGAAAGGACTCAACGGACTTTCCGAAGAAGCCTTTCTGACAGAACTGCGCAAGGTGGGCACATTGACCCCGCTATCGGGCGGCCCGGGAGAACCGGATCCGCAAAGCGTCCAGGTCCATGTAAAAAGCGGCTGGTATGCACTGGCTTTGCCGAAGACTTCCGGGAACAACCCCGTGGACGCCTTGGACGCGGCAGTGTTGAGCGAGGCCGTGCTGGGCCCTGTGCTGGGCATCAGCGACCTGCGCACCGATCCGCGCATCCGCTTCGTACCCGGCACCCACGACACTTCCGAACTGGAACAGGCGATAAGCAGCGGTAAAGCCGACGTGGCCTTCCATTTACGCGCGGTCACCTTCAATGAAATGAGGACCGTGGCCGACAGCGGTAGATGCATGCCTCCGAAGACCACCTGGATCGAACCCAAGCTGCGCAGCGGCCTCACCATTTATTCCTTGGAAGACCACTGATGGACACCGTGGCGCTTGCTGAGCGATATGCCCGCGTGAAAGGCGCGCTACCGGAGCACGTGAAGTTGATCGCCGTGAGCAAAAAGCGCACGGCAGAAGAGATCCAGAGGCTGTATGACCTGGGCCAGCGCGCATTCGGCGAGAATTATCCGCAGGAACTACGGGACAAACAGCCGGAGCTTCCGGAGGATATTGAGTGGCACTTCATCGGCCATTTGCAGACCAACAAGGTGAAATACATCGCTTCCTTCGTGCATCTCGTTCATGGTGTGGACCGCGAAGCGTTGTTGGACGAGCTGAACAAGCGGGCGGCCACTTCCGGAAGGACGATCGGTGTGCTGTTGCAGGTCCACATCGCCCAAGAGGAGACTAAGCACGGTTTTCTGCCGGATGAAATTCGCGCCCTCTGCGCTGGCGGTGACCTGCAGAGCCGCTGGCCGGCACTGCGTTTCCGGGGCTTGATGGGCATGGCCACCAACACGGAGGACCTCGGTCAAGTGCGGCGTGAATTCGAGGGCTTGGCCGCTCTGCGGAAGGAACTAATAAAGGGCGGGACGGTGAATGCGTTGCTCTTCACCGAGCTGAGCATGGGCATGAGCGGGGATGTTGAGGAAGCCGTGGCAGCGGGCAGCACGATGGTGCGCATCGGCACGGCCATCTTCGGGGAACGTGGATAAATACGGATCGGGTCCAGAGCCAGTTCAGGATCTCTTGGGCGATGGGCCGCGAGACTATTTTTCGATCAGGCGAAGCCGGAAGATCATCGCGTAGCGGGCCTACGGGTTGATCTTCCGGCGAAGCATGGGCGGAAAAGAGACCGGGGGGCCGCGTTCGAAGAGAACTTGAACAGGCTCTTAGGCAACCCACTGGGGCTGAAGGCGTCTTTCCATCGTACCTTCGATAGACCCAAGCCCGTTTCCCATGACCTACAAGTACTTTCCCGCAACCCTTTCCGCCTGTATTTTGGTCGCGACGGGCGTTCATGCACAACGCAACTTGGAGGTGGGGATCGCCATGGGCGCGGACCATTTCTCCGGGGACCTCGGCAACTATGATGGCGCGGTGCAATGGAACGGCATACGCCCCGGGATGAAGGTCACGTTCCGTGACTACCTCAACAACCCCAAGCGCTATATCACCCGGGCGTTGACCACGGAGACCACGCTGAGCTGGCACCGTATAGGCTATAACGAAGCCTCTCCCACTGGCGGCAAGTCAGGCACCGAGCTCCGCAACTACAGGCGGGGTCTGAACTTCCGGAACGACCTGTTCGGCATCAGCCAACACTTGGTCCTGAACATGTACAGGGAACCCTTTCAGGCCCTGTACCAGCAAAAATTCTTTGCCTATTCCTACATCGGCATCGGGCTGTTCTATGGCCGACCGAAGGCTGATCTGTTCAATGGTTCAGCGGACCTTTCCAACCGGTACTACGCATGGGAGGACGGCACGATCCGGGACAGGCCGCGCGGCGAGGAGAATGCCAACGTGATCGGTCAGGACGGTACCTATGAGACCGATCTGTACAGTTGGGTGACCGAGGGGAGCGGCGGAGGTCGGGAAGCCAGTGTATTGAGCAAGCCGCCCAGCCCTTGGCACGTGGGCGTTCCGATCGGTTTCGGGGTGCGCTATTTGGTGACCAAACAGATGTCGGTGGGCATGGAATTCAGCTACTACATGTTCTTCACCGACATGCTGGACGCGGTGAGCGACCGCTACGCCACCTATTCGGAGATCGGCCAGGTGTATACGGACAGCACCCAGCAATACATGGCGCGCTACATCAGCGACCCCACCGGCTGGGGCACCAACGGCAAGGAAAGCCTGTTCACCAGCCGCCGTGGCAATCCCGGCCTTCCGGATTCCTTCAGCTACTTCAGCGTGGAGGTCAGCTGGACGTTCAAGCGCAGCCCCATGCGCCGGAGCTTCGTGAGCCTCTGATCGGCCTAGTCCTTCTTCGGTGCGGCCTTCGCGGCGGTCTTCTTCTTAGGCTTCTTGGCAACGGGAGGTTTTGCGGCGGCTTTGATATCGGCGGCAACCTTCGCTGCGGCCAAGGCCATGCGCCTTTCGGTCACGGCCTTGCGTTTGGCCCGCGTATCGCTGGACTTGGCCGTGGTCTTTCCGTGCTTGCTCTTTCCCCTGCGCTGGGTGGCTCTCTTGGTCGTCATGATGTCTAGCGGTTTGCTGGCAAGCTACCGGAAAAACGGGGACCCGGACCGAATGCCCAAGGCCATTGGGTCTTGTACCCTTGGGCGCGACTTCAAACGAATGCTTCAACCACGGATGCACGCTCAACCATGGTCAGGTGCAGGATGAAGATCCGATAACCCACGCTCCTCACGCTCCCGCAAGTCTTCCCGGCCCAACCATAAAGTGAGCTCCTGAGCCAAACAGGCCGGGGCGACTTGTGGGTATGCTCTCCGGAGTCGACTCAGGCACAGAAGCCTCCAGCAGTCTTCAGACTGCCACATGGAACTATCTTCGGAGCTGCATGAGCCGCAGCTACAAATTCCACGACCCCGAAGGCACCTACTTCCTCACGCTCCCGCAAGTCTTCCCGGCCCAACCATAAAGTGAGCTCCTGAGCCAAACAGGCCGGGGCGACTTGTGGGTATGCTCTCCGGAGTCGACTCAGGCACAGAAGCCTCCAGCAGTCTTCAGACTGCCACACGGAACTACCTTCGGAGCTGCATGAGCCGCAGCTACAAATTCCACGACCCCGAAGGCACCTACTTCATCTCCTTCGCGACCGTAGAGTGGGTGGACGTGTTCACCCGTCGTGAATACAAGGACATTGTTGTGGAGAGCCTGAGGCATTGCCAGGAGAAGAAAGGACTGCTGCTCTATGCTTGGGTGATCATGAGCAACCATGTGCATTTGATCGCGGCGGCGGCGGGAGGCCATGCGTTGCCGGACATCCTTCGGGACCTGAAGAAATTCACGTCCTCGCAGATCTTGAAGGCCCTTGTCGAGAATGGTCAAGAAAGCCGCAAAGCGTGGATGCTACCGATCTTTGCCAAGGCCGGCGCGGCCAACCCCAACAACACGCATTACCAGCTTTGGCGCCAGGACAACCGGCCGATACAGTTGATCACTGCGGAAGTGATCATACAGAAGTTGAACTACTTGCACGATAACCCGGTGGTGGAAGGTTATGTGGAACAGGCTGAAGACTATGTTTACAGTTCAGCACCGGCCATTGCGGGAAAGCCGGGTCTGCTTAAATTGGAGCCGTACTAAAGACTCGGTGTGAAGTCCGAAGACTTCACCGATGAGCATGCGTGAAAGCATCGTACACCACCCACAAGTCGCCACGGCTGAGCATGCTGGAACGCCAACTCTTGTTGGCCGTGAAGACTTGCGGGAGCGCTGGGACAAGTAGTCGCTTTTAATCCAGCTACTACACAAGCCCGCAAACCGTTGACCCCCATTCCACCAAAAGCGCGGAACGGAGTTCAACATATAAGTGACCATGCTGTTCAAGGAACTCGCAGGGCATCGGATCGCGTTGGTGTAGTGCGGATCGTTGGCGACCGGGGTTGCGGTGGATGGTTGGTTCAGGATGACCGGGACTGCGGGTCGGGGCCCGCAGTGACGTACGACCGTCGGAACCGTTGTGACGTAAGACCGTCAGAACCGCTGTGACGTGCGCTTGCTGGAGCGAGGGAGATCGACTGAGCAGATCGGTTCCAGGTTGATCGAACGATCCACTTGTGGAAAACTGATCACTCCTTTCCGACCTGCTCCGGGTAACTTCGTGGCCCTCGCCCCCAAGTCCCGAAATGCAATTCTCCCACCTCCACGTCCACACCCAATACTCACTTCTCGACGGCGCCAGCAACATCAGCGCCTTGTTCAAGAAAGCGGCGGCGGACAGGCAGCCGGCGGTGGCCATCACCGACCATGGCAACATGTTCGGCGCCTTCAAGTTCGTGGCCGAGGCAGGGAAGCATAGGAACGAGGACGGCACTCCAAAAGTGAAGCCCATCGTAGGCTGCGAGTTCTACTTGGTGGAGGACCGCCACAAGAAAGCCTTCACACGGGAGGACAAGGACCAGCGCTACCACCAGCTGATGCTGGCGAAGAACGCCATCGGCTACATGAACCTCAGCAAGCTTTGCTCACTCGGATACATCGAGGGCTACTACAGCAAGTATCCGCGCATCGACAAGGAACTCGTCCTGCAGCATCACGAAGGGTTGATCGCAACCACCTGCTGCTTGGCGGCGAGCGTGCCGCGCACCATCCTACGCAAGGGCGAGGCCGCTGGTGAAGTAGAGTTCAAGTGGTGGCTGGACCTCTTCGGCGACGACTATTACATCGAGCTGCAGCGCCATGGTATTGAGGACCAAGACAAGGTGAACGCCGTGCTGCTGAAGTGGGCCGTGAAGTACAATGTGCCCATCATCGCCAGCAACGACAGCCACTACGTGGATCAGCAGGATGCCAACGCGCACGACATCCTGCTCTGCCTGAACACGGGCGAGAAGCAAAGCACGCCCAAGGCCACGGACGCCGATGCGGAGAACGGCACCACCAAGGGCAAGCGCTTCGCCTTCAGCAATGATGAGTTCTACTTCAAGTCGAAGGCGCAGATGCTGGAGCGCTTCAGCGACGTTCCGCAGGCGTTGGACAACACCAACTTGATCGTCGATAAGATCGAGACGTTGAAGTTGAAGAAGGATATTCTGCTTCCGAATTTTGAGATCCCGGTGGGCTTTGCGGACCAGGATGCGTTCCTGCGGCACATGACCTATGAGGGTGCTGTCCGGAGGTATTTGGGAGGTAACGGGGGTAATGGAGGTGAGGGAGGTGAGGGTATTGAGCCTGGTCTTGTTGGCGGGATCGACTCGTTGGACCCGAAGATCAAGGAGCGCTTGGACTTCGAGCTGTTCACCATCAGGACGATGGGCTTTGCGGGCTACTTTTTGATCACGCAGGATTTCATCAACCACGGCCGCGACATCGGGGTGGTGATCGGCCCCGGCCGTGGCAGCGCGGCGGGCAGCGCGGTGGCCTACTGCATCGGCATCACCAACATCGACCCGATCAAGTACGACCTGCTGTTCGAGCGCTTCCTTAACCCGGACCGCAAGAGCATGCCCGATATCGACACGGACTTCGACGACGAAGGCCGCCAGCGCGTGATCGACTACGTGGTGGAGAAGTACGGCAAGAACCAGGTGGCGCAGATCATCACCTACGGCAGCATCGCGGCCAAGAGCAGCATCCGCGACGTGGCGCGCGTGCTGGACCTGCCGCTGAACGAGGCCGACCGCTTGGCGAAGCTGGTGCCCGAAAGGCCCGGTATCAATCTCGGCCGCCTTTTGCATGCCCCGCTTGAGGGCCCCGGCAGCCTGAAGGAAAGGGAGAACCTGAGCAGCGACGAGATCGCCAACGTGAAGCAATTGCGCGAGGTGCAGCAAAGCGGCGAAGCCACGGCGGACGTGCTGAACGAGGCCGAAAAGCTCGAAGGCTCCGTGCGCGGCACCGGCATCCACGCGGCGGGGATCATCATCGCGCCGAGCGATCTCACGGACATCATCCCCGTGTGCATCAGCAAGGAATCCACCCTCCTGCTCACCCAGTACGACGGGCGCGTGATCGAGGATGCGGGCGTGATCAAGATGGACTTCCTCGGCCTGAAGACGCTCACCATCCTTCGCGATGCGCTGCGGATGATCAAGGCGAACCACGGCATCGACATCGCCATCGACGACATCCCGCTGGACGATCCAAAGACCTTCGCCCTGTACCAGCGCGCCGAGACCAACGGCACCTTCCAGTTCGAGAGCGGCGGCATGCAGAAGTACCTGCGGGAGCTGAAGCCCGACCAGTTCGGCGACCTCATCGCCATGAACGCGCTCTACCGGCCGGGGCCGATCGAATACATCCCCAGCTTCATCAAACGCAAGCACGGGCAGGAGGAGATCGTCTACGAGCTCCCCGAGATGGAGGAACTGCTGAAGGAGACCTATGGCGTCACCGTGTACCAAGAGCAGGTTATGTTGCTCAGCCAAAAGCTGGCGGGCTTCACCAAGGGCGACGCGGACGTGCTGCGGAAGGCCATGGGCAAGAAGGACCGCGCCACGCTGGACAAGATGAAGGGGAAGTTCCTCGAAGGCACGTCCACCAAGGGCCTCGACGCGAAAGTCTGCGCCAAGGTGTGGACCGACTGGGAGGCCTTCGCGCAATACGCCTTCAACAAAAGCCACAGCACCTGTTACGCCTTCGTCGCCTACCAGACCACCTGGCTCAAGGCGAACTACCCGGCGGAATTCATGGCCTCGGTGCTCACGCATTCGCAGAGCGCCATCGACAAGGTGACCTTCTTCATGGAGGAATGCCGCCGCATGGGCATCCCCGTGCTGGGGCCGGACGTTAACGAAAGCGGCTTCCAGTTCAGCGTGAACAAGCAAGGCCAGATCCGTTTCGGGCTGGGTGCTGTGAAGGGCGTGGGCGAAGGTGCCGTGGACGCCATCGTGAGCGAACGGCAAAGCGAGCGCGGCCCTTACGTGAGCGTGTATGACCTGATGCGCCGCGTGAACCTGCGCAGCGCGAACCGGAAATCGCTGGAGAGCCTGGCCTATGCAGGCGCGTTCGACGGCTTGGGCGGCATGCACCGGGCGCATTTCTTCTTCAGCCCCGGCGAAGGCAAGCCGACCTTCATCGAGACGCTGGTGCGCTACGGCCAGCAGCATCAGGACGGTGCGGACAGCTCGCAGGTGAACATGTTCGACATGAGCGAGGAAGGCGCCGCCATACCCGAACCGATGCTTCCGCCTGCGGAACCATGGAGCGCCTTGGAACAATTGCACCACGAGAAGGAGGTGATCGGCTTCTACCTCAGCGGCCATCCGCTGGACGACCACCGGATCGAGATCAAGCACCTGTGCAATGCGCAATTGCCGCAGCTTGCGGACCTGAAGAGCGTGGCGGGCCGTGAACTGTGCATGGCCGGCATCGTCACCAAGGCTGAGCACCGCATCGCCAAGAGCGGGAAGCCCTTCGGAAGCTTCTCAATGGAAGATCACTATGGCAAGCATGATTTCATGCTTTTCAGCGAGGATTACATGAAATTCAAGCTCTACCTGCAGGCCGGCACGCTGCTGCTACTGAAAGGCAGGGCCATGGAACGCACTTGGGGCCGCGACGAGGGCCAGTTGGAGTTCAAGATCTCCAATATCGACCTCTTGAGCGATGCGCGTGAGAAATACATCACCAAGCTCATCCTGAAGATGGACGCCGCCCGCGTGAACGAAGAATTGAGCCGGGAGCTTTCCGACATACTGGCCGAAAACAAAGGGACCTGCAAAGTGCTGATCTCCTTGGTCGATAGCGGGGAAAACATCATGGTGGACGCGCCGAGCAAAGCCAGAACGGTGGCCATCACCAATGAGCTTACCGACCGATTGGATAACTTGGTCGACCTGAAATGGTCGCTTAGCTGACCAAGTGTCAGGCAAAAACGGTCCGGTATGGTTTTCGACAAGCCGCACGTAATCCCGAACTTAGCGGCACCAAACGCTCCCTTGCCAAAGAAATCACACACCAAATCGGGCGACCGAACGCCCACAACGCAACACAAAAACATGGCACTTGAACTGACCGACAGCAATTTTGAGGAACTCGCGCTGAAGAGCGACAAGCCGGTGATGGTGGACTTCTGGGCGGAATGGTGCGGCCCTTGCCGTATGGTCGGCCCCGTGGTTGAAGAACTCTCCAAGGAATACGAAGGCAAGGCCGTGATCGGCAAGGTCAACGTGGACAACAACCCCGGCGTCGCCACCAAGTACGGCATCCGCAGCATCCCCACCATCCTCTTCCTGAAGAACGGCGAAGTGGTGGACCGCAGCGTAGGCGCGGTGCCCAAGGCACAATTAGCCAGCAAGCTGGAAGGGCAATTGACGCCTGTCGCCTAAGAGACAGCGAAAAGCATCTTTAGACCAGAAGGCCCGGACCGCTCCGGGCCTTTTGCATTTTGGATCGCCGCAGGCCCGCCATGTGTCGGAGATATGGCTGGGCGTGAGTAGCGGTGACGTTCGCCTTTGCGCGACCCCGGTAGGCACCGGGGGCGAAAATGTTCGGCCATGGTCGTTTCACGCGAACTGTAGATCGTACAACTTCCTGTACGCCCCGTTCATAGCCAACAGCTCCTGGTGCGAGCCCTGCTCGATGATGCGGCCTTCACCGATCACGAGGATGCGGTCCGCTTTCTGGATCGTGCTTAACCGGTGTGCGATCACGATGCTGGTCCTGCCTTGCGTGATCTTCTCCGTGGCCTGTTGGATCAACTGCTCGCTCATGCTGTCCACGCTGCTGGTGGCCTCGTCGAGCACGAGCACTTTGGGCTGGTTCACAAAGGCGCGCATAAAAGCGAGCAGTTGGCGTTGGCCCACGCTGAGGATGGCGCCGCGTTCCCGCACATCGGTATCATATCCCAGCGGCAATTGCATGATGAAGTCGTGCGCACCCACGGCCTTCGCGGCTGCGATCACCTCCTCACGCGAGATCTTGTCGTCGTGCAGCGTGATGTTGTTGTGTACCGTGTCGCTGAACAGGAACACATCCTGTAGGACCACGGAGACGCTCTTGCGCAGCTCCCCAAGGCGATAATCACGGATGTTCACGCCGTCCAGCAGCACTTTGCCCTTCTGGTATTCATAGGCGCGGCTCAGCACGTTCACGATGCTGCTCTTGCCGCTTCCGGTGGCGCCCACCAAGGCGATCATCTGCCCGGCTTTCGCGGTGAAGGAGATGTTCTTCAGCACGTATTCCTCGTCGATATAGGCGAACCAGAGATCCACGAAAGCGATGTTGCCTTGGACCTCGGCCGTGCTCAGGGTGCCACTCTCGTCCATGGTGGCCTCGGTATCCAGCACGGCGAAAACACGCTCACTGCCCACCATGCCCATCTGCAACACGTTGAAGCGGTCGGCCAATTGGCGGATCGGGCGGTAAAGCATGTTGATGAACTGGATGTAGGCGATCAGTTCCCCGAAGGTGGCCACGCCTTTCAGCACGTCGCCCACGCCCCACCAGATGAGGAAGGCCAGCGAAACGGCACTGAGGATTTCCACGATCGGAAAGAAGAGCGAGTAGGCGAACACGGACCGGATATGCGCGCCCCGATGTTCCTTGTTGATGGCCGTGAACTTGCGGTACTCCTGCCTTTCGCGCCCGAAAAGCTGAACGATGGCCATGCCTTGGATGTGCTCCTGCACGAAGGCGTTGAGCCGCGCCACTTGCGTCCGCACGTCCTGGAAACTCTTCTGGATGGCGTTCTTGAAGATATTGGTGGCCCACAGCAGCAACGGGATCGGCACCATGCTCCACAGCGCGAGTTCCCAGTTGTAAACGAACATCACGACCACCACCACGGTCAGCTTCAGGAGGTCGCCCATGATCGAGAGCAGGCCTTGTGAGAAAATGCTCTCGATGGTCCCGATGTCGCTGATCACGCGCGTGACGAGCGTACCGATGGGCGTTCGGTCGAAGTAGCGCATGCGGAAGCCCACGATCTTGGTGAAGAGCTGCTGACGCAGGTCGAAGGTGATGGTCTGCCCCAGCCAGCTCGTCCAATAGCCTTGGTAGAACTGGACGATACCTTCCACGACCAGCAGGCCCACCACGATCGCCATCATCATGTAGAGGCCGTTCAGGTCACCCTTGACGGCGTAGTTGTCCACCATCTTGGCCATCAGCACGGGGCGCACCACCGCTACCAGCGAAAGGAAAATGGTGAGCGCGAACGTGATCCAGAACAGCCTGCGGTAGGGCCGTACGAACTGCATCACCCGGCGGAACAGCCCCACATCGAACGCCTTGCCCTTGGTGCCGCTCATGCTTCTCGTTGCTGGATGAAGGGATATTCGATGCGCGATAAGTAGAGCCCGCAGGCCGGCGCGCTCTTGCCTGCCTTTCCGCGATCATGCGAGGCGAGCACTTCGGCCATGTACTCCACCGGCCAATGGCCCTTCCCGATGCGGATGCAGGTGCCCACGATCGCGCGCACCATGTTCCTCAGGTACCGGTCCGCGGTGATGGTGAAGCGATAACCGACCTCCGTGGCCACCCAGTTCGCTTGGCGCACATCGCAAATGGACGTGCCGTTGTCGCTGCCGGTGCGCTGGAAGCAGCTGAAATCCTGCGTACCGATCAACACTTGGCAGGCAGCATCCATGGCAGCGACATCCAGTTCCACGCTGAGCAGACAGGACTTGTCGTGGAGGAACGGATCCTTTCGCCGGTGGATCAGGTAGGTGTACTCGCGTTCCCGCGCGCTGAAACGGGCGTGGGCATCATCCGCGACCGGGATCAGGCGTTTGGCGGCGATGCTCGGCGGCAGCATACCGTTTATGCTGTTGTAGAATCCGTCCGTGTTCTCGATCGGCTCCGGAGCATCGAAATGGATGAAGTAGGAAGAGGCATGGACACCGGTGTCGGTGCGGCCGCAGCCCAAGGCCGTCACCTTCGGCCTTCTCAGCCGCATGCGGAGCGCCCTTTCAACTTCCTCCTGCACGGTGGTCGTGCCCGCCAGTTGCCGCTGCCAGCCCCGGTAGGGCGTGCCGTCATAGGCGAGTTCCATGAAATAGCGTGGCATGCTTGGGCGATCGGTCGATCGGTCGATCAGATGATCAGATGATCAGATGATGAGAAGATGGGAATGCGGGGCGCAAAAGTAGGACGGGAACAAGGGCGATCTTTGTCCGGATGAAGCGCATCGGACTCCTTAGCGATACCCATGGCTGGTTGGATCCGCGCCTGCAAGAGCATTTCAAGGAGTGTGATGAGATCTGGCATGCGGGTGACATCGGCGGGAAAACCGTGACCGATGAGCTGCAACGCTGGAAGCCATTGCGTGCGATCCACGGCAACATCGACGATGCCAAAACCCGTCTGGATTTCCCTTCCGACCAGCGCTTCACGGTCGAAGGCGTGCGCGTTTGGATGACGCACATCGGCGGAAGGCCCCCGCGCTACGACCCGGCCGTGCGGGACGAACTGAAGCGGGACCCGCCCACACTTTTCATCTGCGGCCATTCGCACATCTGCATGGTGAAGTTCGACGCCGCGTTGAACATGCTCTACATGAACCCAGGCGCTACCGGCAGGCACGGCTGGCACAAGGTGCGCACGGCGCTGCGTTTCACCATTGACGGGGTTAAACTGAAGGACTTGGAGGTGATAGAGTTGGGACCCAGAGGTGCTGGGGAATAGTTGTCAGTTGTCCGTTGTCAGGCGTTGCCGCGACACCCTCCGTCCGTGGCCGCGAGAAAACACTGAATTGCACTAAACGCCCATGGTGGCACCGGACCTGCAACTGCCCCCTGACAACTGACAACTCTAATCTGACAACTATCGAAGCCGATCCATGCTCTTCACCAGCGCCTGGTCCTTGCGGATACCGCTCTCGGCAAGCAGGATGAACACGATCATGAGCAATGGCAGGCCGGCGGAAACCCCGAACGTGCCTTCAACCCTTCCACCTTGTGCCAGATAAGCACGAACGGAGTTATCGGTGATGAAGAGGAAGACCACCACGGCCATGGTCAACAGGTTGGCGGTACGTGCGAGCAACAATTGGCGCCGACGGTTCTTGTAGAAGAATACGATCGCCACCAGCAGCACCGAGATCAGGGCGAGCACCGGGGCGAACGGGACCTTGACGGCGGCATCGACCACCGGCGTCCCATCGGCCATGAAAAAACCCGTGGTGCGAAAAACGAACCCTTGGTCGCCGCGCAGGAAGGAATCCACAGGGAACAAAAAGGTGAGCGCTCCGCAAAGTGCTGCCAGCAGCAGGAATACGGTCTGTCTTCGTTGGATCATGGTAATGGGGCGGTGCGCGAAGATCGCAAGCCCGGCGGAACCGGGGCCGACAAAAAAAATTGCACTTCAGCGGGATCACCGTTATCATTGCATCCTCTATCGCGGGTTGGCCCTCAGTATCGCCGCCCCCCTCCTTCCCACTTCGATAACGAATTTCTTTCCCTAAGCCTTCACGGCGATATGCGGCATACCGTGCCGCTTCCCCCATCGAACCCGAGTACCATGTACGAGAAAGCCGCACTTGAGGCCCTTAAGCTCACCGAGCTGAAGGAGATCGCCAAGCAATTGAAGCTGAAAAAGTTCGAGACCCTGAAAAAGCAGGATCTCATCGCCAAGATCCTTGAAGCCTCCCCGGCTCTGGATAATCGGGATACGGATGCCATCGCTCAACTGGCCATCGACGACGAGGCCCCCGATCCGGAACCGGATCCAGAACCGAAGGAGGACGACGATGAGGATGACGAGGACGACGATGAGGAGGATGACGATGATGATGACGACGAGGACGGAAATGACGATGAAGACGACGAGGAGGATGATCAGGACGAACAGTCCGGCGCCACGGCCAAGCCGGATGCACCGGAACGGCACAAACGCGAAGCGCACAAGCCGTTAGCCGCAAAGGACGAGGGGACGGATGAACGCCCCCGTCGACAGGAGGAGCGGCCCAATGACACCAACGACCGCTTTGACCCCCGTGACCGCCAGCAGCGTCGCGGACGCAGACCACGCGTCGAAGCCGACCGGCAGAACAAGCCCGAGCAAGGATCCCCCGAAGAACAGAACACAGGAGTTTCCGCGACCACTGAACAGTCCGCGCAGAACGAAGGCGGGAACGACCAGAACCGCGGTCAACGCGAAGGACGTGACGATCAACGCCACCCACGCGAGCAGGGTCAGCAAGGTCAGCAAGGCCGCGATCAGCAGCGGAACGAGCAGCGCAATGAGCCACGCCCACCACGCGAACAGAACGATCAACGGAACGACCCGAACCGTGATCAACAGCGCGAGCAGCAGCGCCGCAACGACCAGCAGCGCAATCAGCAGCAACAGCAGCCGCAGCTACCCGCCAGCTTTGAGGCGTTCATCGAAACGGACGGCGTACTGGAGATCATGCCCGAGGGCTACGGCTTCCTGCGCAGCAGTGACTACAACTACCTGCCCTCACCGGACGATGTCTATGTGACACAGCAGCAGATCAAGCAGGCCGGCCTCAAGTTGGGAGACACCGTCCACGGCTACGTGCGCCCGCCGCGCGACCAGGACAAGTTCTTCCCGCTGGTGAAGGTCGAGAGCATCAACGGCCGCGACCCCGAGTGGGCGCGCGACCGCGTTCCCTTCAAGTTCCTCACGCCGCTCTTCCCCGACGAAAAGTTCGACCTCACCACCAAGGGCGGCAACCTCAGCACCCGCGTATTGGACCTCTTCGCCCCGATCGGCAAAGGCCAGCGCGGCCTGATCGTCGCACAGCCCAAGACGGGTAAGACGATCTTGCTGAAGGACGTGGCCAACGCCATCGCCGCCAACCATCCGGAGGCCTACCTCATCGTGCTGTTGATCGACGAACGCCCGGAGGAGGTGACCGATATGCAGCGCAGCGTGAACGGCGAAGTGATCGCGAGCACCTTCGACGAGCCCGCCACCCGACACGTCGCCGTGGCCACCATGGTACTTGAGAAGGCCAAGTGCCTCACCGAATGCGGCCACGACGTGGTGATCCTGCTGGACTCCATCACCCGCTTGGCCCGCGCCTACAACACCGTTCAGCCTGCCAGCGGTAAGATCCTCTCCGGCGGCGTGGACGCCAATGCGCTCCAAAAGCCCAAGCGCTTCTTCGGTGCCGCGCGGAAGATCGAGAACGGCGGCTCCCTGACCATCCTCGCCACCGCGCTCACCGAGACCGGCAGCAAGATGGACGAAGTGATCTTCGAGGAGTTCAAAGGCACGGGTAACATGGAACTGCAGCTCGACCGGAAGATCAGCAACCGCCGCATCTTCCCGGCCATCGACATCCTTGCCAGCGGCACGCGCCGCGACGATCTGCTGCACCACAAGGACGTGCTGCAACGCACCTGGATCCTGCGCAAGCACTTGGCGGACATGACGCCGGTGGAGGCCATGGAGTTCGTGAAAGGCCGCATGGAAGGCACCAAGAGCAACGAGGAGTTCCTCGTCTCGATGAATGGCTAAGAGCAATAGGATCAGCTGATGTGTGAGATCAGCTGATCAGCTGATGGTCGCTTTCGATACCTGCATCAGCTAATCAACTCATCAGCTGATCAGCTAATCGACCCCAATGTCCGGCATCAAGACCACCCTACTGCTGGCGCTCTTGGCGATGGTGCTCCGGACCGGCCTGTTCTTTGCCGGCGTGGAAGTGGCGCCGTTCAAGTTCATTCCCGCACACCTGCTGCTGATCGTGCTGGCGGTGTACTTCAGCGGTCACGTCCTGTTGAACCGCGACCCGTCACGCGGCTTCGGGGAATTGCTGCGTGTCGGCTTCCAGTCCGCGTTGCTCTATGCCTTCCTGCTGTCGCTCTTCATCTGGGTCTACTACAAGACCATGGACAACACCGCGTTCAGCACTTACAACGAAAAGCTCATCCAAGGCTTCGTTGCGCAAGGACATCCGGAGGCGCTGGCACGGGAGAAGGTCGGCTCGATGTATAACGCAGGCAGCTATGCCGTGATCTCCTTCTTCGGGCTGTTCATGGCCGGTGCGCTCAACGCCATGGTATTCGGGGTCGTGCATCACAAGCTGTTGCGGCGGTTCCGCTCCCGATAGTTGTCAGTTGTTCTCCGATCAAGCAATGAACGCCTCCGCCATCGCATGGAGGTCCAGCCCGCCGAAGTTGCCGCTGCTCATCATCAGTAGCACACCCGATGAATCCGGGGCCTCCCACATGCCTTCACGCACCGCGCCCATCAAGGCGATCGGGTCGGTGAGCACCTGGAGGTCCTTTCGGCCGAAGGCGGCGCGGATGCGCTCCGTCGGCACAGGTGGAAGGCGTTTCAACTGCACCGCGTGCGGATCATAGAACACGAGCGCCTTGTCCGCGCTGTCCATGCATCCGGCGTACTGGTCGAGGAAGTTTTCGCTCAGGCTGCTGAAGGTGTGCAGTTCCATGCAGGCCGTCAGCTTCCGGCCGGGAAACTGCTCACGCACGGCGTCCACCGTGGCTTTCAGCTTGCTGGGCGAATGGGCGAAATCCTTGAATACCACTTTGTCACCATGCTCCGCCAGCTTTTCCAGCCGCTTCGCCGCGCCGGTGAAAGAGGCGATGGCATTGTAGAATTCATGGTCGCCGATGCCTAACTGATGGCACACATGGCGCGCACCTTCGAGGTTCATCAGGTTGTGCTTGCCGAAGATGTTCAGCGGTACTTCACCTTGCGCCGTCAGCAGCATGGTCCTTCCATCGCGGATCTCGTGCGGCGGCACACCGTAAGGGACTTGTGCCACGTCCTTCCGGCCCTTCCGTTCCTCCGCCAAGCGCTTCACCTCGGGGTCCTCCGCGCAATAGATCAGCTTTCCGCCCGGCTCGATCAGGCTGATGAAGGTGGTGAACTGCTCCACATAGCTCTCGAAGGTCTTGAAGACGTTGATGTGGTCCCACGCGATCCCGCTCACCAGCGCGATGTCCGGCTTGTACAGGTGGAATTTCGGCACGGGTTCCAGCGTGGACGCGAGGTATTCATCACCCTCGATCACCGCCACCTTGCTCTTCGCGCCTAACCGCACCATGCAGTCGAAACCCTCCAGTTGCGCGCCCACCAAGTAATCGAAGTCGGTGCCACCAGCGCGCAGGACATGCACGATCATGGAGGTGATGGTGGTCTTTCCATGGCTGCCGCCGATCACGACACGCGTTTTCTCCTTGGTCTGCTCGTAGAAGTAGGCGGGATAGCTGAAGACGGGAATGCCCAGCTCCTGCGCCCGCTGCAGCTCGGGATTGTCGGCGCGGGCGTGCATGCCGAGGATCACCGCGTCCAGGTCCGTCGTTATGTCTTCAGGGTGCCAGCCCATGCGTTCGGGCAGGAGGCCCAAGTTGCTCAGGCGGCTGTGGCTCGGCTCGAAGATCTCATCATCGCTTCCGCTCACCTCGTAGTGCTGCTGGTGCAAGGCAATGGCGAGGTTGTGCATGGCGCTGCCGCCGATGGCGATGAAGTGGACGCGTTTCATGGTGGTACAAAAATGCCGAATGCACAGTAGGCCGACCGATGTTCAACCGGGCAAGTATCCACGATGCGGTGTCAGTGCCGGTCACGTGCACGTACGAACACGGCGTAACCACAGCGCTATATTTGAGTGGATGAACAGATCACTTTACCTCCTCTGCGCAGGGGCCTTTCTGTTGTATTCCAGCGATGCCAGCGCGACGCAGTGGACCGTGGGCCCCGGACAGACCTACACCGCGCCGAGCCAAGTGGCCGCCTTGGTGGGCGATGGCGACACGGTGAACATCCAGGCCGGCACCTATCCTTCCGACGTGACCAATTGGACCGCCAACGACCTGCTGCTGCGCGGAACGGGCGGCCATGCCCAATTGGCGAGCAACGGCACAGCTTGGGGCGGCAAAGGGATCTGGGTGATCCAAGGCGATCGCACGCGTGTTGAATGGATCGAATTCGGCGAATGCAGCGTGCCCGACCACAACGGCGCTGGGATCCGCATGGAGGGCAAGAACCTCACCGTGCGCCATTGCGTGTTCCGCGACAATGAGAACGGGATCCTTGCGGGAACACCGGCGTCCGTGCCCAGCAACATCACCATCGAGCACTGCGAGTTCGACCACAACGGCTATGGCGACGGGTTCTCGCACAACCTGTACATCAACTACACCGACACGCTGTTCTTCCGCTACAACTACAGCCACCACGCCCATGTGGGGCAAGAGTTGAAGAGCCGTGCGCACGTGAACTTCATTGAATACAACCGCTTGAGCAATGAGGCCACCGGCGATGCCAGCCGCGAGATCGACCTGCCCGACGGCGGTCAGGCCTACCTGATCGGCAACTTCATTCAACAAGGCCCGATGGGGCAGAACAGCAACCTGGTCGGTTTCGGCGCGGAAAGCCTGAGCAACCCGGGGCCACATGCGATCTATGCGATCAACAACACGATGGTGAACGAGAAGAACGTCGGCAGTTTCTTCAGTATGCCCGCCACCGTGTCCTTCAAGGGCTATGCCAACATCATGGCCGGAGGCGGGACGATCATGGCCACCGGCTTCCCGAACGCGACGGACACCGCCGGTAATTTGCGCGCCCCGGACATCGCCGACCTGAACTTCCAATCGGCTGGCACCTATGACTACCGCCTATTTGCCCCTTCCCCGGCGCAGAACATGGGTATTCCCGCAGGCTACTCCACAAGCGGTTATCCGTTGGTGGCCTGGGAAGAATATGTGCATCCGGCGAACAGCGAGGGCCGTTGCCAGCAAGCCACCTTGGATGCGGGCGCCCATCAGCTTTGCACCACCGCGGTGGAGGAGCGCGCGGCCTCTGCGGCGATCACACTCTGGCCGAACCCCGGCCGGGAGACTGTGCATATCACTGGGGCCAATGGATCTCGCGTGGAGCTTTTGGACGCTCTGGGCCGGGCAACAGGAAGGATCGGGACGGCAGGTATGATCGACCTTCAGGGCATGGCCGCCGGATGCTACTTTGTACGGGTGTCCACTCCGAAAGGGAACCATTTCTTGCGGCTGGTTGTGGAATAAACGGCCTTGACCCCTTGTGCTTTGTCAAAATGCACATTACTTGCGGCATAGCTCTCTGGAGCCGAAGGTTCAGTATTCTGGACCCTTTCTTTGCCCACATCCGCGAAAATTGAACATATGTCCGCCCGACCCCACCTCGTTTCCTTTGTATTGTTCGTGCTATTGCTCTCAGGCGTTGTCCACGCATCCTCACCTGCTGATACCACCTCGATCGGGATGCGTTCGACAATTTCCCCCGGAAACATGATCGGTGATCACGACCTTCGCAGTCCGCTGTGGCCCGATGTCCTGGCGGATAACGCATGAAGCTTTACACGATCGATACCGGTTTCTTCAAGTTGGACGGCGGCGCCATGTTCGGCGTGGTACCGAAGGTGCTCTGGGAAAAGAGGCATCCGGCGGACGAGCGCAACCTCTGTTCCTGGGCCTTGCGCTGCCTGTTGGTGGAAACGGACGGCCACCTGATCCTGATCGACAACGGCATGGGCGACAAGCAGGACGCGAAATTCTTCAGCTACTACTACCTCCATGGCGATGCCACGCTGGTCGGATCGCTGAAGAAGCACGGCTTCACACCGGACGACATCACCGACGTGTTCCTCACGCACCTGCACTTCGACCATTGCGGGGGAAGCATCCGGCGCGAAGGCGATAAACTGGTGCCGGCCTTCAGGAATGCGACCTATTGGAGCAACAAGTTCCACTGGGAATGGGCTACCAAGCCGAACCCACGTGAAAAGGCAAGCTTCCTGCAAGAGAACATCCTGCCGATCCAGGAAAGCGGCCAGCTAAAGTTCGTGGACGCGGAACGGAAGCAGGACACGGACACGCCGTTCGTCAAGGGGCTTTTCCCCGGTTTCGACGTGCTGATGGTGAACGGCCACACGGACGCCATGATGATCCCACACATTGCCTACAAGGGCCGCACGGTGATCTACATGGCCGACCTGATCCCCAGCGCCAATCACATCCCCGTACCCTGGGTGATCAGCTACGACACACGCCCGTTGTTGAGCATGCAGGAGAAGGCACCGTTGCTGGAGTCCGCGGCGGACAAGGGCTCCATCCTCTACTTCGAGCACGACCCGGTGACGGAATGCGCAGTGGTGGAGCGCACCGAGAAAGGCGTGCGGCTGAAAGAGACCTTGCGATTGGGGGAGATATAGAGGTGGCTCATTCCATTTGGACGCTGAGGCGCGGAGGCGCAGAGAGCTGACGTGTCCTAGTGGGCAGGCGGCAGCGGCAGTTGCAGTTGGCAGTTGGCAGTTGGCAGCCTCAATAATCGCCAAACACCAAGCACCTTTCAGATGTTGGCATTTCTCTGCGCCTCCGCGCCTCGGCGTCCCCTTTCACCACAACTCCACCCCGAAGATCTTCACCGTGGTATAGGCGAAGCCGATGAAGACCCCGTCCGGACGCTCTTCCAGCGGAAAGACCTCGGCGTTGTCCATCCCACCGGAGCGACTTCGGCCCGTGGCGATGTTGAAGCCCATGCGGTGCATCGGGCAGATGAGGTCGCCGCCCTCGCACCAGCCGCCGATGAAGCTGCTGCCCTGGTGCGGGCATCGGTCCAGCAACGCGTGCAGTTTGCCGCCGTTGCGCACGATGCAGATCGATCTGCCGCCCACCTTCACGCGCATCAGCTTGCCTTCCGGAAGGGTTTCCGGACTGCCCTCCTCCACGCGTTTCCAACGAGTGCCTTCCACGATCATCAGGGGCGAACATACGCTCCGGCCTGCCGGATATCGAAGACCGCTGCGCCTTGCTTCTCGCCCCAGCGGCGCATCATCGAACGCTGGCGTCCGGACATGTCCGCGCTAAGCACCCATAGTGTCGATCCGTGATCCGGCAGTACTGCGAGATCCAGCCAGCCTTTGCCGTGCATCACGACCGTCCGCGGAGCGGCGGTCCGATCCAGCTCTTCTACTGTCCGCTCCACGGGAAGAAAATCGTAGCGCGATCCACCCTGTGACACGTATCGCGGCAGGCTGTCCACCCGCACCTCTTGCTCGATCCCGGCCCTCCGCACCTGGTCCTGGATACTGCGTTCCGTCCACGTGGTGGCCCCATCGGCGAAGACGTGCAGGGTGCGGCCTTGCACGAACACGGCCACGGTCCCGTCCCGGTCATTGTACACCGCAAAACTCCGCTGCGCATTGCGCTGATGGGCGGTCCATCCCCAACTGAACAGCAGGGCCGCGACCGTTGCCAAGGTCGCGGAGCGTGCCCACTTACTGTGTTGCAGCATCCACGCGGCCACGAAGACCAGCAACAGGTACAGGCCCACCATTCCCCAAAAGCCGATGCGGACGGCGGGGTACGCACCGGGCAATCCCGCGAAAAAGCCGGAGAGCCAACCCAGCAACAGCAGCAGCCATTTCATCAACGTGGCGATGAAAGGTCCGATCACCGGCACGGCATGAAGTGCCAGCAGCGCGATGCCGCCGTACACGCCCGCTCCCACCAGCCCCACGATGGCCATGTTCGCCGGCAGGAACCACACCGGGAACGCATGGAACACATAGAGGCAAAGCGGAATGGTGAAGGCCTGCGCGGAAAGGCTCACCACGATGAGCGACCAGAAGAAGCTCGCCACGGCGTTCGGCGGTGCCCACACCAGATGGATGGGCCGGTAGAAGACCGCGATGCCCAGCACGGCGAGAAAGGACAGCTGGAAGCCGAGCTGCAACAACATCGAAGGGTCCCACAGCAACAGCACGATCGCCGCGCAGGCCAAGCTGTTCAGCGATTCCGAACGCGCGCGCGACATCTCGGCCAAGGTGAAGAGGGAGAACATCACCGTGGCCCGCAGCACCGACGGGGAGAAACCCGTGATGCCCGCATACAACCACAGCGCGACCAAAGCGGCACAACCGCGGATGAGCCGTCCACGCTGGTCCTTTCCCAAGAAAAGCAAGCCCCACAGCACGGCGATGTAGATGATGCCCACGTGGGTGCCGCTCACCGCCAGCACGTGGATGGTGCCGCTTCGCACGAAGGCTTGGTTCTGCTCGGGTTCCAGCTCATCCCGCATGCCCAACAGGATCGCCTTCACCAAGGCACGTTCCCGGTCCGGAAGGCCCGACCGGAGCAGCCAGCCGGAGATGCGGCCCCGCGCTTTCTCAAAAAAGCCCAAGCCGCCGGGGCGGGAACCCAGCACGGACCAGCGGTCATCCGGCGCGAAACACTCATGCCCCGCACCATGGCCGGCCGCCCATTGGCGCACATCGAAGCCGCCGGGGTTGGGGACCCGCTCGATCGCGGTGGCGCGTGAGGCCAGCAGCAGGCGGTCGCCGTTCTTCGGGGTTTCACGGGTGCTGTCCCGAAGAAGCGTGACCAGCATCCGGCCGCTTGCGGGGACAGCTTTGCCATCAACAAAGGCAGCACGGACCTCTGCCCAAACCCGGACCGTGCGCTCCTTGGCCGAGGCTACCTCCGTTACTTCCACCTTCCAGCCGGAAGCGTTGGCGGCCAAACGGCCCACATGGTCCTCCCGGCTCTCTGCGGAATGCAGGCGCTGCCACAGGCCACCGAACGCCAACAGCAGAACGAACAAGGCCACGCCCGAAGCCCAGCGGCTACCGTATTGCTGCTTCCGGAAGGCCAAGAACGCCCATAGGCCGAGCGCCAGCAACACTGCGGCCCAACCGGTAGTGAAGGAGATCGGGAGCCACAGCCCCAGCACCAGCCCAAGGATGAAAGGGATCACGGCCCGCAGCAGCGGCGCGCGGATGATCGCACTGGTGAAGGTCCCGCTGCCATGCATGGTTCATCCGGTTTGTTCCCGCACTGAACAAGGGCAGAAAAACCTGCGCCTTGCCCCGATCATGGCCAAGATAGAGGCAATAATCCATGCTTCTCGCGTTGATCACCACGGGAAGCGATCTTTGTCCCGTTCCCCCATGCTCCGCCCGCTCGCACCATTCCTCCTGCTCCTCGGAACATCCGTTGCCGCCTTGGCACAAACGGAAAACATTCCGGCGGACAGCACTGGAAGCCGCGCTGACACCACTATGGTCCTGGACTGGCGTGCAAGGCATCAACCTCGGCGGGCGGCGATCTATTCCGCCATCCTGCCCGGCGCGGGCCAGGTGTACAACCGCAAATACTGGAAAGTGCCCATCGTGCTCGGCGGGCTGGGCGTTTCCTACTGGTTCATCCAGGACCACAACCGCCAATACCAGCGCTACAAAACGGCCTACTTGGACGTGGTGAACGGTCGTACGGACGAGTTCAGCGGGCAATACAGCGGCGACCAGCTTCGCGGCGTGGCGGACACCTATAGACGTTGGCGGGACTACAGCTATGTGGCCATCGGCCTCGTCTATATGCTGAACATCGTGGACGCCTCGGTGGATGGCTACTTCGTGCGCTTCGACGTGAGCGAAGACCTTACCGTGCGGGCCGGGCCATCCTTGAACATGGCGGCGCAGGGGGCGGTGGGGATCAGCTTGAGCGTGAGGCTATAGAGATCACCAAGACCAGACGAACCGGCATGAAGATCGCCCTCTACGGATACGGAAAAATGGGAAAGGTCATCGATCAAGTGGCGGTGGCGCGGGGCCATCAGGTGGTGCTGCGCGTGGACCATGCCAACGCGGGCACGCCACCCACCGGTGCGGACGTGGCCATCGAGTTCAGCAGTCCGGCCACGGCGATGGACAACATGCGGCTTTGCTTGGCGCACAAGGTGCCGGTGGTGGTGGGCACCACGGGCTGGTATGACCACCTTGGCGAGATCCGATCATTGGTTCAAGAAAAAGAAGGTAGCCTCCTATGGGCCAGCAACTTCAGCATCGGCGTGAACCTCTTCTTTAAGCTGAACAAGTACCTGACGGGACTGATGGATGGTCAGCCCGGATATGCGGCGCGGATCGATGAGACGCACCACGTCCACAAGCTCGATGCGCCCAGCGGAACGGCCATCACTTTGGCGCGGGATATTGATCTGAAGAGCGGACGGTACAGTGGTTGGGAGAAGGTGGAGAATGAGGTGATGGAGGAAAGAGAGGTGAATGAGCGGGTGCCCATTCACAGCGAGCGCATTGGCGAGGTACCGGGGACGCATACCGTGAGCTGGGCCGGTGCGGAGGATAAGATCACGATCACCCATGAAGCGTTCGGGCGGCAGGGATTCGCTACGGGCGCCGTGGTGGCGGCGGAATGGCTGCGTGGCCGCACGGGGCTGTTCACGATGAACGATGTGCTGGACAGCCAACTCTAGCATCATGTTCTTTTACCGCCACGGCGCAACGACGCCACGGTTTCGCAACGCCGGAATTTGATCTGTTCATCTTAGTTAAAATCCTCCGCGGTTAAATACTTCCCCGGCCTTTCGTGGCGTTGCCATGGCATCGTGGCGTCGTGGCGGTCCAATTTTGAGAGTCCATCCTTCCCCACCTTTGCAAACTTTAGTCCTGAAGAACTTCGCCTTGTGCGCACCTTGCGCCCTATCCTGAATCCCACCGCATGACCGCTTGGTTCTTTTTTGCGCTTTACATCGCCGCCCTGTTCATCTGCCTGCCGAAGATCTTCGCCAAGGCGGGACGGCCTGCATGGCAAGGGCTGGTGCCGTTCTACAACCTGTACGTGTGGAACAAGATCCTCGGGAAACCTTGGTATTGGCTGATCCTGTTGCTGGTCCCCGGCGTGAACCTGCTGATGCTGATCATCTACAACGTGAACACCAGCATTGCTTTGGGCAAGCGGACCTTGAAGGAGCACATGATCATGGTGGTTGTGCCATGGGTGGAACTGCCCAACTTGGCGTTCAACGAAAAGTACAAGTGGGTGGGGCCGATCCCCATGGGCTCGCATAAGCGGAACATGCTGGGGCAATGGGGCGACGCCATTTTGTTCGCGGTGATCGTGGCCACGGCCTTCCGCACCTTCACCTTCGAGGCGTTCACAATCCCTACGGAATCCATGGAGAAATCCTTGCTGGTTGGCGATTACCTCTTCGTGAGCAAGCTGAGCTACGGCCCGCGCCTGCCGATGACGCCGGTGACCTTCCCCTTCACGCACCACACGCTGCCGCTCACCACGAACACGCCGAGCTTCACCAACTGGTTCGAGCTGCCCTACATGCGCCTGCCGGGCTTCGGCACGCCCCAGCGCGGTGATGCCGTGGTCTTCAACTTTCCGGAGGGCGACACCGTGGTGGCGAATTACCAGAACATGAGCTACTACCAGCTCGCCCGGATGTGCGGACGCGAGAACCTGCTGGAACGGGACCGCGTCGTGTTCACCATGCCCGACGGCCGACAGGGCAGTACTCCCACGGGCGGCATCTTGATCCGCCCCGTTGACAAGCAGGAGAACTACATCAAGCGCTGCGTGGGCGTTTCCGGTGATACCGTACAGGTGATCGACGGCCTGGTCCACATCAACGGAAAGCCGGAACCATTGGTCGCCACGGGCCAGTACCAGTACAACTTCACGATCAAGGACGGCTTCAACAAGAAGGTGCTGAAAGACCAGTATGATATCACCACGACGGACGTGGTGGAAGACAACAGCACGGCGAACATGCCGCTGACGCAGCAGAAAGCGGTGGCGCTGAAGAACTTCGGCAACGTGACCGGCATGGCGCGCGAGGACAAGCCCAAAGGCTACTACGGCGCCAAGGACTTCTGGCCGATCTTCCCGAACGATCCGCGCTACGACTGGAGCGAAGACAACTTCGGTCCGCTGTGGGTGCCCAAGGCCGGCGCCACCATCACGCTCACGGACATGAACCTGCCGCTGTACAGGCGCGCCATCACCGTGTATGAGCACAACACGCTGGAGGTGAAGGACGGCGCGATCTGGATCAACGGCCAGCAGACCAACACCTACACCTTCCAGCAGGACTACTACTGGATGATGGGCGACAACCGGCACCGCTCGCAGGACGCGCGTTTCTGGGGCTTCGTGCCTTACGATCACGTGGTGGGCAAGGCGGTGCTGGTGTGGCTCACCGCCGATCCGGAGAAGGGCGGCTTCCCCATGGGCATCCGCTGGAAGCGGCTGTTCTCGCGGGTAAGATGAGGTTGAAGACGGCATGGGGCCGTGTCCCGGAATGGGGAAAGGCCTTCCTCATCGCCATCGGCCTTTTGCTGGGGACGCACCTCTTTGTGCTGCGCTGGGTGACCGTGCGCAGCACCAGCATGTTCGCCACGCTGATGCCGGGCGACCTCATAGGCGTGGAGCGCTGGCCGGTATGGACCGGGCTGCATCGCGGCGACATCATCGTGTTCCGCGATCCCGTGCAGGACGACCGGCCGAAAGGTCAACGCGAGCTGCTGGTGAAGCGGATCGTCGGCGCGCCGGGAGACCTGGTGGAACTGCGTGCTGGCGAAGTCTTCGTCAATGGCATTTCCGTGCCGCCCTATGCACACCAGACGGCACGCTGGGCGGTGCGGCTGAAAAGCGGGACCAACGCCACGGAACTGCTGGCACAGATCGGCCTTCCTGCGGATTTTGTCCTTCCGGGCCATACGGTGATCGAACTTCCTTTGAACTCAGACCTGGCCGACCAACTGCGGGCACGCCCCGATGTGGTGAGCGTGGAGCGTCGCGGCCCTGCTAGCGGCTCTCCCGGCCACCTTTTCCCTTTCGGCCCGAATTTCCGCTGGAACAATGACAGATACGGCCCCTTGCGCGTGCCCGCCGCTGGTGACACCGTCGCCGTCACCTCCTTCACCCTGCCCATTTATGACCGGCTCATCAGCCGGTACGAGCGCAACGTGATGGAGGTCTCCGACAGGGAACTGTTGATCAATGGCAAGACAGCAGAGCGCTACACGGTCCGGCAGAACTACTACTTCGTGCTGGGTGACAGCCGCGACAACAGCTCGGATTCCCGCTACTGGGGCTTCGTCCCAGCGGACCAGATCATCGGGCGCGCGGGCTTCATCCTGCTGAACGCACGGTCGTTCCATGGCGTCTCCGCCAATGGCCGGAATTTCAAGAAGCTGTAGTACCGGCACCGGTGTCCAGAAGAAGATACAGAGTCAACCTCTGCGTCTTTTTCGCGACCCCGGCTCGGGGGCCGGGGTGACAACCATGTAAGGGCCGGGTGCTCGAATATTCGCGCGCGGCGCGAATATTCGAGCACCCGGCCCAACAACAAATGTCATTCCGGGCCAGACCCGGAATCGCGAAAGTGCATCGTGAAGATTAACGCAAACCAGTAGCACCGGATTAACTTGCACCCATGCGTCCGCTCGCCCCTTTTGCCCTTGCCTTGATCGCCTTCTCCTGCACGCCGAACGATCCGGCATCCCTCTGCGATCGCTTTTTCACGCCCTATCCTGACCATGTGAGCGATCGATCGCGAAATTCGCTCAATGCTGACCTTGTTGATGCGATGGCCTTTTACGCGGACGAGGACTATGAAAAAGCCATCACCGGTCTGCAGCACGTGCTGGACCGGGACGCTTACAACATGACCGCACGCATGTACATGGCCAGCGCGCAATTGGCTGCTGGGCATCCGTACAAGGCGGAGATGCACTTGGACTTCATGGAGAATTACAAGGACCGCAGTTTCAGCGACCAGGTGGAATGGTACAACGCCCTGTGCTGGCTCTGTGAAGGCGACACCGCACGGGCGGCCAAGCAGGCCCTCTGGATCGCCTCCAAGCCGCAGACCTACCGCAAGGAAGCGCAGGAATTGGCCGATGCCATCGAGAACAAGTAAACCGCCGTGCCGCTCACCCCTTCCGACCTCCGAAACGCACTGCGCGGACCCTTGCCGGGCCATGCTGCCTTCGCGGACCTGAGCGGCTATCCGAGGCCCTCCATCGAGGCCGCTTTGACGCTCTCCCCGCCGCCGCGTGAAAGCGCGGTCCTGGTGCTGATCCACCCGGTGCAAGGCGTCGACCACACCTTGCTCATGCGCCGCCCGGTGTACAAGGGCGTACACAGCGGACAGATCGGTTTTCCGGGCGGAAAGCGCGAGCCGGACGATATTTCCCTGCATGCCACGGCCTTGCGCGAATTTCAGGAAGAGACCGGAGCGGGCACGGCCAGCTTTGAGGTGATCGGTGAGCTCAGCCGCATCCACATCCCACCGAGCAGGACCTTGGTGACACCCGTGGTGGCTTGGTGCGCGGACCTCGGCGCGTTGCGCCCTGATCCGCGCGAAGTTGCAGAGCTGCTGGCCGTGCCATTGGAGGAACTTATGCGCGACGACATACTGCACCGCAAGCCTTTCCGCATGGGTATTGACGGGGCAGTGCGTACGGCGGCTTACTGGGATATCCATGGCGAGGTGGTCTGGGGCGCCACCGCGCTGATGATCGCCGAGCTGCGCACGATATTGGGCCATCCCGTTCGTCCGGCGTGGTAGCTCCGCCGTCGATCGTGGAGAACAATATGCAGAGGGGTTGCATAGGACCGGCAGTTCGGACTACTTTTGCTTAACATCCTCATTACCATGAACCTTCACTCCTTCCTCAAGCCGCTTTCGCTCTTCGGCGTGCTTTTAACGGCCACATCCCTTCAAGCCTCGAACGTGGACATCACCATGGTGCCCAACAACGACGGGCAGTTGGAGGTGAAACTGCGGCCCAGCGCGAACTTCGACGGCATGGTCAGCAGCTTGGTGTTCACGGTGAAATGGGATGCCGGATCCGAGGCCCATCTGGGCGCGATCCAGCAGGAAGCTCCTGCGAGCACCTACCTCCCTATCAGCCGCAGCGGCGGTGAACAGGACGCTGGCGGCGACCGTTACCAGATCTTCGTGGGCTTTGGAATGACCCCGATGCAATGGATCCCCTCCGACTGGGTGGCCGGCCAGGAATACACGGTGGTGACCATCCCGGTGACCGGTACTGCGGAATTCAGCTTGGTGAACAACACATGGACCGGCTTGAACAATGCTGATTATTACCTCGCTTTGGGAGGAGCGGACGAGACCGGAACGATCTATGGTGACCTCTCCACCGGTGTGATCGCCGGCGACATGGGCGATGGCAGTGTGAGCGTGGTGCCCAACCCCACCAACAAGGCCACGGTGATCACCATGGACCTTCAGAAGACTCAGAGCCTACAGCTGGATCTGCTCAACGCCGCCGGTCAGTCCGTTTGGAAAGAGAGCGTACCGAACGCATCGGGCACCGTGCGCATTCCGCTCGATCTCACCGACTTCGACAAAGGCGTATACCTGCTGCGTGTCCAAGGCGCGGACAAGGTGGTCACCCACCGGGTGGTGAAACGCTAAAGCAAACGCTCGTTTCTGCCACAGAGGCCACGTCCAATGACGTGGCCTCTGTTGTTTTTTGCTCTGTTCGGGCAGAGGCTCGAGGTTGTGCATCCTGTATCGCAAAGGGGAGACGATCAATGGATGGCAGGGAAATTCATCGATGGCAAGAGGCCGGGATAAACAGGCACTCGGCACAGCCGGCTCTACACTTGCCCTTTGGTTGGTTGAACTCAGGCTGGTGCTCGCGAGCCCCGCTACCGAAGGCTCGGTCGCGAGTGCAGCTTATCCCGCTTCCTCCACCTCCACGCCCAAGCCCACTTCCTCAAGGAAGCGCTCGTTGGGCACGAGGCCCTGTTTGTCGCTGCTGAACTCGGGTTTGATCCTGCGCACGAAGTACATGTCGATCTTGCCCTTGTTCTTCGCGTCCACCTGGCCGCGGTGCTCACAGATGAAGTATTCCTTCACCAGTTCATACGTGGTGCCGCTGACGTTCACCTCGCCCGGCGCACCACTGCTTTCCATGCGGCTGGCGGTGTTCACGGTGTCGCCCCAGATGTCGTAGGCGAACTTGCTCTTGCCCACCACGCCTGCCACCACCGGCCCGGAGTGCAGGCCGATGCGCAGGACCCAGGCATCCTTGCCCGTTCCTTCCCGCTCCGCGTGCCAGCGGTCCATTTCTTCCCGCACATCGATCGCAGCCAGCACGGCCCTCAGAGCATGGTGTTCCACGGGCGCAGGCAGGCCGCAAGCGCTCATGTAGCTGTCCCCGATGGTCTTGATCTTCTCTATGCCGTAGCGTGTGGTGATGCGGTCGAAGCGCACGAAGCACTCGTCCAGTTCGGCCACCAGTTCCTCCGGGGTCATTTTTTCGGCCATCATGGTGAAGCCCTTCATGTCCGTGAACATGACCGTAACCTCATTGTACCGGCGTGCCGTGGCCTTTCCCGTGTCCCGCAGCTCATCGCTCACCACCTTCGGGAGGATGTTCAGCAACAGCTCCTCGATACGCACCTTCTGCCCATCGATCTCCTTGCTCTGGGCCACCACCTCCGCCGTACGTTCCTCCACGCGGTGCTCCAGGATCTGGTTGCGCATTTTCAACTGGCGCTCCCGCACTTTCACATAACTGATCGTACCACCGATCACCACGATGGCGACGATGATATAGAACAGCCAGCTCCGGTACCACGGTGGAAGGATCGTGAACGTGAACTCCGCCGGCTTTGGGCTGAAGAGGCCCGACCGGCCAACGGCCTTCACTTGGAAGACATAGTGCCCTGCAGGAAGTGATGGATAATGCACGTCGGTCTCCTCGGTAAGCGGCTGCCAAGTGTTGTCCAGCCCCTCTAAGAAGTATTGGTAGCGCACGGCCTCGGGATCACTGAGGCTGACGCTGCCGTATTCGATGCGGATATTGCTTTCGGTATGGTCCAGTTCAATGCCTGCGGCCGCAGGCCTGTCCTCCAGGTTCACCTTCAGCCCGCGGATGGCCACGGTGGGCGGCACCACTTTGTTCAGTCCTTGGGCCGGCCCTACGCAAATAGCTCCGTTGGCCGTACCGAACCACAGGTCGCCATTGGCCGTGCGCAGCACGCTGTTGGGCTTGGCCTCGATCCCGGTGAACCCGCTCCGCGCGGAATACCGGGTGAAATGGTCCTTGCCCGGATCCCATTCGTTGAGGCCGCGGTTGGTCCCGATCCAGACGTGATCCGCCGCATCGGTGACGAGCGACCGGATGGAATTGCTGATCAACCCGTGGTCGGTCCCATAGCTGGCCACCTGCCTGCCGTCCTTCAACACCAGAATGCCGCGCCCCTCGGTACCGACCCACAACCTCCCCTGACCATCCTCAGTGAAACTCGTGGGGCTATAGGTGAACCCCAGGTCCAAGCGCTGGACCTTACCATTCTGCACCCGGGCGACACCTCCACCGGAGGTCCCGACCCACAGCACGCCTTTTGCATCCCGATAAAGTGCGCTGACATGCTCGCTCGGTAGACCGTCGGCAATGTGCAGCACCGTGGGTATCGTCCCATCCATCGAATGCACGAGCCCGTTGATGGTGCCCACCCACAGCTCACCCTTGCCGCCTACAGCCAAGCCGGTCACCTTATTTTCAGCGATACTGCCAACCACGTCCAACTTATTACTGGGTCGGAAGGTGGCCGGATCAAAGTCAAAAAGTCCACCATCCTCGGTGCCTATCCAGATATGCCCTTGCTGGTCCTGCTCCAATGCACGCACGTGGTTCGTGGTAAGCTGGCCGCCCTGCATGGTGAGGTGACGGATGGTGCCTGCACCGTTCGGTTCGGGGATCAGGATGGTGATGCCGCCGTTCGTCCCGAACCAAAGATGCCCGTCCCTGGTCTCGGTCATGGCCCAGACCTGCTTGTCCACCAGATGATCGTCTTCGGTGAAAGACCGGAACCGGTCCCCTTTGTAGACCTCCAGGCCGGCATCATGGGTACCGATGAGCATGTTGCCCTCGCGGTCCCTGGCAATACATCGCATCCGCTGGCTGTGTGTGCCATCGTCCGTGTTGAACCGCCGGATGCCGTTTTTTCGATGCGCGCCAAACCGTTGTCCCAAGTGCCCACCCAGATCCGCCCCTGCTCGTCCTCCCCGAAGCAGAGCACGAAATTGCTGGGCAACGCCGAGGCGATGTCATAGGTGGTGACCTTTCCGGTCTTGGCCTCCACGTTGATGGCTCCCGCGCTTTGAGTCCCTATCCATAGGCCGTCCTTGCTGTCCTGGAAGACCGTGGTGACGCCCATCAACAAAGGCAGCCCTTTGGGTTTGAAAGGTGTGAAACCCATCTTTCCAGCATCCCACACCTTCATGTCCCCCGAAGCTTCAAGGAACAAGAGCTTGCCGTCGTTCAAGCGGGTCATTCCGGTGATGCGCGAACTAAGCCCTTTCCCCTCATTGAACTGATCGGTTTTCACAGGGCCTTTGTCAGGCACATCGCCGATGCGGTAGGCTCCATCGCCGAAGGTGGCCACCCATATCGCCCCTTTTTCGTCCTGGGCAATATCGGTGATATCCTTTGTCGGCGGGGTGCCTTCCAATTGCAAGCTGCGGAAGCGGTTCCCCTCGCGCAAGCTGATCCCGCCGCCCAAGTGTCCCACCCAAAGGCGCAGGTCCTTGTCCAAGAAGATGCTCCGCGCGCCGCTCGGGGCCAGATCTTCGCCCGCGCCAAAGGCTTTCACTTTATTTCCGTCGTAGCTGGCCAGCCCGGCCTCCGTACCGATCCAAAGCAGGCCCGTGCTGTCCTGCAGGAGCGCATACACTTTTGATGCGGGCAGGCCGTCCCGGACCGCGACATTCTCGAAGAAGTACCGCTGTGCCTGGCCCTGTAAAACGGACAAAAGCAACAAGGCCGAAAGAATACTTCTGTACATGCGGTGGAACATGGCCGTGCAATGTACGGGAGGACCGGTTTACCGCGTCAGTTCATAGAAACTGGGGTCGTTCCCGGCGGCATCGCTCACCACCAGGGTGGTCTTGATGCTTTCGCTGTAATTCTCCATCAGCCCTTTGAGCGGGCCATAGTTGTAGAACGAATAGATATCGTCCCCCTTGCCGTCCACCGGGATCCAATAGGCCTTTCCTCCCTGGCTGCGACCGTGGCCCTCGTACCAGACCAGCAGGGTGTTCACCTGTCCGCTGCGCACGAGGTCGCGCAGTTCGATGTTGAAGAACCGTTCGAGGTCCGTCTTGGATAAGTTTTTCTTCACGATGGTGCGTTGGGCCTGGTACTTGGAAAAAGCCTTGCGCATTTTGTCCATCCCGAGATTGGGCAGGGCCGGCAGATTTTTATAGTTGCCGTTCTCGATGTAGACGATCCAGGCGGTGCCCATGGGGGATGCTGCGGGTTTCTCCGGTGCCGGTTTCGCGGCCACCACCACGGGTGCGGCATGTTGGATCATGTACATCGTCTCGGTCACGTTCCCATAGCGGTCCTCGGCCCTCACGGTGAAGTGGTTCTTGCCTGTGATGTCAAGCTTGATGCTGAAGTCCGTGGAGATGGTATCGGGGATGAAACTGGCGAACATGCCGTCCACCATCACGGAGCGGATACCGCTGGGATCCACTGTCCGGCCTTCCACGAAGATCTGGTTCTTGTCAGCGGGCAGCACGGCAACGCGGTCCGCGGACATTTCGGGCTGTGTAACACTGAGCGCGGGGGGATCGCCCTCGGTACGCTGCACCTTCAACGTGGTGGTGGACCGGTTCCCGTAGACATCCTCGGCCATCACTTCGATCTCCCTTGCATCCGCCGCCAAGGGCACGGTAGCGCGGAATTCCGGGGACTTCTCCTCCGGGTCAAAATCCGCAGGCGTGCCTTGCACCACAATAGCTTTTATCAGGCTCTTGTCGCGGATGTGACCCGCCACCTTCACCTTGTTCAAGGCACTGCTCACTTGGACCATATCGTTCTTCAACAAGGGCTCCACCACGGTGATCGCCGGCGGGTCTGCTTCGCGGTTCATCTCGAACACCCGCGCCTGGACCCGCTCCTTACTGGCCGTGATCCCTTTGAGATCGGCCGCTGTGTATGCGGGATCCCCCTTCATCTGCTTCTCGGCCAGTCCGAGGTCTTTCGCGGCACCGTCCAGATCCAGGTTGGCCTCGCGGCATTCGGCGCGCAGAAGGAGAAAGCTCACGTTGTCCGGGGAAGCCAGCAACAGTTTGTTGAGGTCGTTCACCGCGTTCTGCTCTTGGCCGAAGCCGTGGTAATAGAGGGCGCGCTGGTAATAGACCACACTGTCCTCGCGGCCCAAGGCCACGCACTTGCTCACGTCATCGATCGCCTTGGAGAACTCCTTCTGTAGGGAATAGGCCTTGCTGCGCATGATGAGCAGTTCGGTGCTGGACGGGTTCAATTGCAGACCCAAAGTGCCTTGGTTGATGGCCTTCTCCAAGGCGCGCATCTGCATGGAAACGCCGCGATAACTTTGGTAAAGTGCCAACTGTGTTTCGCCGGAGGCCACATAGGCCGCTTCGTACAGGTGGTTCCATTCCAGCACCTTGTCCAGGTCCACGTCGGCGGTGGTGTAGTCGCCTGAGGCCATGCGCGAAAGGGCGTGCAGGTAATAAGTGTCGGTGGTCCCCTTGAGCGACAAAGCCGCATCGGCGGCGGCCATTGCACTGGTCACATCCTTCAAGGCCAAGCAGGCCCGCACCTTGGTCTGTAGGGCGTCCATGGCCTTTGACTTCACGTTCAAGGCCTCGTCGGCATAGTGCAATGCTTTGGCCGGGGCTTTGGCGTCCAAGCAGGCCATCGCGGTCAGGGTGAGGTTGTCGGCATCGCCCGGAGTGATGCGCGCCACATGCTCCATGTCGGCCATCCGATCCACCATCCGGCCCATGTCCAAGTACAGCGATGCCCGGCCCAGCAAGGCCTTCACGTAGTTGGAATCCACGCGGACGGCAAAGCCGTACTGCTCCAAGGCATCATCCAACTGGCCAGCGGCACGCATCTTCTCTGCATCCTTCACGAAGACTTTTCCGTCCTGTGCATGAGCTGCGGAGAACCCCGCAAGCAGAAGGAAAGCCGGCAGGATGCTTCGAAAGGGACCGTTCATTCCTGGATAGTGGTGTGTGCAATGGAGGAACAAAGTAACACGAAGGCACCATCCCCATTGGATATGCCAACGACCATGTCGTCAATTGCTCCACAAGGGCACATCCTTCGCCTATTCCGCAGTAAAGTTCTCAACCACGCTGAGCGTGGCGCCACTACTGCTGAAGCCGCCATCGTGGAAGAGGTTCTGCATGGTCACGTAGCGTGTGAGGTCACTGAACAACGCGACCACGTAGTTCGCGCAGTCCTCCGTCGGCGCGTTGCCCAGCGGGCTCATCGCCCCTGCGAAGTCGAACAGGTTGGAAAAACCTTTGATGCCGCTGCCTGCGGTGGTCTTGCTCGGGCTCTGGCTCACGGTGTTCACACGGATCTTCTTGGAGATGCCCAAGTGGTAGCCCCAGGAGCGGCCGATGCTTTCCAGCAGCGCCTTGGCGTCGGCCATGTCGCCATAGCCAGGGATCACGCGTTGCGCGGCGATGTAGGAAAGTGCGACGATGGAGCCGCCGTCCGCCAACGCATCGGCCTTCACCGCTGCTTGGATCATGCGGTGGAAGCTCATCGCGCTGATGTCCAGCGTCTGCTTGTACCAATCGTAGTTGATGTCATCGTAGGTTCTTCCCTTGCGGACATTGGGGCTCATGCCGATGCTGTGGAGCACGAAATCCACAGGGCCGCCAAGGTGTTCCTTCGCCCCGGTGAAGAGCTTTTCCAGATCCTCGTCCTTCGTGGCATCGGCCCCGATGACGAGGGAGCCGGTGCTCTCGGCCAGCTTGTCGATCTCGCCCATGCGCATGGCCACCGGCGCGTTCGTCAGCACGATCCGCGCGCCTTCCGCGTGTGCCAGTTCAGCCACCTTCCAGGCGATGCTCTGCTCATTCAAGGCGCCGCTGATCACGCCGCGCTTCCCTTTCAATAGTCCGTAGGCCATGTGCGTTGGTTTACGGCCCGAAGATAGACGGCTCTCCGGATCCATCCTTGGTTTTCCACCGCAACGGCATTCCTGCGGCAGCCAAGTTCGCAACGGACACAACGAATTGAGTGTCGGCCGACTAATGCCGTGGCCGCTCGGCCCCAGTCGCGTGGCATCTGGTCGGTCGCCCTCAGGCGACCACACCATCCTTACAACCTTACCTCCCTTACCACCATTCCCTCCCTCACCTCCTGTACCCTTCAGGCATCTCACTCCTTCCCCTTCAGCAACTCCTTGGCGTTCTCTATCGCGGCTTTGGTGGTCTTCTTGCCACTGAGCATCCGGGCCAGGGCCTCCACACGCTCCTTCGCGTCCAGCGGACGGATATCGCTCTGCACCTGCTCAGCCTCGTGGTCCTTGGTGACCAAAAGGTGAGTATCGGCCTTGCTGGCGATCTGCGGCAGGTGGCTGATGGCCAGCACTTGGCGCTGACGGGCCATGCGGGCCAGTAATACGCCGATACGGTTGGCCGTCTCGCCGCTGACGCCGGTGTCGATCTCGTCGAAGATCACCGTGGGCAGTTCCTTGCTGGCCGCTGCCAAGCTGATCAAGGCGAGCATGACGCGGCCGAGTTCGCCGCCGCTGGCCACCTTGTCCAAGGGTTCGGGCGCACGGTCCTTATTGGCCGAGAACAGGGCGCGGATGCTATCGATGCCGGTCGCACCGGGTTCCGTGCGTTCCAGCTTGAACCGGAATGCAGCATGAGGCATTCCGAGGTCCTGCAAGATCGCCGTGACCTGCTCCGCCAACGGCACCGTGGCCTTGGTCCGCTTGGCACTGACGGCTTCCGCCAGCCTCAACACCTCGGACTGCAAGGCACTTACGTTCCGTTCCAGTTCCTTCACGCTTTCGGCCAATGAGCCGATGCGGGAAATGCGCTCGCCCAGTTCATCGTGCAAGGCGATCAAGGCATCGACACCGTCCACGCGGTGCTTGTGCTGCAGGCGGGAAAGCAGGTCCGAGCGCTCACGCAGGCGGTCCGCTTCCTTGGGGTTGATCGAAATATGTTCCGCTAATTGCCCCGCTTCCTCGGCGATGTCCTTCAGTTCGATGGATGCACTTTGCAACCGCTCCACCAGTGCATTCACGGCAGGATCCAACCGTCCGGCTTTGGCTGCGTTCTGCTTGATGGCGGACAACTGTGCCGCAATGGCACGATCGCCGCTGACGCCTTCCTCCATGCCTCGCAGTGCCGTCACTAATTCCTCGGCATGGTCGGCGCGGGCCAAGGCTTGTTCCAGCTCCGGCTGTTCCCCTGCGACCAAGCGCGCAGCATCAAGTTCCTCGAACTGGAACTGGAGGTAGTCGCGTTCGCTTTGCGCCTGTGCTTCTTGTTCGCGGGCTGCGTCCAGCGCTTCCTTGGCTTTTCTCCAAGAATGGTAGCGTTCAGCGTACGTCTTCACCGCCGGGCCGTGGCCGATGAAATGGTCTAACAGCCCCAGTTGGAACGCCGGGGTATTCAGTAGCAGCGTGTGGTGCTGGCTGTGGATATGCACCAGTCCTTCACCCAGTTCGCGAAGCTGTTCCAAGCGCACCGGCGTATCATTCACGAAAGCACGTGAGCGGCCGCCCGGCTCCAATTGCCGCCGCAGGATCATCGGCGTTTCCTGTGGCACATTGTTACTGTGGCACCATGCTTCCACGAAGGTGGCACCGGACTCCGCGTCCACTTCCAGCTCGATCACGCAGCGCTTGGCCGGATCGCGCGGCAGGTTGCCCTCCGCCCTGTCGCCCATGGCCAGACCCAAGGCACCGATCACGATGCTTTTACCGCTGCCGGTCTCGCCGGTGATCACGGTGAGGCCAGCGCCAAGGTCGAGTTCCAATTGCTCGATCAGCAAGTAATTACGGATGGAAAGGCGGCGCAACATGGCGGCGTGAAGATCGGTGTTCGGAAGTGATCGGTGAAAACACAAGCCAGGCATCAATCCCAATAGCTGTTGAAAACTTTTTACTGATGCCGCCTAGAAAAGGGCATAGATTCGTTATGGTCAACCCCTAAAACCCATTGCATCATGAAACACGTGTTACCCATGGCATTGGTCGCGACCCTGGCCTGCGCCTTCACCCCCCCCCGCCTCCGAGTCCTTACATCCCGCCGGACCCGTACGGTGACATGCAAAAGGAGAGCTACGGGATCTGGCCGAACCAGGGCCAGATAACCGACTTACAGGGGAATCCGGTACCGGATGTCTCCTTCTACACGACCGGGTCCTTGCCCCGTGCGTATTTCCGCAAAGATGGGAGCTTCTCTTTGGTGTTGGCCTCTGTTGATACCACCACCATGGCGGATACCTTGCGTCGCCTCGATATTACCTGCGTGGGTCCGGAAGCCAACTATCCGGATCCCATTGTCTGGGAAATGAAGCAGCGCTATGCCAACTTCTACTTCCCGCAATGCGCGCCGAACGGTGCCACCAACGTACATGCGTACGCACGTGTGATCTATCCGGAGATGTACCCGCTGATCGACATGCAAATCTACAGCGGGAGGATGGGCCAGAAGCTCGCCTTCGTGGTGAACCCCGGCGGGGACCCCAAGGATATCGAATTGCAACTGACCGGCCAGGACCAGTTGGACGTTGACATTTACGGCAACCTGAAGATCCTCTTGGATGGCAAATGGGTGGTGTTGCCTGAGGCCGTCGCCTACCAAGTGGAGTCCAACAACGACATTACCCCGGTGAACTGGACGGCGGACTATGAAGTGAACAACGGACAAGCCACCGTGCGCTTCAACTTCGACCAGTTCGACCATGGCAAGCCCTTGGTCTTCCTCATTGGCCCAGCGGCCATGGGCGGCACTCCCTCCTACAGCGAGGAGGGTATCTGCTGGAGCACCTATTACGGTGGAGACGAACGGGACTACACCAAGGACGCCAAGGCCGACTTGGCCGGCGGTTATTATGTTGGTGGACGCACCTACTCTACTTTTGCCAGCTTCCCGAATTTGCCCGGTGCGATCAACATCATAGGAGCTACCGCAGTGGCTACGCTCACGAAGTTCAATGAAGGCAATGAGCTCCAATGGACCAATTATTTCGGAGGGTTGGTCTCAGTGGATAATTTCACGCATCCGACCACCGGTGAAGTAGTAGCAGTGAAAGAGGTACCATATCGCGCCATTTATTTGGCAGGAACCTCGAAAGCCCCGAACCTTCTGATTCAACCGGAGGCTGGAGCATATTCTGAACCGGGCACAGGCAACCTCTCCGATAAGGGGTTCATTGCCAAGTTCGATGAGTTCGGCCAAATATTGTGGTCCACCTATTTCGGGGACCATGACGTGGAGATCGAAGGCATGGATGTATTGACCCATAATAGGATCATCGTTTCAGGTCATTCGCCGAACATCCTTCCAGTCCCTCCGGAACCTTTGGCCGGGGCGACGGTCCTACCGTACGCAGGTGGAAGTTCGGATGGTTTTTTGGCGCTGTTTGATATTAATGACCAACTATCTTGGCGCACGTATTACGGCGGATCGGATAACGAGGATGGCGTGTTGGTCAAGACCTGCTCGGAATGGATCTACTTGGCTGGCAATACCCTTTCCTCGGATATCCCCCCTATCGAACCACAGGATTGTTACCATCAAACCTATCAAGGCGGCCAAGACTGCATGATCGCCGCCTTCACCATTGGCGGCACTCCGGTATGGGCCACCTACCTTGGCGGTGACGGGGAAGAAGTCTTGGGACCTAAAGGTTTGGCCACAAATAAGGACAACGAGGCCATGATGGTGGGTACCACGCAGGGCTTGGACGACTTGGTCTTTAATCCTGATCATTGGTATGATGACACACCCTCCTCAACGGAAAAGAATGGGTTCATAACCCGGTTCAGCGGAGAAGGTCACTTCACACCATTGTGGATCAGCTATCTCGGTTCAGGTCATTACCACTTTCCATGGTGCCTATCCATTGACGCTTATGGGTCCATGACGGTGGGGGGCTATACGAACGACCCGTTTTTTGAGGCCGTACCTCGTGCGGGCTACTACTATCAGCCCAATTATCTTCCCGACGGGATCGACGGTTTCATCACCCAGTTCGACGAACAACAGGACCGCGTATGGAGCACGCTCTTTGGTGGCAAAACCGGAGGGGTGATAAACGAGCATATCCCGGAGAACATCATGTCGCTCAACGACCTCAATGGATCGCTCTACGCAACCGGATACACCGAAAAGCACAATCAGCTGGTCAACTCCTACTTCCCTTTGGATAATCAGCAGAGCACGGCATGGTTTAATGATGTATTCAATGGGAACGGCCTCAGCAATGAATTCTCTGACGGATTCATTGCCCAATTCTGCAATGAGCTCTCCATTGGCATCGAACCCGTTTCAAGCTTCGCCAATGAGGGTCTTCAGCTCATTTCCCAAGCATCAGGTAATATCATCATCGCGGGTCTTGCTGATGGCCCTCACACTTTGCGCATCTTTGACGCACTAGGCCGCCTGCTGCTGGATCGTTCCGTACGCAGCACCACTGGCCGCACGGGTACGGTGGAACTTGGTGAACGCAGCAATGCCATGTATATCATCCAGGTTGATGGTACACGCACGACGAAATACATCCCTGTGCAATGAGCGGTTTCCGCCAAGCATGGCGTGGCGTTTGGGCAGTGGGGCTGGCCGCATGGCTGGCCCCGGCCCTAGCCCAGCATTGGGAATCGGCCGGGGTACCTTCCTTTATGATTTATCCCTATATCTGCTATGCGGACACGGCCAACGATGCCTTGTATACAGGTTCAAACCAGCCGTTTATTGTTGACGGCGTAGGATACTATGCCCTTTATCGGTATCATGGAGGACAATGGGATACACTGGGGCTTTTCGGAAATACAATACGGTCAGCTATTGTGTACAACGACACCTTAATCGTGGGAGGGGGCTTCCAAACGGTCCACGACCAGCCTCTTGAACGGATATCATGTTACGTAGATGGCACTTGGCAGTCATATGGGACTTTTGGACCTGGAATTGTTTCGCGGCTTCGGATCATTGACGGGGATTTATATGCCTTGGGAATCTTCGATATTGTCGATGGGGCATTTTGCAATGGCTTGGCCAAACGTGTTGGAGGCCATTGGGAGCCCGTAGGTACATTACCGATCTTCAATGGGGACGGTTCCGCTTGGTTCTTGGACGCAATCAACTACCAGGGGCAGTTGGTGGTCACGGGCAATTTCACCAGTGCGGACCAGACCATACATGATATTATGGCTTTTAACGGGACAAGCTGGCAGCCCGTCTGCCAATGCATGACGGGCGGCATGGACGGAGGAGGTTCTCTCGCTGTTTACCAAGGGGACCTGTACTTGGGCGGGCGCTTTTATTTCGGCCCAGGGAATGTGGGACAGGGCCTTATGCGCTGGGACGGCGTTCAATGGCATCAAGTGGGGCAATCTGATGGTGGGCTACAGCTCTACGACCATTCCGACCAGTACCCACCCACCGTTCACGGCTTTACCATACGCGATGGCCTGTTATTGGTGGCAGGTGCCTTCTTTTTCGCCGATCACGTTCCTGCGGCCGGCGTGGCCTCATGGGATGGCAGTCAGTGGTGCAGTTTAGGTGGTGGGCCTGCATCAGCGGGTGGTTTTGTATCCGCCATGGATTTCTACCAAGATACCCTCTATATCGGTTGCGGTCAGATCGCGGAAGGACAAGAAGTGAATGGAGTGGCCCGCTTTATCGGCAGCAGCTACCAAGAGGAATGCGCTGCAACGGGGATTCAAGAGACTGTGACGAATGTTGGTTTGCGAGTGCTTTCACCCCGACCCGGCACGATAGTTCTCACCGGCCTTTCCGATGGACCGCACGCCTTGCGGGTCTATGACGCCCAGGGTCGCTTGGTATTGGCACGACCGATCAATAGCACGAACGGACGAACGGCTGAGGTGCAATTAGACGAACAGCCTGCGGCGCTCTACCTGATCCAGGTGGACGAGGTGCAACGGGCGAAGTACATCCCGGTGCAATGAAAATCGGCACAACAAGGACACGGTAATAGCAGGGCCTGTTGATCAATGCGCGGTCTGTCCTACCGGCTGCCCTTCATCATCTCCATGTACTGGTTGATGTGCCCGGGGTCGATGATCTGCAGCGTATTGTACACCTTGGCGCGCTCCTGCGGGTCGGAGCCTTTGAAAAGGTCCACCAGCTCGTTGTACTTGCCATTGAAGAGCACCTGCAGGTTGTAGCTGCTGGGCTTCGCCTGATGAACCGACTTCAGCGTCTCGATAGCGGCAGCGCAGGCTTTACGGCCCTTGGCCGCGTCCGTGGACATCTCATCGAAGCCGTTGCGATGGTAGTCGTAGAGGAACTGGCGCAGCGGCCTGAACGCGCCCTGTTGCTGGTTGTCCACCAACCAATAGCGGTTTTTCTGGTCCTCGAAAGCCTTCCATCCGGATTCGCTCGCGTTCTGTGCATTGCTCACCACGGTCTGGGCCTGGGCATAAAAATCGCTGCCGCCCATGGGCGAATAGGTGTCACCGTCCACGCCCAAGAGAAAGTAGGCATAGAAGGCCACGACGGACGAAAGGTTGTTGGTGAAGCGCTCGGGGGCGAAATCGATCTGCGTGTTCTCCAGAAAGGTGAACTGGACGTTGTTGTCCAGAATGTCCACCACCGGGCTGAGGTAATCGGAGCCGTAAACGGGCCGCGAGTAGATCACTTGCAGCGAGGCCGAGAAGCGGTCCGCGGAACTCTGCTCGTTGATGGTGAGGAGCATGTTGCAGTCGATACGTTCCTGCGGGCTGAAATTCAAGGCGGTCCAGCGGCGCGTGTTCATCAACTGGGTGATGCTGGTCTCCATGCTCTGGAACACGCGCTTGGGCGTGCTCTGGATCTGCGGCGCGATCACCGACACCTTGCAATTGAACTCCTGCGCCTGTGCGGCGGTGAAGGCCAAAATGAGCGGTATTGCAAGGAATTTACTTCGCATGGGGCAAACTTATCTCGATCCGGTCAAGGATGGCACGGGCCACTTCGGTCTTTGACATCAACGGCAGTTCCGTGGACTTCTTGCCACGGTCGATCAGGGTCACTTTATTGGTGTCGTGGCCGAAGCCTGCACCGGCGTCCTTCAAGGAGTTCAGCACAATGAGGTCGAGGTTCTTGCGATCGATCTTCTCCTCGGCGTTGCGGCGCTCGTTGTCGGTCTCCAAGGCGAAGCCCACCAAGTACTGGCCTTTCTGCTTGACGCCTCCCATCCAGGCAAGGATGTCCTCCGTGGCTTCCAGTGCCAAGGACGGAAGCTTGTCCTTCTTCTTCATCTTGGCATCAGCAACGGAGGCGGGTCGCCAATCGGCCACGGCGGCGCTGAGGATCGCCACGTTGCATGCGGCAAACCGCGCCTTGGCAGCCTCGGCCATCTGTGCGGCAGAAACAACATCGGTGCGGCGGATGCCTGGGTGATGCGCTTCCAAGCCCACGGGGCCGGTGATCAGTTCCACCTGCGCACCGCGCGCAGCGGCCTCTTCCGCTAGGGCGAAGCCCATCTTGCCCGAACTGCTGTTGCCGATGAAGCGCACCGGGTCGATGGCCTCGTGCGTCGGCCCGGCGGTGATCAGCAGCGTCTTCCCCGCCAAAGGTGAGCGCCCCATTACGGCATCCGCCAAGCGCGTCACGATGTCCTCCGGTTCGGTCATGCGCCCCTCCCCGCTCAGGCCGCTGGCCAGTTCGCCTTCTTCCGGCCCGATGGTCTGCACACCGCGCTCCTTGAGCAGGGCGATGTTGGCGCGGGTCGCGGTGCTGCGGTACATCTCCAGGTCCATGGCGGGGGCGACGAAAACGGGGCATTCGGCGCTGAGCCAGCAGGCCAGCAGCAGGTCGTCGCAAAGGCCCTGGGCCATCTTCGCCAAGGTGTTCGCCGTGGCCGGGGCGATCAGCAGGACATCGGCCCAGCGCGCCAGGTGTACATGGTCGTTCCAGGTCACGGAGCCATCGCTGCGGTCCGTCATTTCGGTAAGCGCAGGTCTCCGGCTCAACGTGGAAAGCACCAAGGGCGAGACAAAACCGTGCGCGGCGGGGGTCATCACCACCTGCACTTCCGCGCCGGCTTTCACCAATGCGCGTACCAGCAGGGGTGCCTTATACGCGGCAATGCCGCCAGTGACGCCCAGCAGCACCTTGCGTGGAAGGACGCATGCAGCACCCATCCTTTCCGTAGAAAATTACCCGGCGGAGGCCGTCTCCTCTTCAGGGCGCCGGAAAACGATTCGGTCCTCGAGCATCTCCTCGATGGCGATGGCCGACGGCTTCGGCATGCGCTCATACTGCTTGCTCATCTCGATCTGCTCGCGGTTCTCGTAGATCTCCTCGATGTTCTCACCGGTCACGGCGAACTCCTCCAACTTCTCGTTCAGCTCCTCCTTGATCTCCACAGCGATCTGGTTGGCGCGCTTGCTGATGATCACGATGCTCTCATAGAGGTTGCCTGTCTCGGGGTCCAACCGGTTCACGTTGCGCGTGACGGTTGACCTGGCGGCGTTCATGTACTTCGGGTTCATGGGTTCGGAGTGCGTTGCGATCGTTTTTGCTGGGAGGTAAGGTCCCGGAGCAGCGCACGGGCCTGTGGAAGGCGTGCGCTTTGGGGAAAAGCGTCCGCGAAGGTATTGAATGATCGGATACCGGCCTCGATCCGCTCCGTTTTACGGTCCTCCACACTGTTCACGGCCAGGTCATGGTCGGCCTGAAGAACGCTGAAAAGGGCTTCTTCCCGATAACTGGAATTGGGCCATTTCCGCAGGAAACCCTGCATGGCCTCGCTGGCGGAACGATAGTACCGGGTGCGCAGGTATTGGCGTGCCCCGTAGAAGTCCTTCTTCTCCAGCTTCACCCGCAGCCCGTCGATGAGCGTGTTGCAGGAATCCTTCAACTCCGTGTCCGGATAGCGCACCATGAACAGCTCCAGCTTGTCGATGGCCATCTGCGTGTCCGTCTGGTCAAGTTCGAACTCCGGCGATTCCTTATAGTGGCAAAAGGCGGCCAAGAAGCTGCATTCCTCGGCATGGACGCTGTTCCGGAAGGTCTTGGCGAAATTCCCGAGGTAATAGCTGGCCATGATGTAGTCCTTCTGGCCGAAATGGCCCTTGGCATAGTAGTAGCTCACCTGCTCATAGAGGGTGTCTCCCCGGGTGAGGCTGAGCAGTTCCTCCAGCAGTGGCATGGCCCGGTCATAGTCCGGCTTCTCCATGTATTTCACGGCCGTGCGGTATTTGTACTGCACATCGGTGCTCTTCACCGCCTTGCTGAATTCGCTGCAAGACCCGAGCAACAAGGCAATGATCACGGTAAAAAGGAGGGGGACGCGCATAACGGGCGGCAAATGTAGCCTTCGCACCAACGCGGGGGGAAGATGTTTCGCATGTGTTGGCGAATGATGGAAGGAAAAGCTGAAAGTGGAAACTTGAAACGCGCAACCTACCTACGGTAGGCAAGCACGCCAACCCGCAACAGATCAACCCGGAACACGTCAACCCGTTCCGATATCTACCTTCGCCGCCGGAAAACGGTACTTCATTCTACAGCCATGAACGACATATTCGACAAGATCCGCAAGGACGCCGGGCCCATCGGCCGCCACGCCAAACAAGCCCATGGCTATTTCGCATTCCCCAAGTTGGAGGGCGAACTGGGCGCACACATGCAATTCCGGGGCAAGGAAGTGCTGGTATGGAGCCTGAACAATTACCTGGGCCTCGCCAACCATCCCGAAGTACGGAAGGTGGACGCACAAGCAGCCAAGGATTGGGGCCTCGCCTACCCGATGGGCGCACGCATGATGAGCGGTCAGACCAAGTACCATGAGCAGTTGGAGGACCAGCTGAGCGATTTCATGCAAAAGGAGGACACCTTCCTGCTGAACTTCGGCTACCAAGGCTGTATGAGCTGCATCGACGCCCTGCTTGGCCGCCACGACGTGCTGGTGTTCGACAGCGAAAGCCACGCCTGCATGATGGACGGTGCCCGGCTGCACGCCGGCAGGCGCTTCATGTTCCAGCATAACGACATGGCCAGCTTGGACAAGCAACTGGAGCATGCCCGCAAGGTGGCTGAACAAAGCGGTGGCGGCATTCTGGTGATGACAGAGGGCGTGTTCGGCATGGCCGGCGACCAAGGCAAGCTGAAGGAGATCGCCGAGCGCAAGAAGAAGTACAACTTCCGCCTTTTCGTGGACGATGCGCACGGCTTCGGCCAGATGGGCGAGCACGGGCGCGGCACCGGGGACCACCAGGGCGTGCAGGACCAGATCGACATCTACTTCGGCACCTTCGCCAAGAGCATGGCCAGCATCGGTGCCTTCATCAGCGGACCCGAGGATGTGATCATGTTCATGCGCTACAACATGCGCAGCCAGATGTTCGCGAAGAGCCTGCCCATGCCCATCGTCATCGGCGCGATCAAGCGCTTGGAGATGATGCTTACCATGCCGGAGCTGGGCGAAAAACTGTGGGAGATCACCAACGCCCTTCAAAGCGGATTGAAGGAAGCGGGGCTGGACATCGGCACGACCAACAGCTGTGTAACACCCGTATACATGAAGGGCGGTGTGCCCGAAGCCACCAATGTGGTGGTCGACCTGCGCGAGAACCACGGTATTTTCTGCAGCATTGTGGTATACCCGGTGATCCCGAAAGGCGAGATCCTGCTACGCCTGATCCCCACCGCCGCGCACTCCTTGGAGGATGTGAAGCGGACCATCGAGAGCTTCAAGACGGTAAGCGCGAAGTTGACCGCCGGGGAATACGCGTCGGAGAAGATCGCGACCTTTTAACGACCCCTTCAGGGATCGGGCATAACGCGCTGATGCATCCGCATCGGCATTGATGGATTTTCCCTATGGGAGGGCCTAGGTTCAAAAATATTCGTCTGTAGCCTTTTCGCGACCCCGGCTCGGGGCCGGGGTGACAACCATGAGAGGGTGTGGTGTTCGATCATCCGCGTTGGGCGCGGATGATCGAACACCACACCCCAAGAGCAAATGTCATTTCGGGCCTGACCCGGCCCCGGCATACGCCGGGGGCGAAGGAGCGTGGCCATGATAACCCGAACGCCAGTGACCGTCTGGACGGTCGGCCTACCGGAAGCTCAGCCGGCCGAGGCTGTACTTTCCGCTCCCGATGAAGAAGATGGCGATAAAGGCCATCATGTACAGGAAAGCAAGCTCCTGCTTGGCAAAGGGCTGATCCCCGTTCGCCATGAAGGCGGCCACGGCCATGGCGATGATCACCGGGATGGTGGACAGCCGCGTCCAGATGCCCAACAGTACCAACGCTGCACAGATCACCTCGGCGAAGAGGATCAGCGTGAGGCTGACCGTATGGCCCACGCCGATCGGGTCCCCGAAGGTGGAGGACAGCTCACCGAAGCGCAGGAGCTTGCCCCAACCGTGTTGCCAGAACAAGGTGCCGGCAGCCGAAAGGCGCAAAAGCAAAGCACCGATGTCGAACGAGACTTCGTCGGAATTGAGGAGCATGGGTGTTAAATTCCCCCCAAACGTAGCGGCTCGGATGCAACCTGCGGCCTACGCCATTGGATCATATCCACAGAGGGGGGTGCAGATCTGCCCGCTATAGAAATAGCCGTAGTGGCAATTCAAGGGATCACCCCATATTTGCACCAACAATAACCTCACCTGAAAAATGAACAGGATACTAAAGTCACTTAGCGTGCTGCTCGTTGCGGCAAGCGTCCCTGCAAGCCTCTCCGCCCAGGGTTTTGATGGCGGCGACAATGTGATCGGCCTTGGTGCCGGTGTTGGTGGCCTTTTTGGATTCGGTCCGGTGTTCATGTTGAACTATGATCACGGAATGGGGTTCAAGGCCGGTCCCGGGGTTGTGGGCATTGGTGCACTTGTAGCCTATAAGAGCAGCATTGACAATGGCACCTATAATAACTACAAATGGCAACGTAAAGCATACACATTTGCTGTGCGCGGCACCTACCACTGGAATTCGTGGCACAAGAACGACAAGCTTGACGTGTATGGCGGCGTGATCCTCGGTCTATCGGTCCGTACCGATAATCTGGACGACTACTACGACAATTACTACTACAACTACTACGGGTACCGCTACAACAGTTTGTATGACAGCGGCAAGGGCGTACACCCTGTTGCCGGAGTGCTGGTGGGGGCACATTGGTATTTCACGAACAACTTCGGTGTGTTTGCTGAAGCCGGTTCGTCGGTCTCCAACATTGGAGCGGGACTTACCCTCAAGTTTTAAGGAGGTCACCCTGTTTTCTACCATTCTCCACGAAGCGCCTCAAAAGGGCGCTTCGTTCGTTCCGGGCCATCCTTACCTTCGCCGCCCTCCCGGCGCATGCCGGGGCACCGCCGTAAGCTTGCCCCGCGCTTGTTGCGGGGTATGGCGGGAAATGCGAACCGATGAAGATCAATGTGACCCTGCCGGACGGAACTGTCCGGGAATATGAGCAAGGTGCCACCGCCATGGACGTGGCCCTCAGCATCAGCGAAGGATTGGCGAGGAACGTGCTTTCCGCCAAGGTGAACGGCGAGGTGCGCGAAGCGAACCGCCCTTTGCCCGGCGATTGCACCGTGCAACTGCTCACTTGGAAGGACGACGAGGGCAAGGCCACGATGTGGCACAGTAGCGCGCACCTGCTGGCGGAAGCCGTGGAAGCACTTTATCCCGGCACCAAATTCGGGATCGGTCCGCCCATCGAGAACGGCTTTTACTACGACATCGACCTGGGCGACAAGGTGATCAGCGACGCTGACTTCAAGGCCATCGAGGACAAGATGAAGGAGTTGGCCTCTAGGAAGGAAGTCTTCGCCCGCCGCGAAGTGCCCAAGGCCGAGGCCATCGCCTACTTCAAGGAGAAGGGCGACGAATACAAGCTGGAGCTGATCGACGGCCTCGAGGACGGCACCATCAGCTTCTACACTCAAGGCAACTTCACCGACCTCTGCCGCGGGCCGCACCTGCCGGACACCTCGTCCATCAAAGCGATGAAGGTGCTCAGCGTGGCCGGGGCCTACTGGCGCGGCGATGAGAAGCGCAAGCAGCTCACCCGCCTTTACGCCATCACCTTCCCCAAGCAGAAGGAACTGGACGAATACCTCGTGCTGCTGGAGGAAGCCAAGAAGCGCGACCACCGCAAGCTCGGCAAGGAACTGGACCTGTTCACCTTCAGCGAGAAGGTGGGCGCCGGCCTTCCGCTGTGGCTGCCCAAGGGTGCAGCGCTGCGCGAGCGGCTCATCAACTTCATGAAGACCGCACAGGAGAAAAGCGGCTACCTGCAAGTGGCCACGCCGCACATCGCGTTGAAGCAGCTCTATATCACCAGCGGCCACTACGAGAAATACGGGCAGGACAGTTTCCAGGCCATCCATACCCCGCACGAAGGCGAGGAATTCATGCTGAAGCCCATGAACTGCCCGCACCACTGCGAGATCTTTGCCAGCCGCCCACGCAGCTACAAGGACCTCCCGTTGCGCCTCGCGGAATTCGGCACCGTCTACCGCTACGAGCAAAGCGGCGAATTGCACGGTCTTACCCGCGTACGGGGCTTCACGCAGGACGATGCCCACCTCTTCTGCCGCCCTGACCAGGTGAAGGAGGAGTTCATGAAGGTGATCGACCTCGTACTGTTGGTCTTCAAAGCCCTTGGCCTGAACGATTACGAGGCCCAGATCAGCCTGCGCGACAAAGTGGACCGCACGAAGTACATCGGCAGCGACGAGAACTGGGAAAAGGCGGAGAATGCCATCATCGAGGCTGCCGCCGAAAAAGGACTGAAGACCTTCATCGAATACGGGGAAGCCGCGTTCTACGGGCCGAAGCTGGACTTCATGGTGAAGGACGCCATAGGCCGCCGCTGGCAGTTAGGCACCATCCAGGTGGACTACAACTTGCCCGAGCGTTTCGAGCTGGAATACACCGGCAGCGACAATGCCAAGCACCGGCCGGTGATGATCCATCGCGCACCATTTGGCAGCTTGGAGCGTTTCTTAGCCGTAGTGATCGAGCATACCGCAGGCCGTTTCCCGCTTTGGTTGACGCCTGAGCAGGCCATAGTCCTACCGATCAGCGAAAAATTCAACGAAACGGCGCAACAAGTGGCTGAATTGCTGAAAGAATGCGATATTCGCGCCATCATTGACGAGAGGAACGAAAAGATCGGTCGCAAGATCCGCGACGCAGAAATAGCGAAGACGCCGTTCATGCTCATCATTGGCGAAAAAGAAGCCGACGCAGGGACCATCTCCGTGCGCGAGCAGGGCCAGGGCGACTTGGGATCCATGACCCCCAACGAATTCGAGAAGCTGGTGAAGGACCGCATCCAGGCCAGTCTTTCCGCAGCCTAGTATCATCAGGAAAACGAACGAACAGCAAGTTTGGCAAAACGACCCCCCTTCCGTCCCTTGGGCCCACGCCCACCTCGCCCCGCAGGCGGCCGCCGTCCGCGCGGCCGCGTAGTCCGCGAAGACCCGCACCGCATCAATGACCGCATCTACGGGGTTCCCGAGGTGCGCGTAGTTGGCGATGACATAGAGCAGGGCATCTACCCCATTGAACAGGCCCTGAAAATGGCCGAGGAAAAAGGCTTGGACCTGGTGGAGATCAGCGCCAGCGCCGATCCGCCCGTGTGCCGGATCATCGAGTACAAAAAGTTCCTGTACGACCTCAAGAAGAAGCAGAAGGAGATCAAGGCCAAGCAGGCCGTGATCGAGATGAAGGAGATCCGCTTCGGCCCCAACACGGACGAACACGACCTCAACTTCAAGCTCAAACACGCCCGCCGCTTCCTGGAGGAAGGCCACAAGGTGAAGGCGTTCGTCTTCTTCAAGGGCCGCACCATCGTCTTCAAGGAGCGCGGCGAGATCCTGCTGCTGAAGTTCGCCCAAGAGTTGGAGGACATCGGCGTGGTGGAGAGCATGCCCAAGCTGGAAGGCAAGCGGATGATGATGTACTTGATCCCGAAGAAGAAGAAGTAAGTTCCGCTTCTTAAGTCGGGAGTCTCGAACCTTGAGTATATAGCCACAAGCCATAAGCCGCAAGCTTGAGGCTTGGAGCTTGTGGCTTGTAGCTTCCCCACCCCCCCAGGTCGCGAAGAAAAATCGGCAGGTTTGTCCCATATTCAGGAAAAATCACGAAATTCGCGCCCCGAACGTTCGATCAACACAGAGAGGCCATGCCGAAGATGAAGTCGAAGTCCGGTGCCAAGAAGCGGTTCAAGCTTACGGGCACGGGCAAAGTGAAGCGCAAGCACGCGTATCACAACCACATTCTTACCAAGAAGCACAAGAAGCGGAAGCGCAACTTGCAGAAGACCACGTTGGTGCACAGCCACGACGAGAAGGCTATCCTGCTGCTCCTGAAGTAAGACCGTTTCCTGCCGGGTAAACGGCGGGGTTAACCAGGGCTTGAAGCACCAAAGAGCCGTCACCGCACGGACGCTCCAGCCCGAAAACAAAGAGAAAGATGCCACGCGCAAAGAATAAAGTCGCCAGCCGCGCCCGCCGCAAAAAGGTCCTCAAGAAGGCCAAAGGCAATTTCGGCCGCAGAAAAAACGTGTTCACCGTTGCGGTGAACACCGTTGAGAAAGGATACAACCACGCCTACATCGGTCGCAAGATCAAGAAGCGCGACTTCCGCGCCCTTTGGATCCAGCGTATCAACGCCGCCGTCCGCGAGCACGGCATGTCGTACAGCGTCTTCATGAACAAGCTGAAGATCGCCGAGATCACCTTGGACCGCAAAGCCCTTGCCGAGATCGCCTTCAGCGATTCCGAAGGCTTCAAGGCCATTGTGGATAAAGTGAAATAGAGTTGTCTCCGGAACTTATCCGGTACTGAAGGGCCATTCCGTGAGGAGTGGCCCTTTTTCGTTGTTGGTTGTCAGTTGTCAAGATCAGTTGTCAGTTGTCCGTTGTGAGTTGTCCGACTGCATTGGATCGCTACGGCAGGTCGCGGGCCGGTCGCGGCCAGGCCTGACAACGGACAACCGACAACTAAGCAAGCAAAGTCACCTTCCCTCCCGGAGTCCGATGCTCTTGCGGGCTTAATCCACCGCACTTCAACTTGCTTTGCTTCAGCAGGTCATCCACGTTGGTAACGCCGGCCTTCCGGCTGGCACACAACACCAGTTTCGCAGCGGCCTCGGCATCGTTCCCGGCGCGGTGGTGCGCAAACTGGATCCCATGCATGTCGCACATCGGTCTCAGCCCATAGCCTTTATGGCCCGGCCATACCCGGCGACAGAGGCTCACGCTACAGAAATAGCTGAAGGTGGGCAGCGGCAGCCGGTGGCTCAGCAGCGTGCTGCGCAGGACGTTCATATCGAAGGCCGCGTTGTGGGCCACCACCACGTTGCCTTGCATCAAGGGCATGGCCTCTTCCCATACTTCCGCGAAGCTTGGCGAATTGGCCACATCCTGCGGACGGATGCCATGTACCGCGATGGTGAACGGCGAGAAATACGGCCATTGGCGCGGCTTGATCAGCCAGTTTCGCACCTCGCTGACCTGGCCGTTGCGCACGATGGCCAGACCCATTTCACAGGGGCTGTCCGGGTCGTTGGTGGCGGTCTCGAAGTCGAGGGCGAGGAGATCCATGAGTTGTTTTGGACGCAGAGGCGCGGAGAAATACGACGTAGTGATCGGTGGCTGGTGATCGGACAACTGGCCGCTGCCAACTGCCACTGCCGACTATCAGTTTGTCAAAGCTTCACCACCTCAGCATCCGCCAAGGCTTGATGGATCTTCTTGGCCGTGCCTTCGCTCACGGGTACCAGCGGGAGCCGCATGTGAACGTCGCAGAGGCCGAGGGACTTCAGCACCTCTTTGATACCGCCGGGATTGCCTTCCACGAAGAGCAGGGTGATGAGTTCAATGAGCTTGAGATGCTCCTTGCGGGCGGTCCCGAAGTCACCTTTCATGGCAGAATGGACCAAGCGTCCAAATTCCTCAGGAAGGCCATTGCCGACCACGCTGATCACGCCGTCTCCACCCATGGCGAGCATCGGGAGCGTAAGCGCATCATCGCCGCTGATGACCAAGAAATCCTTGGGGCGGTGCTTCAGGATCAGGCCCACTTGATCGAGGTTCCCGCTGGCCTCCTTGATGGCGATGATGTTCTTGAAGTCGCGGGCGAGGCGCAAGGTGGTCTCGGCCGTGATGTTGCTCATGGTGCGGCCCGGCACGTTGTAGAGGATGATCGGACGCAGGCTGACCTGCGCCAGCGCCTTGTAGTGTTGGTAGATGCCTTCCTGCGTGGGCTTGTTGTAGTACGGGCTGACGCTGAGGATCGCGTCCACGCCGTCCATGTCGAAAGCTTGGAACTGCTCGATGACCTCGGCGGTGTTGTTGCCCCCGATGCCGAGCACGATGGGCACGCGGTCGTGCACCACCTCGATCACCTGTGCCAGCAATTGCTTCTTCTCTTCGGTGGATATGGTGGCACTTTCGCCGGTGGTGCCCATCACCACGAGAAAATCGATGCCGCCGGTGATCTGATGTTCGATCACCTTGGCCAATGCGGCATGGTCGATGGCGCCATTGGCGCGGAAGGGCGTGATGAGAGCCACGCCGAGGCCTTGAAAACGGTTGTCCATGGAAATTTCAGTTTAAGGAAGGCACCTCCTTGGGGGCATTGATCATCATCAGGTACCGGTGGATATTGGCGACCAACTGGGGAAGGCTGTCCGCGCCGGCCGTGTCGATCATCATGTCCAGGAAATGGGCATTGGTATCGCCAAGGCGGCCCACCTTGAACCGGGCCTTGCTCTTGGCCATGACGTACTGAAGTGGCAGACTGTCGTGTACAGTGAGGTCGATGAGCACATCGTACTCCTCGGCGATGAAATTCTGTACGATGTTCCCGTGCGGAATGCGGTACCAATTAAGGTCCTTCAACGAGTATACGTCGAAATTGAGTTTGGCGTGGAGATAAAAAGGCAGCTCCTTGGCATCGAAATAGCCGAGGGCCATGATCCTGGTGATACCCAGCTCCTCCTTGATCTTCTTGACGTAGTTGCGCACCTTGTTATGCGCGTCCTCATCGGTGACCATGTACAGGATGCCCACCTTCACGGAAGCCGCCAAGTTCTTGGCCACGGGTCTACGGTCCGGAGCGGTCTCCTTCAGCAGCGCACGTCGGCCCAGCCATTCTTTGATGCTGTCCAGCAGCTTCATGCCTCTATCATCCGCTTGAATTCAACCTCGTCGATCACTTTCACTCCCAGTTCCTCGGCTTTTGCCCGTTTCGCCGGACCCATATCGGCGCCCGCGACCACAAAGCTCGTTTTCTTACTGATAGAACCGCTCACTTTTCCACCGTTTTCTTCGATGGCCTCCTTGATGCCATCCCGCGTGAAGGTCTCAAAAACCCCTGAGACCACGAAAGATGATCCTTTGAGGCGGTCACCTTGGGGACGGGCGGCGGTGATGTCCATGGCCAATTCCAGCCCGGCTTCACGGAGCCGTTGAATAATGGCCCTGTTTCCTTCTGCGCTGAAGAAATCCAGGATACTGGCTGCTACCACCGTCCCGACCTCATCCACGGCGGTCAGTTCTTCCGAGGTCATATCGGCAAGCCGATCGATGCTTCCCACGGCCCGTGCGATCTTTTTCGCGACCGTCTCCCCCACGTGGCGGATGCCCAAGGCGAAGAGCACCCGCTCAAAGGGCACGGTCCTGCTGGCCGCTATCCCGTCGACGATCAATTGGGTGCTGCGCTCGCCCCAGCCTTTGCCCAGATCGAGGAGATGCTCCTGCTTTAGGTCGTAGAGATCGGCCACATTGTGGATCAGGTCCGCTCGGAACAAAGCCTCCACGGTCTCCCCGCCCAGCCCGTCGATATCCATGGCCTTGCGGCTTACGAAGTGCTCGATCCTACGCATGATCTGTGGCGGGCAGGCATGTTCGTTCGGGCAGTAGTGCTGTGCCTCGCCTTCATCGCGGACGAGGGCGGTGCCGCATGCGGGGCATAATGCGGGATAGCTCACAGGAACGGCACCGGGCGCGCGACGAGCGATGTCCACGGCGGTGATCTTGGGGATGATCTCGCCGCCTTTCTCCACCTGCACCATGTCGCCGATGTGGAGGTCCAGCTTGGCGATCTGGTCAGCGTTGTGGATGCTGGCGCGCTTCACGGTGGTGCCCGCGAGTTCCACGGGCTCCAGCAGGGCCACGGGGGTGACCGCCCCGGTGCGGCCCACGTTGAACTCCACGCCGTTGAGCCGGGTGAATTTCTGTTCCGCCTGGAATTTGTAGGCGATGGCCCAGCGCGGGCTTTTGGCGCGCAGGCCCAGTTCCTCCTGCAGGTCAATGTTGTCCACCTTGATGACCACACCGTCCATTGCGATATCCAGATCATACCGCGCCTTGTCCCAGTGTGCGATGAAGTCCATGATGCCCTCAAGCGTATCGGTCTGCTCAATGAAACGCTTCGCATGGTCGGGCGTGCGGAAACCCCATTCGCGGCATTGCATGATGTTGTCGTACTGGCTGCGCGTGGGCAATTCCTCGGCTTGGAGGGTGTAAATGAAGTTCTGAAGCCCGCGCTTGGCCACGATCTTCGGATCTTGCAGTTTCAACGTACCGGCGGTGGTGTTGCGCGGGTTGGCGAAGAGCTCTTCTCCTTCCTCCTCCCGTTGCCTGTTCAGTTGCTCGAATGCCTTCCGGCCCATGAGGATCTCGCCGCGCGCTTCCAGTTCGGCAGGCGGGTTGCCGCGCAGGCGCAACGGGATCGAGCGCACGGTGCGGACGTTCGCGGTGATGTCGTCACCCTTTTCCCCGTCGCCTCGGGTGAGGCCGCGCACGAGTTCGCCGTTCCGGTAGGTGAGGCTGATGGCCACACCGTCGTACTTCAGCTCCATGGTGAAAGTGACCTTACCGTACTCCTTCACGATCCGCTGCACGAACTCCTCCACCTCCTCCCGGCTGTAGCTGTTGCTGAGGGAGAGCATGGGCCAGCGGTGCGGCACCGTGGCAAATTCCTTGGTGATGTCGCCGCCTACGCGCTGGGTGGGGCTGTTGGGGGAAGCGAGCTGCGGCCATTGGGCTTCCAGGGCTTCCAACTCTTTCATCAAGAGATCGAAGTCGCGATCCGAGATCACCGGCTTAACCTCCACGTAGTACAGATGGTTATGACGCTCCAATTCAGTGCTGAGCTCAGCAATGCGTTTCGCGGCCTGTTCGCGGTCCATGCGCGCAAAGATCACCTCTGCGCGCGAATGAACCGCGGGTTTCCGGAAAGGTCTTTGATCAATTTTGCCTCTTCAAAACCGGCGGCCTTCACAACAGCCATGGTATCGTGCGCATGGCGATAGTGGACCTCGAACCAGAGCACATCCCCTTGCCCCATGGCGGAAGCGGATGCGGCGGAGATGGCGCGATAGAACAGCTGGGGATCGGCATCCTCCACGAAAAGTGCGAGGTGCGGCTCATGGCGAAGCACCTGATCCTGCATGGAAGCTTTGTCGCTAAAGGGGACGTACGGCGGATTGGACACTACGTGCATTCCACCGGACGACCGTACCTTCTTCAGCAAAGGCGCCAGCTCCGGCCCGAGTGCGTCGCACGCGGTCCACTCCACCTCCAGCGCGTTCGCCTGTGCATTGGCCCGTGCCAGCTCCAAAGCGGAAGGACTGATATCCACGCCGACCACCTTCGCCTGCGGGAAGGCCTTCTTCAACGCCAAGGCGATACAGCCGCTGCCGGTGCCGATGTCAACAATGGTCGCAGGAGGTTGGGCAGAAGAACGGATGATGCGGTCCACCAGTTCCTCTGTCTCCGGGCGCGGGATCAATACCCGTGGATCCACAGCGATGCGCAGTCCGTGAAAATCCACATGGCCGAGCACATATTGGAGCGGTCCGCCGGCCCGCAAACGTTCCAGCGGCTCCTGCAGTGATGCCAGCTCCTCCGGGGTCAGCAGGCGCTCCGGCTCCGATTCCGGAAAGGCCAAAGCGAGCCGGTCCTGAAAAACAGCACGGAGCATGGCACGTGCCTCTGTCGGCCCATGAACGGCTATCAAGGCTTCGCGGTGCTCGTCCAAGAAGGCTTGGACGGTACAGGTGTCCGTGCGGAGTGACATCGGGCAAAGGTGGGGCGCGGTTTTCAACATCCTGAACTTGGCCGTTGCAACACATTGGCGGAAGTTCCAGGACATGCCGTTGGCAATACTCCCGTGGAGGGCAATTACCGGAAATGTGACCGCGATCTCAATTTCCAATGTCATGAACCGATCCGGTTCCGATATTTGCGGCATGGGGCAGTAGCTCAGCTGGCTAGAGCGCCGCGTTCGCAATGCGGAGGTCGAGAGTTCGAATCTCTTTTGCTCCACCCCCGAAGCCCTCTTTTATGGAGGGCTTCTTCTTTGAGCAGCTTCGGATAACTTCGCGCGCCATTGGACAAGCGCACACAAAGGAGAGGTGGCAGAGCGGTCGAATGCGGCGGTCTTGAAAACCGCTTTACCCTCACGGGTAACGGGGGTTCGAATCCCTCCCTCTCCGCCGATCGGCCCCGCGCAGCGGGGGCATGAATGCTAAAGGCCGCGACCAAGCTCGCTTGGAAGGGCGGTCTTCGGCATTCATGCGGGACCCGCGTAGCGGGTCGCCGATCGAAGCCTCCCCCTCCGGGAAAGCGCGCCTCGCGCAATCCCTCCCTCTCCGCCAACGCTGCCCGCGCAGCGGGCGATGCCGCAAGCCAGGAAGACGCGAAGCTTGCTTCAGGCGTCATCCGGGATTACGGCATCAAAGGCAGCGAAGCGGCCGCAGCGTTGAAGCCTCCCCTCCACGGGAAAGCGCGCCTCGCGCAATCCCTCCCTTCATTACTTCAAATCCCAGTGCTCTGGCAAAGAAAAAGGGCCACCAATTCGGCAGCCCTGCTTCAGAACCATCCTTCCGTCTATTCCACAGGATAGCAGATGTTCGTTACCCACTTCGAAGTATCCGGCTCCTGAGCAGGGTCGGTGACGTACTCCTCCACCGCCGCAAAGCGCAGATGTAATCCCTTCGCCGTCATCATATCGTCCATCGCCTCATGTGCGGTCCCCGTCCCGTCCAATCGACCGGTATGGACGATCATCAGCGCTTTGCCGGCCGGCACGGTCACGATCTCACATCCGGGTACCTTCACGTCAGAGGCCGCTTGAATGGGAACGCCGGCAAAGACATCGGCCTGGTGGCCCACCGTGTCCCATTTGTAATACAGCGCGCTCGGTGCCCCGGCCATTCCCACATTGGCTTTCTCCACCGCTTGTGCGGACTGTGGGAACACTTTTCCGAAGTAGGCTCCGAGCTTTTCCCACTTCACCACGTCCCGCTTGCCCGCGTAGGTCATCTCAGGACGCTCCACCGTCTCGATCCGGTATCCGCGATAGGTCTTGGCAGCGTCCTCGGCCGCCATGTTCACCGCATCAGTCTCGGAAAGGGCTTTCAACTGCAGAAGTCCGTCCTGAAAATCGGGTCCTACCATCTTGTCCATATCATTGAACATCAGGAAGATCCGGCTGAAGAAGCCATTTTCACCGGAGAAGGTCCACGTGGCCTTGGTGCTGTCACCCATGGCCTCCAGGTCAAGATCGGCCTTGGCCACCGCCGCAAACGGTTCGATGAAGGTGAGATCCAGGTCCACGTTCCTGTCCGGGACCATCGCAGTGATCTCTTGCTTTCCCTTGCCTACATCAGCATTCCCGGACCACGTGCTGGTCTGGCCCACCATGCCCTCCTCACCGGAATAGGTGACCTCCATGTCCGTGTCTTTCTTACTCCATGGGCTCCACTCCTGCATGTGTTGCAAAGAGTTGGCATGTGCGAATACGGTCGGGGCCTTGGCATGGATCACTACGGACCGGGAAACCGTGGAACTTTTCGGGCCCATCAAGCCCAAGATCACCGCCAAGGCCACAACGGCAAGGAGGATGATCAAAAGTGTTTTAAGTGCTCTCATGGTGGTCGGATTTTCCGAAAGTTGCGATTTTTCCCGGAAACGGGCGGTCCAATTCCATTGTGTCACCTATCCTTGGCATGATTTTCCGTTAGTACCAAAAAAAAATCGAAATGCGCCCCTTCCCCACCAGACCGGTTCACTTTTTCACCCTGCTTCCCCTACTGACCATGCTGGCCTTTTCGCTTCCGGCCTGCAAAAGCAGCAGCCCCGCCGGTGCGAAGGTGAAGATGCCTTTTACAGGCAACAAGTACGAGAGCAACAACCGTTTTTTCCGCGGCACCGGCAGTGGTGTGAGCGTGAAGCAGAACATCGCGCGCGGCAAGGCCGACATCGATGCGAAGAACCAGCTGGCCGCCCAAGTGAAGACGAACATCCGCACCGTGACGGACCAATACCTGGGACAGACGGAAAATGCGGAAGCTACTGAGGTGGCTGACAAGTTCCAGTCCTTGGTGCGGGAGGTGATGAACACCGAGATGGCGGACCTGCGGAAGGTCGGCGAGGAGACGCGCTACAACGAGACCACCAAGGAATACACGCAGTACGTGGCCTACGAGATCAAGAAGAACGCCATGTTCCGCTTCATGAAGAAACAGGCGAAGACGGACGACAAGATCAACGATGTGACGCGGAAGAGGATCGATGAGATCCTGGACGAGGAGATCAAGAAGGCGGATGCGGAGGATCACGATTGATCGAGCACCCGCTCCCCCCATAGTTGTCACCCCGGCCTTAGAGCCGGGGTCGCACACGATCGGCTGACCTGGTCACCGCCACTTCGCCACCACCGGCAAGTGATCACTGAAGCCACCTTTGTAGTGCCCGCCGCTGTACGTTTTGTCCGGTGAAGGGCCGTACTTGGGGTGTTTGAAGAACAGCCGGTCATCCCGGCAGGCACTGGCAGGACCTATGGTGAGACCGGGGCCGTTCAGTAGGGCCCGGCTCACGATCATCTGGTCCAGCCATCCCCATTCGCCTTGGTATTGGTAGCTGCCGCTGTTGGGCGGCTGATCCATGCACATCAGGTTGAAGAGATCTGCTTTTTCGGAAAGCTCACAGACTACACGCAATCCATTGCGGATGCTGACATCGTCCGGATAGTCGTTGAAGTCGCCCATGATGAGCACTTTGGCCTTCGGGGTTGCGGTGAACAGATCGTCAAGTTTGGCGCACACCACGCGGGCAGCGGCCATCCGTTTGGGCGCGGAAACGCGCTCCCCTCCGCCCCTGCTCGGCCAATGGTTTTGGAACACGCGCAACGTATCACCGCCTGCGAGTTGCAGTTCCATATAAAGCACGTCGCGCGTGCGGTCGCTCCCGAGATCCACATGCAAAGGTCCCGCGTGCAGCACATTCGCGTAGGCTGAACGCACCAACAGGGCCACGTCGATCCCGCGCTCATCCGGCGAATCGAAGTGGACGATGGTATATCCCGCGTTCTTCAGCGGGCCGGTCCCGATCAGGTCCTTCAGTACCGTGGCATTCTCCACTTCCGCCAGCCCGATGATCACGGGTTGACCATCGCCGGCCCAGGTGATCGCCCCGGCCAGATGGTCCAGCTTTTGGCGGTAGCGGGCATCGGTCCATTGGAGCTTTCCTTTAGGCAGGAAATCTTCGTCGTTGATCGTGGGATCGTCCTTGGTATCGAAGAGGTTCTCCACGTTGTAGCTCACAACAGCCTGCCCTTTCATGGACTTCAGGGACTTCACGGGAACCGCCTTTCGCTGTGCAACGCTAGTTTCCTGCGGCACGGCCATGCCACAGCCGACACCGATCACCAAGGCGACAAGAAGCAGCCCCGGCCCATGCAACGCATTCATCGGCGGGACTTCACGCCCAGCACACCCAGTAGCCCGCGGGTGAGTTCGCGCAATGCGGTGCGGCCGAGCTGCCGGACCATGGTGTTCTTGCTGATCTTGTCCAGCACGCCGGGTTCCTCCTTCGTCGCTTTATTCTTCTTGGTCGGCGTTTCTTTCGAATCCGGTCCCCTTTCTTGATGTTCCTTCAAGCGTTTTTCGAGGATCTCCGCCGCACTCTCCCGATCGATCACCTCATTGTACTTCGGCGCCAGCTCGCTCTTGGCGACAAGGGCTTTCAGCTCGTCGGGCGTTAGGATGTCCATGCGTGTTCCGGGTGCGCGGACCAGCGTATGCGCGAGCGGAGTGGGCATGCCCTTGTCGCCGAGCACCGTCATCATGGCCTCGCCGATGCCCATGGAGGTGAGCAGTTCTTCGGAATTGTAAAAGTCGGTGAGCGGGTAGTTCTGCGCGGTCCTCTTGATGGTGGTGCGGTCCTTCGCTGTGAAGGCACGGAGGGCGTGCTGCACTTTCATGCCGAGCTGGCCGAGCACACTGTCCGGCACATCGCTGGGATCCTGCGTGCAGAAGTAGATGCCCACGCCCTTGGAGCGGATCAATTTGATGATGCTTTCGATCTGGTCCAGCAAGGGCTTCGTGGCGTTGTCGAAGATCAGGTGGGCCTCATCGATGAAGATCACGAGCTTCGGCTTGTCGGCGTCGCCCACTTCGGGGAAGGTGGAGTAGATCTCCGCCAGCAGGCAAAGCATAAAGGTGCTGAAAAGGCGCGGCCGGTCCTGGATGTCCGTGAGGCGCACGATGTGGATCACGCCCTTGCCATCGCGGAGCTTCAGCATGTCCGCCGGGTCGAAGCTGCGTTCACCGAAGAACGTGTCCGCGCCTTGCTGCTCCAGCTCGATCAGTTTGCGCATGATGGTGCTGACAGAAGCGCCGCTCACCTGGCCATACTCCTTCGCGATGTCGTCCTTGCCATCGCCGGTGGTGTAGATGAGCATGCTGCGCAGGTCCTTGATGTCCAGCAGCGGCCAGCCTTTGTCATCGCAATACTTGAAGATCAGGGACAGCACGCTGCTCTGCGTGTCGTTCAGCTCGAGGATCCGGCTCAAAAGCACCGGGCCGAACTCGCTGGTGGTGGCGCGGAGCTGCGCGCCGGGTTCCATGCTGAGGCTGAGCAGTTCCACAGGCAGAGTGAGGGGTTCCCACGCGATGCCCATCTTCTGCTGTCGTGCATCGATCTTGGGATTCCCTTCCGCCGGTGCAGCGATGCCACTGAGGTCGCCCTTGATGTCCATCAGCAACGTGGGCACGCCTTTTAGGGAAAGCTGCTCAGCGAGAACTTGGAGCGTTTTCGTTTTACCCGTTCCGGTGGCACCGGCGATGAGGCCGTGCCGGTTCATCATCTTCAGTGGCAATTTCACGGTGGTGCCGGGGGGGCATTCGCCGTTGAAGAGCGGGCCGCCAAGCTCGATGGTATCTCCTTTGAAGGTGTAGCCCGCCTGCATGGCGGCGGTGAGATCGGCGATGGTGGGCATGGTCACATACGATTTGAGGGAACGAAGGAAAAGAGAAAAGGGGCCAAAGCCCCGTTCCCCAGTAAAGAAAGTACTACCGTTCACCTGCCTGTGGTGCGGGCGATCGGCAATGTGATCACTTAAAGAGCTTTCCCAGCATGCCTTTCGCCATATCGGCCATGCCGCCGCTGTTGCCTGTGAGATCGCCGAGCATGCTGCTGAGCTTACTCGTGTCCCCGCCAACATGCTTGGTGATGAGGTCGGTGACAATCGGGAGCAACATGGCCGATACACCGCCGGCTTTATTGGCGTCCAAGCCCACTTGGCCGGTGAGTTTGCTCTGGAGCAACGAACCGACCTTGCCCAGGATACCATCGGCACCGGTGGTGTTCTGGCTGTTGCTGAAGAGGTTGGCAAGGTCGTCCATGCCGAATCCACCGCCGCCGGAGATGACCTCCTTTACGCTGGACGCGGCCGCATTGACCGAGCCGGAAGCCTGTTTCTGGTCGAGACCCAGCTTGGCCATCAGCGCGGGAGCGGCTTCTTTTTCGAGGGTTTGCAGGATCTGGTCGAACATGGTTGAGCGTATTGTGGTGGAAGGCCACCAAGTGAATGGAAGGAAAGCCGATGGGCGGCGCGATCTGCGGAAACCATCAACGATCGGTGAAGGTAGCCTGCGTCACCACGCCTCTCGCCCCGCTTGGGATTTTTAGCAGGTGCAGGGCTTCCGGAACGGCTGCCCGGAACACGCGATCGTTCAAAAGTATCCGGGCAGCGGCACCGGGACCGGGGTGGATGGCGGGCTACATTCGCCCCGTCAAAACGTTGACCCAACGGCTTCTGGAAGCCCGCAAGTGATCAACAGTTCAGCATGAAACTCACCTACTACGGACATAGCTGCATCGGCATACAGACCGGTGATGCGCAGTTGCTGTTCGACCCCTTCATTAGCGGCAATCCTTTGGCGAAGGCGATCGACATGGAAAAGATCCCTGCCACGCACGTGCTCCTCTCCCACGGCCACGGCGATCATGTGGCCGATGCCCAAGCCATCCTCAAGCGCACGGGGGCCATGTTGGTGAGCAACGCGGAGATCTGTTCCTGGTACGAGGCCAAAGGCATCAAACACGCCACCCCGATGAACATCGGCGGAGAGGCGGACCTTGGCTCTTTCCGTGTGCGCCTCACCGTGGCACAGCACAGCAGCACCATGCCCGACGGTGGTTCCGGCGGGGACCCGTGCGGCTTCGTCATCCGCACCGGCGAGGGCAACATCCACCACGCGGGCGACACCGGCCTGATGCTGGACATGCAACTGCTCAAGCGCTACAGCCTTCGCTTCGCCTGCCTGCCCATCGGCGACAACTATACCATGGGCTATGCGGACGCGGTTGAAGCCGCACGCTACATGGGCGTGAACACCGTGGTGGGCATGCACTACAACACCTTCCCGGCGATCACCATCGACATCGAAGCCGCCAAGACCGCCTTCGCCGCGGCCAATATCAACCTGCTCCTTCCCGCCATCGGGGAGACCATTGAACCCTGATCAAGAAAAACAAAGCACCCATGGCCAAGATCATCGCCATCGTCAACCAGAAAGGTGGGGTCGGAAAGACCACCACCGCGATCAACCTCGCCGCTTGCTTAGGCATCCTCGAGCGGCGGACGCTGATCGTGGACGCGGATCCGCAGGCCAACGCTACCAGCGGCACCGGCCTGGACCCGCGCGAGACCCAGTCCAGCATTTATGAGAGCATCGTCAACGGCGCCCCGGCAAAGGATGTGATCCAGACCACCGACAACCCGAACCTCGATATCCTGCCCGGCTCCATCGACTTAGTGGGCGCGGAGATCGAGATGATCGACATGGAGGAGCGCGAGCACCGCATGAAGAAAGTACTGGACCCGCTGCGCGAACTGTACGACTTCATCATCATCGATTGCTCACCGTCCCTCGGCTTGGTGACGGTGAACGCACTAGTGGCCGCGGACAGCGTGATCGTACCTGTGCAATGCGAGTACTTCGCTCTGGAAGGACTTGGCAAATTGCTGAACACCATCAAGATCATCCAACAGCGCCTGAACCCGGAACTGATGATCGAGGGCATGTTGCTCACGATGTACGATAGCCGCCTTCGCTTGGCCAACCAAGTGGTTGAAGAGGTGAAGACGCACTTCCAGCAGCTGGTGTTCGACACAGTGATCCACCGCAACGTGGCCTTGGGCGAAGCGCCGAGCCATGGGCAGACGATCATCATGCACGACGCCAGCAGCAAGGGCGCGGTGAACTACCTGAACCTGGCCCGCGAGGTCCTCCAGAAAAATGACCTGACGCGCATCAAGGAACAAGAGCGCACCATCGCCATCGCCGAGGAACAATGAGCAAAAAACGAGGCCTTGGGCGCGGATTGAGCGCCCTGCTGGAAGACCCCGGCACGGACATCACCGCGCGACATCCGGTACAAGACCCGAGTGCCCAACGCGTGGCGGGCAACACGGCGGGAATACCGGTATCGCAGATCGAACCGAACCCGTTCCAGCCACGCACTGTCTTCGCTCCGGAAGCCATTCTGGAGCTGGCACAGAGCATCAAGGAGCTGGGTATCATCCAGCCCGTCACCGTGCGCAAGTTGGGCTACGACCGCTACCAGCTCATCAGCGGCGAGCGCCGTTTCCGTGCTTCACAGGTGGCCGGCCTGGAAATGATCCCCGCGTACATCCGCATCGCCAACGACGAGAGCATGCTGGAAATGGCGCTGGTGGAGAACATTCAGCGCGAAGAGCTCGATGCCATCGAAGTGGCCATCAGTTTCCAACGGCTGCTCGATGAAGTACACCTGACGCAAGAAGGACTGAGCGAAAAAGTCGGCAAGGACCGCGCGACCGTCGCGAACTACCTGCGCCTGCTGAAACTTCCTCCGGAGATCCAACTGGGCCTTCGCCAACGGCAGATCGGCATGGGCCATGCCCGGGCTTTGATCACCATCGGCGATCCCCAAAAACAAGCCGAGCTCTACCGCCGGATCGTGGAAAGCCAGCTTTCCGTGCGCCAAGTGGAGGAACTCGCCCGTGAGGACAAACGCCCTGCGGGACGTGGATCCTCCACCGGCAAGAAGCTAAGCGCCACGCGGCACAAAGACCTCGGCAAAGAACTTTCCAACATGTTCGGCACGCGCGTAGCCGTGAAGCAGGCGGACGCTGGCAAAGGACGCATTGAGATCGCCTTCCGCAACGACGAGGAACTGGAGCGGATAAAGCGCTTGCTGGAGAGTCGTTGAGTTTCACTCAGGTACTCCGCCTCGGGACCCTGAGCTCATAAATTCCAACTCTTCCTGTCCGACCTTCGCACCATGGAGCATGCCACATGGATGCAACGTTGCTTGCAGCTGGCCGCTAACGGTGCGGGATCGGTGGCACCCAATCCCATGGTGGGCGCGGTGCTCGTGCAGGGCGACCGCATCCTTGCCGAAGGCTGGCACCGCGCACATGGCGGACCGCATGCCGAGGTGGAGTGCCTGTACACGTTCGGTGATGGCGCGATCCCGGCGGATGCCATGATGTACGTGTCCCTGGAACCCTGTTCACACACCGGCCTCACACCTCCTTGCGCGGACCTGTTGATCGCACGCGGCCTCCGCACCGTGGTGGTGGGTTGCACCGATCCCGATCCGCGCGTGGCCGGCCAAGGCATCGTCACGCTTCGCGGAGCGGGCATCGCCGTGATCACCGATGTGCTGGGTGAAAAATGCCGATGGCAGAACCGGCGTTTCATTACTTCCGTGGAACAACAACGTCCTTACATCATTCTGAAATGGGCGCGTTCCTCGGACGGCTTCCTCGATCAACATCCACGCAAGGGCCGCGCAGTACAGCGCATCAGCTCGTTCACTTCGGACGTGCTCATGCACCGCTGGCGCAGCGAGGAGCAGGCCATCATGGTGGGCAGCCGCACCGTGTTGAATGATGACCCACGGCTCAACGTTCGGCACGTGGCCGGGCGTTCGCCGATGCGCGTGGTGCTGGACCGGTACGCGGCTTCCCCTACGGCCTCCAAGGTCTTCACAGATGGTGCTCCTACCCTGCTCTTCACCGCGCAGAAGCGCACGGACGTGGAAGTGGAACAGGTGGTGATCGCGCCCGAAAGCGATCCGTTGTCGACACTGCTGAAGGAGTTGCATCGTCGCAAGGTGCGTTCCGTTCTGGTAGAAGGCGGCGGTGAACTGCTGGGGCATTTCATCGCTGCGGGTCTGTGGGATGAAGCCCGTGAGATCGTCAGCGACGTGCTCCTGCAACAGGGAACAGCCGCACCGAGGATGACCACCACTCCATTGCGATCGTTCACCTCGGGCAGTGATCACATCCACCTGTACACGCGTACGGAAGCACCTGACCCCGCATGGCATTGGTGATGCTCTCCGCGCTGTTCGGCGCGGTGCTCTTCGTCTTCTTCAAGCTCTTCGACAGGCGGAAGGTCCCGCTACTGCCGGCCATTGTGGTGAACTACTTAGTGGCGTTCCTTTTCGGCCTCGTTTACTCTAAGCCGTGGGCTGCGGGCGACATCAGCCTGTTGTGGATGCCTTCGGCATTGCAAGGCGGGCTCTTCATCCTGCTCTTTCAGTTGATCGGTCTTGCATCGCAGCGGATCGGCATATCCCCCACTACCGTGGCCAGTAAGATGAGCCTCGCCCTTACCGTGTTGATCACGGTCCTCATCTTCCGCGAACAGCCTTCTGCACTGGCGTGGAGCGGCATCGCACTTGCCGTGCTGGGCGTCACTTTCAGCAGTTGGGGCGGCGGCACGCGCGGCGCGAAAGGCTGGTGGTTGCTCCCGGTGATCTTCTTCGCCAGCGCCATCAGCGACGTGCTGATCAATGCCGCGCAACGCACCCGTGTCACGCCGATGACCGAAGCGGTCTTCCCCACGATGATCTTCGGCTTCGCCGCGCTCTTCGGCCTGGGCTGGCTGGTTTTTCGAACGGACCGCGTCGCGCTTCTCCATCCGCGCACTTGGTTCTGGGGTGCGCTGTTGGGCGGTGTGAACTACGGCTCCATCTACTTCCTGGTACTGGCGCTCTCACGTGGCGGTCTGCAGGCGAGCATCGTATTCCCGCTGGCGAACGTGGGCGTGATCCTCATCGGCACAGCCGCGTCCGTCGTGTTGTTCAAGGAGCGTCTCCACTTGGTGCATTGGGTGGGCATCGCACTCTCGATCGTTGCGCTCTGCCTCATCATTTCAGCACCGGCATGAGCAGCGACCGCTACTTCACACTGGCCGGGGAAAGCACGGGTGAGGTGCGCGAAAAAGCGAGCAAGTTCTTCGCCTACGCCTTCCCGATAGCGGATGAGGAGGACTTCAAAAAGCAACAGGTGGAGATCACGCGGACGCATCACACGGCCCGTCACATCTGCCATGCCTGGGTGCTCGGTGATGCCGGCGAACAGTACCGCTCCTACGATGCGGGCGAGCCTTCCGGCAGCGCGGGCAAGCCCATCCTCCGCCAGCTACAAGGCGCTGATCTCACCTACTGCGCGGTCGTGGTGGTGCGCTACTTCGGCGGAACCTTACTGGGAAAGGCGGGACTATCCCATGCCTTCGCGGACGCGGCGAAAGCAGCGCTGGCGAACAACAGCATCGTGGAACGTGTGGTACGTACGGAGCTAACGGTACAGTGTTCCTATGCGCAAGTAGAAGAGGTGAAGCGTGACGTGCTGCTCCGTGAAGGTGAAATTCTACAAGCGGATTACGCGGAACGCTGCCTGTTGCGCGTGGCCGTTGCACGCAGTGCAGTGGAAGGGCTTACGGAGAACTGGACGAGGATAGGTGTCGAGGTCAAGATGGAACACAGATGACGCAGGAAGATCAGATCAACACAGATCAAGTTTGGTGATCCGCGGATAGTGATCGGTGCCCCGATACATATCGGGGGGACTGCTGCCAACTGCCAGCTACAACCTCGTCAGCTATTTCAGCCTTCACGAAAAATGCGGCGCCAGCGCGACCAACAGCTCCTCCGGCGCGTGGCATAGCTTGTTCGTTTCCCGATCAATGAAGACTAAGGTGGTGACCGCCTCGTTGATCAATTCCCCCGCTTCATTGCGCACCTCGTATGCGAACTGGATGCGCACGGAAGGCATCGCTACGATGGTGGTGCGCACGGTGAGCAGATCATCATAGAAGGCCGGCTTGTGGTAGGTCACCTTGAGGTCGCGCACCGGAAGCATCACGCCTTCCTCTTCCATGCGGCGGTACGACATTCCCAGGCTCCGCAAGGCTTCCACGCGGCCCACTTCGAAATACTGTGCATAAGTACCATAGTAGACGTAGCCCATTTTGTCGGTCTCGGCATATCGGACGCGTACGGTGGTCTGGTGGCTGAACATGGGTCGGAATATAGGAAGGGATCTGCACAAAACAGTGCTCGACAACGTGGCTTGTATCCACTAACTTCACCGCCAAGCACCCTCCACCATGCAACTCCACGACCCTTCCAAAAGCACCCTGGGGGAGGTTCTTGAAAATAGGCGTTGCACATTCGGCTTTCCGCTTAGGCCCACGCATGTAATGCCTCTTGCCGGGATTCCCACACCCTTCGGAAACCCTTGGTGGGCGCGGGATACAGAAAACAGCACACTCGAGGCGGTTATCGCAAATAATTCGATCCGCGCAAATGCGAATGCACTTTTTTTTTCACCGTTCGCTGCTCATATTTGCCTCCCTTCTGAAAGAGGCCGACGCTTGAAGCGATCCGATACACACATCCCCACCAGAGTAAACCCACCGGTAGCACTATGAAGAAAGACCACGAAAAGATCTGGGGGCGGTGCCTCGATGTGATCAAGGACAACGTTAGCCAGCAGAGCTTCAAAACCTGGTTCGAACCGATCCGGGCGGTGAAGATGGCCGACAACGTCCTGACCATCCAGGTGCCCTCGCAGTTCTTTTATGAATGGCTCGAAGAGCATTACATCGGCCTGCTTAAGAAGATCATCCGCAAGGAGATCGGGGCCGAAGGGCGCTTGGAATACTCCATCATCATGGAGAACCGCATCAAGAGCACCAATCCATACACCGTGCGGGTACCGACCAGCAACGCACGCGAAGTGAAGAACCCGGCGGTGAGCCTCCCGATCGATGTGGCGAACAGCCCGATCAAAAACCCGTTCATCATCCCGGGCCTCCGCAAAATCAAGATAGAGAGCCACCTCAACCCCAACTACTCCTTCGAGAACTTCATCGAAGGCGACTGCAACCGGCTCGCGCGCAGCGCCGGGTTCGCCGTTGCCCAAAAACCCGGCGGCACCGCCTTCAACCCGCTACTGATCTACGGCGGCGTGGGCCTTGGAAAGACACACCTCGCCCACGCCATCGGCATTGAGATCAAACGCAACCACCCGGAGAAGACCATTCTCTACGTGCCCGCCGAGAAGTTCACCCAACAGTTCATCGAAGCGGTGAAGAACAACACCATGGGCGATTTCCAGCAGTTCTATCAGATGATGGACGTGCTGATCATCGATGATGTGCAGTTCCTTGCCGGAAAGGAAAAGACACAGGATGTCTTCTTCCACATCTTCAACCACCTGCACCAAAGTGGCAAGCAGCTGGTGATCAGCAGCGACAAGGCACCCGTGGAAATGAGCGGCATGGAGCAACGCCTGCTCTCCCGTTTCAAGTGGGGCCTTAGCGCCGACCTGCAGACGCCCGGCCTCGAGACGCGCATCGCCATCCTCCAGAAGAAGATGTATGCCGAGGGCATCGACCTGCCCAAGGACGTTGTGGAATACTTGGCGTACAGCATCACCACCAACATCCGTGAACTGGAAGGCGCCATGATCAGCCTCATCGCGCAGAGCTCCCTCAACAAGAAAGCGGTGAACCTGGAGCTCGCCAAGCAGATGATCGACAAGTTCGTGAAGAACACCGCTCGCGAGGTGTCGATCGACTACATCCAAAAAGTGGTGTGCGACTACTTCGACCTGCCGATCGAACTGCTGAAGAGCAAGACCCGCAAGCGCGAAGTGGTACAGGCCCGCCAGATCGCGATGTACTTCGCGAAGAAGATGACCAAGAGTTCACTGGCCAACATCGGCGCGCACTGCGGCGGAAAGGACCACGCTACCGTGCTTCACGCCTGCCGTACGGTGAACAACCTGCAAGAGACGGACAAGCAGTTCCGCGGCTACTTGGAGGACTTGGAGAAAAAGTTGAGCATCCACTGAAGGCGATAACGATCGCATTGGAAAAGCCCTGGAGTGATCCCGGGCTTTTTCGTTTCATGGACACTATTCAAGTAGCTCGCGCTCGGTTCCCTCCCCCTCAAATCGTGCGAGCGTCCGATATCCATCTGACCACGCGCGTCCGTTTACCTAGTTGAGGCGGTTTGTTCCCCCCTCCTGAGAAACGTCAACCGGCAGCACCGCGGCCCTCCCTACTTTGCCCGGCGGCAATGAGCTACTGCCGCAAGCGAACATGAGCGACCCCGTCCACCTTCACCAAGAACTCGACGTGCGCGTAATGGTGCCCATCGACCGGCACCGCACCCTGCTGAAACTGTTCAAGGAACTGCCCGTGGGTGAACGCTTCATCTTCATCAACGACCACGACCCTTTGCCGCTGTACTACGAGTTCCGCTCCATCCACGGGGATGTGGTGGGCTGGGAATACCTGCAGAGGGGCGGACACGATTGGAAGGTGATGGTGACGCGCCAAGAGGACTCCGTGGGGCGCGAATTCACCGATATCTCCACGCTGATGGACCTGCGCAAGATGGATCCGAAGGACCTGCGGCACGTGGTCTTCCATCGCTACGGCATGATGGAGGAGGGCCACATCATGGAACTTATCGCAGCGACGGATCCCACCGAGATCCACAACATCTTCCGCGACAGTTTCGATGGTGAATACACGTGGACGTACCGCAAACAGGAACCCGGCGAGTTCGTGGTACATGTCCGCAAGGAAGTAGGGAAGAAGCCGACGGAGGCGGCCACGAGCAGGGTGGTGAGCACCTTCGATGTGCGCCCGTACCACCCGGCCAAGCGCCACGAGATGGTCTTCGATTCGTTCGCTGAACTGGAGCCCGGCGAGGCCTTCATCTTCACCAACGACCACGATCCCAAGCCGCTCTACTACCAGATCGAAGCGGAGAACAAGTTGCCCTTCACCTGGGAATATCTGCAGGCCGGGCCGGAGGTGTGGCAGGTGAAAGTGGCCAAGACGAAGGCCTGAAGCGGAGCTTGCCGCTTCGACTCTTGTATTCCTCTTAACACGCATTGCCCGAAGGCCGTCGACCGGTTCCAGCGCCTCGGATCCTATAAAAGCATTGCAATACTTGTATTGGTCGATCCATGCTAACTTGCGCCCGATCATCCGATCACAAAGCAGAACCATGGAAACAACGACCGAGAACATCCTGGACGTGACCCAGCTGGCGCCGCCGGTGAAGCACTCCACCATCTTCGCACGCATCGCCGAACTGAAGGACGGTGAGAGCCTCATCCTCCACAACGATCACGACCCGGCACCGCTGCGCCACCAGTTGGGGCACACGCACCAGGACACCATTGGCTGGGAATACCTGGAAAAAGGCCCACAGTCGTGGAAGGTGAAACTGACCAAGCAACAGCCCCGCAACAACGAGGCGGGCCGGAACATCCTGGACGTGACCAAGCTGCCACCGGAGATCAAGCACTCCACCATTTTCGGGCGCCTCGACGCGCTGCAAAGTGGCGAGAGCCTGACCATCCACAATGACCACGACCCCGCCCCGCTGCGCTACCACTTACAGGCCGAGCATGGCGACGCCTACGGCTGGGAGTATTTGGAGCAGGGACCCGATTGGTGGAAGGTGAAGATCACCAAGCGCATCACCAAGGAGAATTCCGCCGAAGGGAACAACCTGGACGTTACCAAGCTGGCGCCCCGCGAAAAACACCCCACCATCTTCTCACGCTACCATGCCTTGAAGGAGGGCGAGAGCCTCACCATCCACAACGACCACGACCCCAAGCCGCTCTACTATCAGATGCAGGGCGAGATGGGCGACGTGTTCACTTGGGAATACCTGGAGCAGGGGCCTGCATGGTGGAGGGTGAAGATCATCAAGCGGCCTAGTGGCCAAGGCGCCGAAACGCTGGCGGAGATCGTGACCAAGGACATGGGGAAGGCGGAGGTATTCAAGAAGTACGGCCTTGACTTCTGCTGCAATGGGCACCTCACCGTGCGCGAAGCCTGCGCTGCCAAGGGTCTGGATGTGGTCCGGATTGAACAGGAACTGCGTGAAGGGAACCACGCGAGCACGTCAGCGGCACTGCCCTACAACGATTGGGGGATCGACTTCCTGGCTGACTTTATCGTGAACACCCACCACGCCTACCTGCGCAAGACCCTGCCCGACCTGCAGAAATATGCCGCCAAGGTGGAGGAAGTACACGGGATGAACCACCCCGAACTGCACCTCGTGCGCCGCTATGTGGATGAGGTGGCTGCGGAATTCAACGCACACCTGCCCGAGGAGGAGCGCAACATGTTCCCCTACATCAAGCAAATGGTGGCCGCCAAGAACAGCGGACAACCCTTGCCCGCCAGTACCATGGGGCGCTTCAAGGACAACCTGGACGCTTTGATGAAAGAGCACGCGCTTGTCGGTAGAAAGCTGGACCAGATCAATGAGGTGACCGAAGGCTACGGCCTGCCGGGCGATGCCTGCGCCAGCTACACCCTGCTCTACCGCATGCTGCACGAGCTGGAGGACGACACCCACGTGCATATCCACTTGGAGAACAACATCCTCTTTCCCAAGGCGACGGAACTGGAGAAGTCGTTCCACTAAGAACGGCAGCATTGATGAAGCGGGAAGCGATGCGCTGCCGTGCAGGCAAGGAGGTGGCCTCTTGCGCCCCGCTCCATCCATGATCCATCGAACACCCATGATCACGATCAACGCCAATACGAAGATCTCCGCGCTGCTGAAGGAAGATCCTGCGGCCTTGGAAGCCATCATCAGCCTCTCGCCCAAGTTCACCAAGCTGCGCAACCCGCTGCTGCGCAAACTGATGGCCTCGCGCGCCACCATCCGCATGGCCAGCAAGATCGGGGGCGTTAGGCCGGAAGCCTTCTTCGCCAAGCTGGAACCCTTGGGCTTCGTCATCGACAAGGCGGAGGCCGTGGAGGAAACCGTAGCGCCCACGCCCATGCCGGAGTTCATGAAGCACATCACGCCGGAGAACGTGCTGGAGCTGGACGTGCAGCCCATCCTGAACGAAGGCAAGGACCCCTTCACCCTGATCCTCGGAAAGGTGAAGGCCTTGGAGCCTCGGCAAACGCTGAAGATCATCAACGACTTCGAGCCCATCCCGCTGATCCTGCTGCTGGAAAAACAAGGCTTCAAGACCTACTCGGAGATGGTGGACGGTGGTTTATACCACACGTGGTTCTTCAAGGCGGATGCCAGCACCATCCCGAGCGCCACCGTGAAGGGCAATGCCGATGACTTCGATACGTGGGTGAAGAAGTTCGAGGGGCACACCACCACCATCGACGTGCGCCACTTGGAGATGCCCTTGCCCATGCTCACCATTCTGGACGAGTTGGATAAGCTCCCAGACGGCCAAGCACTCTACGTGGACCACAAGCGGATCCCCGTGTTCCTGCTGCCCGAACTGGAAGAACGGAAGTTCGAGTACCGCGCCAAGGAGATCAGTGAGGGCAACGTGAAGCTCTTCATCTTCAAGCCCTGAATGATAGGTCCGGCCCTGAGCAGCAACGTGGCCCGTACCACCTCGCACAAGGTGGTGATCCCGTTCTATGTCTATGCGGCGGTATCGTTCCTGGTGGCCACCGTTCTGCTGCTCACATCGCGCGGTGCCTTCACCGGCCATTATTTCCAGCCGCACATCCTGGCCATCACCCATGTGATGGCGCTTGGCTGGGCCACCATGATCATCTTGGGCGCCAGCCACCAACTGGTGCCGGTGCTGATCGAGAACGACCTCTACAGCACCAAGCTGGGCCATCTGTCCTTCGGTCTGGCCGCCGTGGGCATTCCGCTGCTGGTGTATGGTTTCTACACCTTCGACCTGGGTCTTGTGGCCCAATTGGGCGGCTCGTTGGTTACGGCTGCGGTGCTCGTCTACTGCGTCAACATCGCCCTCAGCATTTCCGATAGCAAACGGAAGAACGTCCACGCGGTGTTCGTCTTCACGGCCACCCTTTGGTTGCTGCTCACGGTGTCGCTCGGGCTGGCGATGCTCTTCAACTTCACTGCGTTCGTGTTGCCCCAGGACTCCTTGTACTTCCTCTCCCTGCATGCCCACCTCGGTCTGGTGGGTTGGTTCCTGTTGCTGGTGATGGGTGTGGGCTCGCGGCTGATCCCCATGTTCCTGATCTCCAAATACAGCGCCCCCCGGCTGCTGTGGGTGGTGTTCGCGCTGGTGAACACGGGACTCGTGCTCTACGGCCTGCTGTTCCTCTTCCATGCGGCGCCGGGCCTCAGCTTCGTACCCGCAGGCATGGTGCTGTTGGCCTTGCTGCTCTTCGCGTACTACTGCAGGCAGGCCTACACCCAACGCATCCGGAAGAAGGTGGACGACCAGATGAAGATCTCGTTGTTGGCCGTGGCCCTGCTGCTACTGCCCACGGTGGTGCTGCTGGCACTGATCGGCGTGCTGCTGGCCTCGTCCAGCGCACATGCCAATGTGGTGCTGCTCTACGGCTTCACCATCTTCTTCGGTTGGCTTACGGCGATCATTCTGGGCATGACCTTCAAGACCCTGCCCTTCATTGTCTGGAACAAACTGTACAGCCACCGCGCCTCACTGGGTAAGATGCCCAGCCCGAAGGACCTGTTCAGCGAGCGGGTGTACCGGGCCATGGCGCTGGCCTACCTGTTGGGCTTTGTCCTCTTCGGCTGCGGCATCCTCTTCGCTGCACCGATCCTGCTGGTGACAGGCAGCATCGCTCTGCTGACCACCGCGGTGCTGTACAACTGGAACGTCCTGCGTTTGGTGAACCACAAGCCTTTCCGAAAATGAACATCAAGACCAACAACGACGAAAAGTGCGAAACCGGCTTGGCCGCCTTGCGGTTCGTGGACGACCCCGAGATCGGTCTGAACATCGTGGACCTGGGCCTCGTGTACGGGCTGGAGTTCGGCGAGGAGGACGAGCACAAGGTGACCTGCACCATGACCCTCACCACGGAGTTCTGCCCCATGGGCGGATCCATCCAGACCAACATCACGGAAGCCTTGAAGATGGCATTCCCCGGCTATGAGGTGGTGGTGATCCTCTCCTTCGATCCGCCGTGGAGCCAGCAGCGGATCTCGGAGGCAGGACGCTTATTCCTTGGCGGTTAGTACACGATGCTCAGCCTCAGTTGCAAAGCCGCCATCAAGGCCGTGGTCTTCCTCGGCTCCAAGCTCTCGTCCGGCGAACGGATGGGCCTAAAGGAGGTGGCCGCGTTCATCGGTGAGAACGAACACACCGTGGGCAAGTTGCTGCAACGGCTGGTGAAGGAGGGGCTGATATGCAGCGTAAAAGGGCCGCGTGGTGGATTCTACCTCACGCCCGAACAGGTGGACTTGCCAGTGATCCGGATCGTACACGTGATGGATGGGGAGGACGTTTTCAAGCAATGCGGCTTGGGCCTCAGCCAATGCAGCGACAGCCACCCATGCCCCTTCCACGATGGCTTCAAGCCCATCCGCGAGGAGTTCCGCGAGCTGTGTGAAGCGCACCGGGTGCGCGATCTGTATGAAGGCGTGAACGACGGGCTGACGCATCTGGTGGGGTAAGCTGATCTGCCCGGGATCACTGGGACAGAAATTCAGGGCAACGCCCCGGTGGCCCATAGAACCCACATGGCCAAAGCACAGGCACTGCCCACCAACGCCAGCTTGAACCCCAGTGAGGAACGTTTGATACTGCCGGGGGAGTATTCCATTTTGCGTTGCTTGGAGCGGCCCACCAAATAAAACGCGATCGCGAGCACGCCCATGATCAACGCCGGGGCGCAGAGCTGCCGCGCAAAAGCCAATGGGATGCTGAGCACGCCGAAGACGAGCGTTACCAAGCTGAGCGGCAATATGCGCTGGTCCGTCATGAGCGGGCTTTCTTCAGCAACTTCCCATGCACGGCAAGTACCTGCGGGATCACCATGGATTCTCCGTCGTTCACAATGATGGAATCCGCCACGTCGGCTCGTGCCGCATCATCCATTTGGTTGCTCATGCGGGCGCGCACATGCTCCTCCGTCGCGCCATCCCGGCGCATCACACGGGCAATGCGCTCCCCTTCCGGTGCGGTCACCACGATGAGATGGTCCAGTTGCTTGTAGGCACCGGTCTCCACGAGGATGGCCGCTTCGTTGATCACGTAGGGTGCTTGTTGCTTTTGCGCCCATGCGCTGAATGCTGCGCGTACGGCAGGATGCACGATGGTGTTCAGCCGGTCCAACGATGCGCGATCACTGAACACCACAGCGCCCAAGGCTTTCCGGTCGAGCACATCGTTTACGAAGATCTCCGGGCCGAACGCCGCTATCAACGCGCTACGCACCTCCGGATCTTCCGCGAGGAGGCGCTTGCCTTCATCATCGGAGCTGAACACCGGGATGCCGAGCACGCCGAACATGCGGCACACGGTGCTCTTCCCGCTGCCGATGCCACCGGTGATGCCGACCTTCAACATGGATCAGCTGAAGCGGATCAGGCGGACTTGGCCGTCTCCTCGGTGAGCTGCATGGAATTGTCCATGGCTACAGCGCTCTTCTCGAAGCGCATTTTCACACCTTCGGTGACCTCCAACAAAACGGTCTTGTCGTTCACCTCCACCACTTTACCATGCATACCGCCAATGGTCACCACTTTGGCGCCCTTCTGCAGGTTCTCGCGGAACTTGCGGGCATCCTTGGCCTTTTTTTGCTGTGGGCGGATCATGAAAAAATAGAACACGACGAACAGCAATACCATCATGATGATGGTGGACATGCCGGAGCCGCCGCCGGGTACTTCTGCTTGAAGGAAGATCGAGAGAACGTTCATTGCTTGTGTTTCGAGGTTTTTTCGCGTTGCGCGGGTTCGGTTTTCTGTTATTCGGTCGGGGGCGCCACCACTTCACCGCTGAGGGTGAGGACGGAAGTGGGCGGATCGGTGTTGGCCACCACCGTGATGGTCTTGTGCTGCACGCCGGGCCTGCCCTCACTGTTGAAGGACACGGTGATGGCGCTGCGTTCACCGGGCCCCACAGGCATGCGCGGCCAGTTTTTGGCCACCGTGCAGCCGCAGGAGCCGCGCACATCGGTGATCACGAGGTCGCTTTTGCCGTTATTTATAAAACCGTATGTCTTCTCCACTAGCACACCTTCGGCGATCTTGCCCATGTGACGTGCGGTGCTGTCGAAAGTCAGTACGGGGCGCATCGAAGGGTCCGCGTTCTTATAGCCCGACACGGGCACCTCCACGGCGTTCGTGGTGATGCCGTCGGCATCTTCCTCCGTGTGGTCGGTGATGCGGCATGCCGTGAACGTGAGCGATGCCAGCGCTATGAGCACGGCCAACGTTGCGGTCCGCTTCGGATGTTGGTGGCGGATCTCCGCCTTTTTCCCGTGTTCCATTTGCGTTCAACTTTCCAGCAGTCCGCGGCCCACCTTGTGGATGGCGCCGCTGTCCTTCATCTCTGCGAAGAGCTTATCGAGGATGCCATTGATGAAATTCTTGCTCTTGGGCGTGCTGTACGCCTTGGCGACCTCGATGTATTCGTTCAAGGTCACTTTCACTGGGATCAGGTCAAAGCTGCGGGCCTCCGTGAGCGCCATGCGCATCAGGAGCATGTCGCTGAGCGCGATCCGGTCGGCCTCCCAATTGCTGGCCCGTTCGGCGATGATCTTTTCGTCCGCCTCCTGGTGCGCGATCGTATCGCGATAAAGCGTGGTGACAAATGCGCGCTCCTCGATCGCCTCGCTCCCCGGCTCCATCAGCATCAGGTCGGGGTCTTCGATCTTCATGGTCTCGATGACGCGCTTCACCATGGAGCACGCCAGGTCCAGATCCTCCAACCAATGGATGCTTTTGGCCTCCACGTGCTCGTGCAGGCTTTCGAACTGGGCGATGTGCTCCACGAACAGGTCCAATATCACCGCCCGGTCAATGGCCGGCGTGGTTCTGGGGGCAACGATGTAGGCTGCGTACTCGTCGCTGGCGAGGATCACCCGCTGGAGTTGCATGAGCAGGTCCCTGTCACCGACCCAGCCCGTTTTGCGCTTTTCGGATTCCTGCAGCAACAGCTTGCTCTCGCTCAGTTTCACCAGGAACGGGTTGTCCACGAAGCGTCTGCTCGGGGCCAGGTCATCGCCAGTGGGCATACGCTTCGCCTTACGCTCCTCGAGCCGTTCCTCCGCCAAGCGCCGCATTTCCCCGAAGAGCATCATCACATGGATGAACAGGTCGTAGGTGCGTTCCACTCCCAGCAGGAGCTCCTTTTCATTCTTGGCCGCACTGCCCCCGGCGCTCTGTGCATGGGCATAGAGCGCTTGGTAGACCTTGATACGGAGAAAGCGGCGATTGAGCATGGATGTGGGTCAGAAGCCGAGGCCGGCCTGGCGGACGCTTTTGATGCGTTGTTCGGCGGCCTGATTGGCCGCCAGATAAGTAGGGATGTTCTCTTCGCGGCTACGCTTGAAGATGGTCAAGGCCGTGTTGTAGATCTCCTCGGTCTGTGCCAGAGCAGCCTTTTGGTTGTAGCCGCGGCGCTCCCAGAAGCAATTGATGATACCCCCTGCATTGATCAGGAAGTCCGGCGCGTAGAGAATGCCTTTCTCCATCAGGGCCCTGCCGTGCTTATCCTCGTCGGCCAACTGGTTGTTCGCCGCCCCGGCGATCACGCTGCACTTCAGAAGCGGCAGTGTTTCATCATTCACCGTCGCGCCCAAGGCACAGGGTGAATAGATGTCCACGTCCAGCCCGATCACTTCGTCCGGCTTCACCAGGTTCACCGCGGAATGCTCCGCCTTGATCGCGGCGAGCTTGTCGTCATGGATGTCCGTCAAGTAGACCGTGGCGCCTTCCTTCAGGAGGTGCCCGACGAGATTCCTACCAACGTTGCCTGCTCCCTGCACAGCCACCTTTCGCCCGCCGAGGTCATCGGTACCGTATGCGGTCTTAGCGGCGGCCTTCAGGCCACAGAACACACCATACGCCGTAACCGGGGAAGGATCACCGCTGCCCCCCATGCTCTCAGGCAGGCCGACCACATTGGTGGTCTCCTTGCGGATGTTCACCATTTCGGTAACGCTCATGCCCACGTCCTCCGCAGTGATGTAGCGCCCATTGAGGCTTTCCACGAAGCGGCCGAAACGGCGGAACATCGCCTCCGTCTTGTCGGTGCGTGCATTGCCGATGATCACGGCCTTTCCTCCGCCGAGGTCAAGCCCCGCCAATGCGCTCTTGTAGGTCATGCCGCGGCTCAACCGGAGCACGTCCTCCAAGGCATCGGCCTCACTGACGTAAGGCCACATCCGTGTTCCGCCCAGTGCGGGCCCGAGCGTGGTATCGTGTACAGCGATGATGGCCCGGAGGCCCGTGGTGCTGTCATTGCAGAACAGGATCTGTTCATGATCATGTTCCTTCATCCTGTCGATCACGACTGCGCTGGCGGTCGGTATTTCGCTTACCAATGTCATGGGATCATTTGAAGTTAAGGGCGCGGTCCGGCTTGGGCGCGCCTTTCCGGCCGAACCGCCATCGCCGCAGGGCCATGGAACGCACCGGTTTGGTTGAACATCTGGGTCATCACTTCGTTGCCGGCCAAGGCCGTTCTACTTTTGCGGACACCCCCGCAAGCCTTTTTCAAGGCGTGCAAAGGTAGCAAGCCCGGCCATGCGTTCCCTCCTTCCCCTTCTTCCCTACTTCGGCCGGTACTGGGGCCGATTGTGCTTGGGGATCCTGTTCATCATCCTCACCGGCCTGTTCGCCGTCTTCACGCCACAAGTGGTACGGGAGGCCTTCAACCTTATCGGCGAAGGCATCGCCCAGCAAAAGCTTCCCGTTGACCAACGCCATCTGGAGGTTTCCGAGCAGCTGCGGACGTGGACCGGTTGGACGGGCATCGACCTACAGGATAAACTGGACGGCCCCTTGGACGACGCCTCACTGCATCGAAAGGTAATGTGGTTCGCGATGTTTTATGCCGGGCTGTTCATCATCTTCACGCTCATCAGCGGCTTCTTCCTTTTTCTCACGCGCCAGACCATCATCGTGGTGAGCCGGCTGATGGAGTATGACCTGAAGAACGCCGTCTACACCCACTATCAGCGGCTGGACCGTGCTTTCTACAAGCAAAACAGCACCGGCGACCTGATGAACCGCATCAGTGAGGACGTGAGCAAGGTCCGGCAGTTCATCGGCCCGGCCGTGATGTACATCATCAACCTGGTGGTGCTCACGGTGCTGATCGTGTGGGTGATGCTGGAAGTGAACGTGGAGCTGACGACCTGGTCCTTAGCGCCGTTGCCCTTGCTCAGCGTGGCCATCTACTTGGTGAGCGACACCATCAACAAACGCAGCATGGCCACGCAACAGCAACAGAGCCGCCTCAGTTCCATGGCACAGGAAACCTTCAGCGGCATCAGGGTGGTGAAGGCATACGCGAAGGAAGAGCTGATCATCGACCGCTTCCGCCGCGCCGCGAAAGACTACCGGAAAACAAGCCTCGCCCAGGCAAAAGTGGACTCGCTGTTCATGCCGGCCATCATGCTGCTGGTGGGGCTCAGCACGGCCTTGGTGATCTTCGTCGGTGGCACCTTGCTGATCCGTGGCGGCACGGGCGTCACCGTGGGCAACCTTGCCGAGTTCACGCTCTATGTCACCAAGCTGACATGGCCGTTCGCCAGCTTGGGCATGATCACCTCACAAGTGCAACAGGCCGCGGTGAGCATGCAGCGCATCAACGAATTTCTGGACACCGCGCCCGCCATCACCTCCCAACGGGACATGCTCCCTGAGGTGAAGGGCGGGATCACGTTCAAGGACGTCAGCTTTACCTATCCGGAGACCGGCATAGAGGCCCTCAAGCACGTCAGCTTCAGTGTGCCTGCGGGCAGCACCTTGGCGATCGTGGGGCACACCGGCAGTGGCAAGAGCACCATCGCGGACCTGATCGGCCGGCTTTACGACCCCACATCGGGCATCGTGCTCATCGATGGGGTCCCCCTTCCCGATGTGGCCATGGAAAAGCTGCGGGACCAACTGGGCATCGTCCCGCAGGACGTCTTCCTCTTCAGCGACAGCATCACCAACAACATCGCTTTCAGTCTGGACGCCACCCCGGACCTGCAACAGCGCGTGGAGGACGCGGCGCGCACCGCCCAGGTCCATCAGGACATCAGGCAGTTCCCGAAAGGCTACGGCACCTTGCTCGGCGAGCGGGGCGTCACCCTCAGCGGCGGTCAGAAGCAACGGGTGAGCATCGCCAGGGCCATCGTGCGCAGGCCGCGCATCCTGATCTTCGATGATCCGTTGAGCGCGGTGGACACGGCTACGGAAGAGGCCATCCTTTCCGGCCTGCGACGCGTAATGAAGGGTCGGACCACCGTGATCATCAGCCACCGGATCAGCGCAGTGCAGGCGGCGGACCACATCCTGGTGCTGGAGCACGGAAGTATCATCGAGGAAGGCCGCCACGCCCAACTGATCGATCAAGGCGGCACTTATGCCCAGCTCTATGAGGAGCAATTGCTGGAGGAAGCAGCGGACGAGGGCTGAACACGCCGTTCCGGGAACATTTCTGCGAGGATCCTATATTTGATTATCCAAGCAAGGGAATTACCATGGCGGACGATCGGGAGGATGTGTATTCGAAAGTGGTACGGGCGGGAAAGCGCACCTACTTTTTCGATGTGCGGAGCACACGTGGAAACGACCTGTTCCTCACCATCACCGAAAGCAAGAAGCGCACCCACGAGGACGGCGGGGTGAGCTACGAAAAGCACAAGATCTTTCTCTACAAGGAAGACTTTGAAAAGTTCATGGACGGGCTCAACCATACACTGGACGAGCTGGATCGGATCCGCGAAACCGGGGAGCGCCCAGCACTGGACAGTCCGCAACCACACGACGATACCGGGGACGACAAGGCACAGCCCGGATTTAAGGACATCGACTTCGACGACTTGGGCAAGCCTTGAGCGGGGTCTTGCCTCACCACTGCCCCCGAGTTGAATGAAGAAAGCCCCATTCGGGGCTTTCTCGGTCTTGGGAACACGTTCAGTGCCCGTGCCTTCGATCACTCCGCGATAGGCTCGTTCGTCTTGATGTTCTTCTTTCTGATCTCGGCTTTGATCTCCGCGAGCTTCTTGTTCTGCTCCGGAGTAAGAATGCTGTCGATCATTTTCTCATGCTTTTGCATCAGGCGCTCCTGCTTGGGATCACGCTCCTCGGGGTCCAGCATTTCCAATTCGTTGCTCTGCTTGTTGATGTCCGCCTCAATGCTTTTCAACTTCTCCGATTGATCGTTGCTGAGCCCGAGTTCCTGCGTCATGTACTCCGCGCTCAGGACAATGGGGGCCTCGTCCTGCATCTTTTGCCGTTCCTGCACGGCCTTGTTCGTGGGCTCCACGGCCGGGTTGTTCGCCTTGTCCTGCGCGAAACCGGCCGTGGCCAGGAGGAGGCCACCAAGAATGGCCGCGTTACGGATGAATGTGCTCATGGGTTTGTGGGTTGGTTTTATAGTGAAGGACCTGAGCAATGCTCGTGCCAATGCGTGTATCAAAAGTATTCGATCCGGTCCAATTTCCACTACAAATACAAAACGAGGCGACATGCAAGATCATTTCGATGGTACCTCACCGGCCCGTGCATTCGGGCATGATCCCGCTCAATGCCGAACTTTGTACCCATGAAACAGTTCCTGATCCTGCTCGCGATGCTTCCCATCGCCTTTACCGCCTATGCCCAAGGCAACGGTACCAGCTTGGGCACCAAGGCCTTCAAGGCGGCCATTGACAAGGACGACGCGCTCTTGCTCGACGTCCGCACCCCCAAAGAGTTTGCCCAAGGCCACATTGAAGCGGCCGCCAATGCGGATTGGCTCGGTGGCGAACTGCTGAATGATGTCTCCGGTATCGACAAGACCAAACCTGTGCTGCTTTACTGCGCGGTGGGCGGTCGCAGTGGCAAGGCCATGGCCGCGATGATCAAGGCCGGCTTCACCGATGTGCATGACCTCAAGGGCGGCTTCAACGCTTGGGAAGCGGACAAACTACCGGTGATCACGCAATGAACTTCCGGATGAACAGAAATACCCGGCGAGGATCGTTCACGGGGGTCGCCGCTTTCCTTGTACTGGCCACGTTCGCGCAGCCACCGGCAGGTTATTACGACAGCGCCGAAGGACTTTCCGGGCAACCCTTGCGCATCGCCTTGCACAACATCATCGACAACCACGCCCCCCTCTCGTACAACGGCCTTTGGAATGCTTTTGAGTCCACGGATGCCAAACCGGGGAACAAAGTTTGGGACATGTACAGTGACATTCCGGGCAGCACGCCTCCCTATGTCTACACATTCGGCACCGACCAATGCGGAGAGTACAACAGTGAGGGGGATTGCTATAACCGCGAACACGGCTTTCCAAATAGCTGGTTCAACGGCAGCAGCCCGATGTACACGGACCTCTTCCACATCTATCCCACGGATGGCTGGGTGAACAACAAGCGTGGCGATCTACCATACGGCGACGTCGGCAGCGCGGACTGGACCGGTCAGAATGGATCGAAGCGGGGTCTTTGTATCAACCCGGGATACAACAGCACCGTCTTCGAACCGATCGATGCCTACAAAGGCGACTTCGCCCGCAGCTATTTCTACATGATGACGCGCTACTACGGCGAGATGTCCAGCTGGAGCACGCCGATGATGCAAGGCGGTGATCTCGCCCCATGGGCCATGGCCGTAATGGTTGAATGGAGCGACCTTGATCCGGTGAGCACGAAGGAGACCGCCCGCAACAATGCCGTCTTTGCCATCCAAGACAACAGGAACCCCTATATCGATCGGCCCGAATGGGTGCATGCCATCTGGGGCACGATCCTCGGGATCCCGGAGAGCACAGGCCCGGAGATGAGCCTCCGCCGGGATGCCACAGGCCTTCACGTACAACGCGGAACAGCATTGCCCGGAACGCTTTTCGTGCATGACGTGGCCGGTCGCACCCTGTTGACCAGCCCGGTCGGAAGCGGGAGCAGCGACATCGCGTTCAGCGGCCCCGGTGGCATCTACGTCGCTGAAGTGATCTCGCCCGATGGCCGCTCGATGCAGCGCTTCGTGTGGTGATCCATGCCGAACCTCCCCAAGCCCGAACAATTTCTATCGAGATCCCGATGACCTACGAACAGATCCAGTACACCGCTGCGGAAGGGGTGGCCACCATCACCCTGAACAGACCGGAAAAGCTGAACAGCTTCACCGCGCGCATGGCGGAGGAGACCTTGCACGCGCTGGATGCCGCCCACGCTGACAAGGCCGTGCGGGCCGTGGTGCTCACCGGCGCGGGGCGTGCCTTCTGCGCCGGGCAGGACCTGGCGGAGGCCACAGTACCCGGTGTACGCATCGAGGACCTGGTGGAGAAACAATACAACGCCATCGTACGGCGCATACGCACCCTGCCCAAACCGGTGATCGCGGCGGTGAACGGTGTGGCCGCCGGTGCCGGTGCCAACATCGCCTATGCCTGTGATCTGGCTTATGCTGCGGAAAGTGCGGTGTTCGTGCAGAGCTTCATCCACATCGGCCTCATCCCCGACAGCGGCGGCACCTATACCCTACCGCGCCTTGTGGGCATGCAGCGCGCTTTCGGGCAGATGATCCTCGCCGACAAGGTTCCCGCCAAGCGAGCGGAGGAATTAGGCATGATCTGGAAGGCCGTGCCCGACGCGGACCTCACTGGGGAGGTAGTGACGGTGGCGAGAAAACTGGCCACCATGCCCACACTGGGGATCGCGCTCACCAAACAGGCTTTGAACCGCTCCCAAGGATCAACGTTGGAGGAGCAATTGCTGGTGGAAGGTGAATTGCAGGCCATTGCCGGTGCCAGTCACGACAGCAAGGAAGGTGTGGCGGCGTTCTTGGAAAAGCGCAAGCCCGTCTTCAAGGGCGAGTGAACCGGGTGCGCCATCTTTGGCGCATGAAGGACCAGATCCGTATCGGCGTTATCGGTGCCGGCACCATGGGGACGGGCATCGCGCAGGTAGCGGCCCAAGCCGGGCATCCAGTGGTGCTGTTCGACACCCGTCCTGGCGCGGTGGAAGCCGCCCTCAAAACGCTGGCCAACACGATGGACAAGCTGGTGGCCAAAGGAAAATTCACCCGTGCAGACGCGGACGCGCTCCTTTCCGCCATCGCACCGGCGGGCAAACTGGAAGACCTTTCCACGTGCGGGCTCGTGGTGGAAGCGATCATCGAAGACCTTGCCATCAAAAAGAAACTTTTCGCGGACCTGGAGGCCATCCTGGGGCCGGACCCGATCTTGGCGACCAATACTTCGTCCTTGTCCATCACCGCCATCGCGGCAGCTTGCAAGAAGCCGGAACGTGTGATCGGCCTGCACTTCTTCAATCCCGCACCGGTGCTTCCCTTGGTGGAAGTGGTGCCCGGCATGACCACGGACCCTGGCCTGCCGACCCGATGCGTCACGTTGATGCACGCATGGGGCAAAGCACCGGTGATCTGTAAGGACACGCCCGGTTTCATCGTGAACCGGGTGGCGCGCCCGTTCTACGGGGAAAGCATCCGCATCTACGAGGAAGGCATTGCGGACATGGCCTCGATCGATCACGCCCTGAAAAGCATCGGGGGATTTCGCATGGGGCCTTTCGAACTGATGGACCTCATTGGCAACGACATCAATTTCGCGGTGACGCGCAGTGTGTGGGAGGCCTTTTTCTATGACCCGCGCTACAAGCCTAGCCTTACGCAGCAGCGCCAAGTGGAAAGCGGAAGACTGGGGCGCAAGAGCGGAAGGGGCTATTATCAATATGGTGATGCGGTGGTGAAGCCGGTCTTCGAGGTGGCCCCGGAGACCGCGGAAGCCATTACTGAACGGGTGCTGGCGATGTTGATCAATGAGGCCGCTGACGCGCTGTTCCTGCAATTGGCCACCAAGGAGGATCTGGACTTGGCCATGACGAAAGGCGTGAACTATCCCAAGGGCTTGTTGGCCTGGGCCGACGAAAAAGGGGCCGCTCATTGGTTGGGCCGATTAGAAACGCTCCAAGAGGAACATGGCGAGGACCGCTACCGTCCCTCACCCCTTCTTCGGCGCATGGCCAGATCAGGAACTCGTTTTCATTGATCCCTTTCACGTTGTCGGCCCAATATTTTCCATGGAGAATAAATGAATACCTTTGCACGCTCAAACAAACACCCATGATGATCCTGAACCGCTCACTGATCCTTGGATCCGCCCTGGCCACCTTCCTATTTGCCTCTTGTGGAACCTCCGAAACTGCATCCACCGATGCATCTGCGGACACGACGCTCGCTAAAGCAATGGACTACGCGATCGACACGGCCACCAGCGCCGTGGATTGGAAAGGGACCATGGTGGGCGTGAAGAGCCACACCGGGACGCTGCATTTCACCAACGGCGACCTGCAGACCAAGGATGGCAAGCTCACCGGCGGCTCCTTCACCGTGGACATGCATAGCTACACCTTTACAGATACCAACTACGCCAAGCCCGGCTCCGCCCAAGGCACGAAGCAAAATCTCATGGGGCACCTGATGTCCCCGGAATTCTTTGCCGTGGACAGCTTCCCGACCGCTCAGTTCACCATCAGCTCGGTGGAAGGAACCACGGCGACCGGACAAATGACCGTCCGTGGCCACACCAGCGAGGAGAAACTGGAGAACATCGTCCTCACGGCTGACGGCAAGACCATCAGTGCCTCGGGCGACCTCACCTTCGACCGTCAGAAATACGGTGTTTCCTGGGCTTCACCGATGAAGGACATGGTGCTCTCCAACGACATCGTTCTGCACATCGAGTTGCAGGGACAGGCACGTTAAACTATTCCTTTTCGTAGCCTGTACGAAGAAGCCAAGCGTACCGCAGGGCATGTTCCTTAAGGACGAATGTCCTCTCCCGTACTGTTGGACGGGGTGCCGAAACGCGATGTTCCCGGAAGGGCAGGTTGCTCCCCGGTGCCGGTGTTCACCCGGGCCTTGCTGCTATCCTTGTCCATCTCCATGGATGCGAGCCGGACATGGCTTCCGACTTCCTCCACGACGTGGAAATCCGGGATGCCGTGGAGGGGCACATAGGCCGTGGCTTGTCTGATCTTGCGCGGTAATTCCGTTCTGTCGGATCCCTTTTGTGTCATCTGTTCCATTGTCTTAGATCATTTACCGATCTCACTGGAAACTCCATCCCGTGGTACCAGCGGTATTATTGGCCGGGTTCAGCAGCATCACAGGGATCATGGCGGTATTGGTGATGATCTTCTCCTCATACGGCACGCCCAGCACACCGAAAATATTGCTGCCCACCATGTTCATCACGGCGATCAGGTCGGCGTCGATCTTTTCGGAATAGGCCAACACCGCATCCACGAAACCTCCGCTCCCGGAATCAGCGACCACGGCCTCCATGGCGATGCCCCGCTCTCCGAAGTATTTTTTCGCAAATGTGATATTATCCTGAAGCTGGTGATGCAGGAACTCGTCTGACTCCTTGGGGACGATCACATGCACCTTGCCCTTGAAGTACGCGGCCATGCCGGCCACTAGGCCAAGTTTTTGCCTTGTTTCGCGCTGGAGGTCCATCGGCACCACGATGTCATGGTAACCGTCCGCCTTCAGGCCGCGCTCTTGCACCACGATAAAGGGGATATCGCTGTTGGTGATCACCCGTAGAGCACGGCTTCCGGTGATGAACTGCATCCCCCGCATTCCGTGGGTGCCCATAATGATGAGCTCCGCCCCGATCTCTTCCGCGGCCGAACCGATCCCCGCATAGACCTTCCCTTCCCTGATCAGGGATTTCACCGCAACGGAGCTTTCGATGGCCTTGGCCCGTTGCATCTCGGCATCCAATCTGCGCTGCGTCACTTCCTGCTCGTCCATGTCTGAGAGCATATGCAACAAATACACTTCGCCGCCTTGGGTCTTCGCCAGTTTAACAGCGTGGTCCATCGCATAGTCCACCACTTTGGTGAAATCGGTCGGGACCAATATTTTCTTCGTCCCAGTGACTTTGTGTGTCATTGTGGTGGGTCTTATGATCCTCGCATGGCCACAGATCGCGTGCCCGGCAGCATGAAAAAAACGACCATTGAGCCGCTGGAAATACAAATAATGGGGGGATATGGATCAATCACGCACCGCCTGCATGTCCAAAACCGGGGAGGTCCCTCCACAATGCCATCGCCATCATGGGGCCAAAAACGGGAAAGGAGGGCCGAGGCCCTCCTTTCCGTCAATGGTTGCTGTAACACCCCCTACTTCAGGAAAGTCACTTTGAACTCCACACGGCGGTTCTTGGCCCTGCCAGCGGCGGTGGCATTGTCCTCAACGGGCATGGTCTCGCCATGGCCGAAGCTCTGGAGGCGGTCCGCACTGACACCCTTGCCAATGAGGTACGTGCGCACAGCGGCAGCGCGCTCCTCGCTCAACTTTTGGTTCTTGGCATCATCGCCCTGGCTGTCGGTATGTCCGTTGATCGACAGGTCATAGCTGGGGTTTTCCGTCATCACGTCCACCACTTGGTCGAGAATGCTATTACTTGAGCTCTTGATGGTGCTCCTGCCGGAATCGAACTGGATGCCGGTAAGGGCTTTTTCAAAGAGCTTCTTGGTCTTCTCGGAAAGTTCCGGGCAGCCCTGCATACTGGCCACGCCTTTCACGGTCGGGCAGCGGTCGAGGTTGTCGGCGATACCGTCGCCGTCAGTGTCGGGGCAACCGTGCATTTCCACCGGTCCGGCCACATCGGGGCAGGCGTCCATGGAATCGGCCACACCGTCGCCGTCAGCATCCGGGCAACCGCCCAATGCCTCGATACCGGGCACATCGGGGCAGCGGTCGACCGCGTCCGGCACGCCGTCGTGATCGCGGTCATCCTCCGGATGCAGCGTAAGGCTCACACCATCGAGGTAGTAATACGCACGCTGGTTGTCCGCGCCATCAATGACCTTGGAGGATTCAAACCCTCCGTTGGTGAAGGCGCCGATCACCACGTACTTCTCATTTCCCTCCGCCGTGAACGTGCCGGTGACCACGGTCCAATCCTGCTTGTTGTCCACGATCTTGGCGGTGGACACCTGAGGTTTTTCCTCCAGGAAATGGCGGTGGTTGTATTTCAGCTCGATCGGTGAGAGGTAAGCGCCGATACCACTGACGGCACGGTCGCTGCCATTGGCGAGCTTCACCCGAAAGGTGACATCATACTTCTGCCCAGCGGTCAATGGGGCGTCCAAGGCGGTCTCCAAGTATTCGGAGTACTTCTGATAGGCCGGGCGGAAGGGGTCCTCCTTACCGCTCAGGAACCGCTTCCAATTGTGGCGCTGGTCATCCTTGTAGGCGACGAAGCCGGCGAAGTGCTCGCCTTCAAATGCGGAGGCCCCGGTGCCCACTTCGCCGTCCGGAATGCCCACGGTGGTCGGGCAGGCATCCTTGGAGAACAGGTCCGCACTGGCGATGTTCGCGTTGGACCATCCGGAGGCATGGTCAAGTTGATCCCAAGTCCTTACGGGCGTGGTCAATTCCTCGAATCCTCCGTTCCTGATCAGGTTCACACCGGCCTCTTGGGCCATTGCCGCTACGGAAAGCAGCGAACCTGTCAGCAGACTGAAGTAGTGGATCTTCATATGAGTGGTTTGTTTTGCCATTAACGCTTTGGCGCGTCAAATTGATCGGAACCTGATGTTTTTTCTGTTCCAGCGGCGAAAGTACGTACCAGAGCCTTATTTCATCTCTTCCTGTTCCACCTCATTCACCACAATATGGTCCAAGTAGTAGTACGCAAACTGGTTATCCGGGCCTTCGATGATGCGTTTCGTCTCAAATAAGGCCGTCGGGAAAGTGCCGAGGATCAAGAAGCGCTCGCCTCCGTCGGCTTTGAAGGTGCCCTTCACCTCCACCCATTTGTCCCGTTCCTCCAAGATCTTCACTTCTACCACTTGGGCCCTTTCCTTCAGGAACATCCGGTTCTGATACTTCAGCTCCACCGTTGAAAAATACGCCCCGATACCGGCCACGGCGCGATCGCTGTTCCCGGCCAGCGCCACATGAAAGCTGACCTCGTAGGTATGCCCTTCCTTCAAAGGTGCGGTCAATGTGGTCCAAGGATATTCCGAATAAGCGTTCCAGCCCGGTCTGAAGGGATCCTCCGGGTCGCCGTCAAAGTCGAAACGCTTGTCGTCCTTCCACGCGAAGAAGCCCGCATAATGTGCTCCTTCCTGCGGCTCGATATGTCCGTAGAAATTGTCCGGGATGCCAACGGTCTTCACTGAGGCTGTTTTGCTGAAGAGGTCCGAAAATCCAATGGTGACATCATCCCAGCCCTCGGCCCTGCTTAATTGATCGAAGGTGTTGGGTTCCTTGCTCAGTTGCTCAAATCCTCCGTTCTGTACCAGGTTCCCACTTTCGGCGGATTGTGCCATGAGGCCGGAAGCCGAAAGACATGCAAGCGCGGTAGATCCGGCGAGACGCATCCAGTGTGAGACCGTCCCGTAGTGATGTTCTGCTGTCATTTCAATTTGTCTTTGAACGCGGACCGGAACTTCTCCAATTTGGGCCTGATGACCATTTGGCAATAGCCTTGGTCCGGGTTGTTCGCAAAGTAATCGTGGTGATAATTCTCCGCCGCATAAAAATCGGAAACCGGCACGATCTCCGTGACGATAGGCCGGTCCCATGCGCCGCTTTGGTCCAGATGTTTGCGCTGTTCCTCCGCTTTGGCCTGTTGATCGGCGTCCGTGCAGAAAATGACGGAGCGGTACTGGGTGCCCACGTCTCCGCCCTGCCGGTTGAGCGAAGTGGGGTCGTGTGTTTTCCAGAAGACGTGCAGCAGCTCGTCGAATGTGATCACAGCGGGATCGAAGACGATGCGGGACACCTCCGCGTGCCCCGTGCTGCCGGAGCAGACTTCCTTGTAGGTGGGATCCAGCTTGGACCCGCCCATGTAGCCGGGCGTCACCTTCTGGACGCCCTTCAATGCGGTGAACACCGCTTCGGAGCACCAGAAGCAGCCGGTTCCGAACACGGCGGTCGCGGTCGGGTTTTCAGGTCGTGCGGGATCGAACATGCAGGTCTATTCGGAAAGATGCAAAGTTCGCCCATGCGGATCGACGCATGATCCAGGAGAACAAAAAAGCCCCGATCGCCATGGACCGGGGCCATGAGCGGGAAACGGGATTCGAACCCGCGACCCTCAGCTTGGGAAGCTGATGCTCTACCAACTGAGCTACTCCCGCTTGGTGGCCGCGAATGTAGTACGGCGGCCGTGTTTCCCGATCAGCGCCGTTCCTGCTCCGGAGCAATGCCGGGGCAGGAATAGGGGAACCTGCGGCCAATGTTCACATCCGCACGTCCGGAGCCTTTCAGCCGGATCGCCGAAGCTTCTATATTTGCCGCCCCAAAGTGGGCTACGGGGTGTAGCTCAGTCCGGTAGAGTGCTACGTTCGGGACGTAGAAGTCGGAGGTTCGAGTCCTCTCACCCCGACCAGTGTGAAGCCCTTGCGACGAAGTTGCAGGGGCTTTTTCATGCACACCAAGTAGTCTTGAGCGAAGCGAGCAGGGGCGGAAGCAGTGTAGCTCCACCATGTAGGAATGCCCGCATAGGTGATCCTTACCATCTGGCCTGTGGGAAGCACCGCTCCCGCCTCCAAGCCCGCCGTTACTTAAATCGATCTTGGCAGAGGCATCCCTATACATGGTCCAAGCGTCTATAGAGCATACACGATGTCACGCTCCTACAAAATAGCCCTCATCCTAAAGAGCCGAAGCAGCTTGGCAATCTACACGGACCTGTCGCGGCTGAGCGATACTGAACTGGAGGAGCATGTGCGCTCCATGGTGCGCCGCATGCGGGCCAATGAAAGCCACGTGATCGCCCGGATGGTGTTGCGCCAGCCGACGTTCAGCCTGAACTGACCTCTGGGGCCGGAACTCTCCTTGGTGTCCCTCAGTGGGAAGGTTGTTGATCCCGGCTCACTTCCCCGCTTTATATTCGCCGCACAAAACACGCGCATACCATGTCGGACCACGAGCAGGAAGGTCATTTCCCGGAGGAGGCAGAACAGAACGAGATCGGAGGTCCCGTGGTGCTGGCGATCATGATCTTGGCCATGGTCGTCCTGATCCTCTGGGCCAGTTGCTGACCGACTTTCCGGTTTGATCGAAGTTCTGGTACCGGGTACCGGGTGCTGCCGACTGTCGCTGCCAACTGCTTGCTGCCACTGCTTACTGCCACTGCCAACTGCAACACTGTTGCCCCGTTTCAGCTTTCAACTTTCCAGTTTTCAGCTTTCCCTCAGTTGTCCCCCGCCCTTTCCAAGTATTCGTCGCGGCGTACCAGTGCATACCAGTTCTCGCTGAGCTCGAGGAATCCGTGCTCGAAGCAGAACACGTAGACATTGCCCACCTTGGTGCGGTAGATGTTGGTGTGATACATGAAATTATAGCCGCGTTCCACGAGCTTATCGCGGTGTACCTTGACTTTACCTCCGGGATTCAGTTCGCTTAGGATACGTCTGTTGCGCTTGAGCGTGTTCACCACGTTGCGCACATAATTGATGGGCGCGTTGTTGGTGCGGTAGTGGAACAGGTTGCGGCAGGCATCGGAGCAGAACTTCTTGTCCGTGCGGCCCTGGATGGGTTCCCCGCATTCCAGACAGACCTTTTTTTCGGTGGCGCGTTCCGCAAGCATGAAGCCGAATGTATGGTTTGTCCACGAAAAAGCCCCCTCCGGTTCTGGAGAGGGCTTCGATCTTAGCGTTGTTGAGCGTTACTGGGCAGCTTCCTCGCCGCCTTCCTTCTTCTCCTCCTTCGCCTCGGGGGCGGCGGGAGCGGCGTTCTTCATTTCGGCATGCTTGGCGAAGCGCTTCTTGAACTTGTCCACGCGGCCGGCGGTGTCGATGAGCATCATCTTGCCGGTGTAGTATGGGTGGGAGCTGCTGCTGATGTCGAGCTTCACGAGCGGGTATTCGTTGCCGTCCTCCCACTTCATGGTATCCTTGGTGTTCGCACAGCTCTTGCCGAGGAACATGTCGTCATTGCTCATGTCCTTGAAGATGACGATGCGGTAATTCTCGGGATGGATGCCTTGTTTCATGGGGTCTGCTTTACAATGCGGCCGAAGACATTCCGGCGAACGCGGGCGCAAATGTAATGAAAAATGGAACTCCAAAAGCGCGTAAGACAGGTGCTATCACATCCCTCCTTCTCACATGCCAACGTGAGGTTTGTCGCAGGCCCTCATCGTTTTGTCCATTTCACCGTTCGCCGGCCTTTATCGGTGCGTACCTCCACAAGGTACACACCGGGCGCTAGTGTGCCGCAGTCCAGTTCCATTGTATCCTCCTTGCTGCTAGCGGCCATTACCGCCCGTCCCAAGCCGTCCAGCACCCGTACCCTTATGGAACCTGACATTCCACTTTCCACATGCAGCATCTCGCTACCGGGATTTGGAAAGACCCGCAACCCCGGCAACCCCGCTTCCTGTTCCAGCACCTCGGTGGTAAGCCCGTGCAATTTGCAGATCATACGCTGCTCCGGATCGTTCACCGTGCCGTCATCAAAGCCCTCGAAAGCCCCGGCCAAAAAGATGCTCCCGTCCGGTGCTGGAGTAATAGAGGTGATCCCACTATACATGAACGTGGAGTTATAATCGTGCGTAAGGCCGCAGCCCTGCCCGGTAAAGGCCGTATTGAGCAAATGGCCCGTGCTGTCCAACAGGGCGATGCCGCGTCGCAACTGCCCGTCGATGTGGGTGAAGCTGCCCCCGACCATGATCGTTCCATCCCCCAATTGCAATACAGCATCCACACTAATACCGAAATCCCCGAAAGAATACGTCGGAATGTCCTTGTACTCCGCGTGGTTGTTGAAACTGAGGTCCAAGGCCCCGTCCGGCATAAGCCGGATCAGGTGCATGGTGTCCGGATCGTTCGGGAAGACGAACTGCCCTCCCGCAATGATGCGCCCATCGGGCTGCTCCAGCAGGTATTTCGCATAACCCCGGCTGATGTCGGAATGGTAGGTGCTGTCCAAGCTGCCGTCCGGCCAGATGCGCAGGATGCGTCCTGCCGGTCCGCCCTCGTAAGTGCTGTACACCCCGCTCAGCGAAAGCGCCCCAGGGTGGTGGGTTCGATGGTCCAGATCACCCCGTTGGTCTTCCGGTAATGGTAGGTGCTGTCCAATGTGCCATCGGTGTTCAGACGCAGCAAGGAATAGTAGCCCGGTGCATTGGGGCCGTATGGGTAACCCAAATGATGGTCCCCGGTAAATAGCACCTTGCCGTCCGTTTGGATGAAGATCCCGCCATTATTGAGAAAGCTAAGATCCGGGTAGGGTTGGTTCACAGTGGTGGGTCGGAACCCATAATCCAATTCCCCGGTCGCTTGGAAATACCTTGATGGAAAGCTGTTTCCGGAAGTATAGAAGTACGGACCAACAGGATGGATATCCCCCCCCATTGATCCCCCAAAAGACGTCCAGGTCGCCAACGGGAAGCAGCTTCACCATCCAGCTCGAAAAATAATTGGTGGTGAGGCCGAACCAACCGGTAATGACCACGCTACCATCGGCCAAGGGGAGGGCGTCCGACAGGCCCGGCGGGTAGGTTACCGGAGTGCAGCGGAACGAGGTGTCCAAGGTGAGCGGTACCTGCGCCCCGCTTGGGCTGGCCAACAAAGTGGCCAGCCCAGCGAGCAACAGGGTTCTCATGGCTGCAGGAAAATACTTCATCGTTGGTTCGGACCCGCTGAGTGATCCCACTACCCGAAGATAGAAATGTTCAACCACTTGCCCTTATTCCGGATCCTTCCGGCAAACATTCCAAGGCAATGATCCGCCCCCTATCCCGTAATAGCCCCGCGCCCCATCTTTGCCCGGCTTTGAAGATCCTCCGCCCCACCCTCCTGCTCATCCTGCTGGCCGCCGTCCTCTTCGGTTGCCGCAAGGACCAGCTCTTTACCGATTCGCCGAGCGCGCAGCTGGAGTTCTCCCAGGATTCTGTACTGTTCGATACAGTGTTCACCACGGTGGGCACGGTGACCAAGCGCTTCACCGCCCGCAACCGGAACAGCGAGGGCGTGCGGGTGAACATTGTGTTGGAAGGCGGTTCCCCATCCCCGTTCCGGATCAATGTGGACGGCAGCTCGGGCCTGAGCTTCAGCGATGTGGAGATCCCCGGCGGGGATAGCATCTACATCTTCGTGGAGGCCACGCTGGGGGCCGGTGGCGTGAACACTCCGTTCATCATCGAGGACCACATCCTGTTCAGCACCAACGGCAACGAGCAGCAGGTGACGTTGAACGCCTGGGGACAGAATGCGCACTACTTCAGGCCTGACACCCACGTGCAGGGCTTTCCGGCGTTCAGCTATATCGCGGGGGGCTACGACAGCTTAGGCAACCAGATCTGCGAGACGGTACATTGGACCAACGACTTGCCGTATGTCATCTATGGATACGCGGTGGTGGATTCCTGCTGCACGCTGATCATCGACCCCGGCGTGAAGGTGTATTTCCACGGCGGTGGCGGGCTATGGGTATACCAAGGAGGGAACATCCAAGCGAACGGGACCTACGAAGATCACATCACCTTCCAAGGCGACCGCTTGGAAGCCACTTATGCCGACCTGCCCGGCCAATGGGACCGGATCTGGATCAACGATAACTACGGACCAACGAACAACGTCTTCGAACACGTGGACATCAAGAATGCGTTGGTGGGCATCCAGCCGCAAAGCTGGATCGGCACGCCGGGCCAGCCCACGAGTGTGAACAAGCTCATATTGAACAACGTGAGCATCCGCAACTGCTCGGCGGCGGGGATCCTCTCGGAAAACTACCGGATCACGAGCACCAACCTGCTGGTGGAAAACTGCGGCCAATACTGTGTTGCGCTCACCGGCGGCGGCGAGTACGTCTTCAACCACAGCACCATCGCCAACTACTGGACCTACGATGTGCGCCAGGAACCGGCCTTCATCCTCACCAACACCTTCGTGGACATCACCGGGGCCACGCAAGTGCGGGACGTGGAGGCGAGCCTTTTCCGCAACGGCATCATCTACGGCAACAACGGAAATGAATTCCAACTGGCCTTCGACGACCAGCTTTCACCCGACTTCATCTTCAAGAACTTCCTCTTTCGCACGGATCAGAACACCAGTGATGCCGATCATTTCGAGCAAAGTAGTGTTTACCGGAACCAAAGCCCGGGCTTTGCGGATGCGAACAACGGGGATCTCCACATCACCGTGAACGCATATGCGCGCAACAAAGGCTTGGATGATTTTGGTGCCGACCCCGAAGCGTTCAATGATCTGGACAATAAAGTGCGGGCGTGGGACGGCGGGTCCGACCTGGGCTGCTACGAGTACACGGAGGAGTGATCCAGGCCCAGTAAAAACTCCAGCGTATCCACATTGTCCGCGTATTCGCCGGGGCCGGGGTATTGGGCTTCACCGAAGGGAATATGGCCGTGGCCCACGACACACTGGAGCCTTCCCTCCTCTTCCTTCAGGAGCGCTTGCACCGCTGAGGCATCGGCATACCGCTCATAGTAAAGCGCGGCCACCGGGCTGTTGAGCGCTTTTTCCTCCTTCAGGATCAGGAAACCGTTCTCCGTGATCGGCGCACGGTCCAAGAGCCACACGGCCTTGTTGTAGTCGTAGTTGTTCGCGTACTTGTTGTGGTTGATGATCTCCTTCCACGGAAAGAGCGCACCGAAGAGCCGGTCCAGGTCGAAGTCCTGCGGGATGAGGACCTTGCCCACGTTGCGGCAGCCAAGGCCGAAGTAGCGGAAGACGTCCTCGCCGAGCGCTGCCAGTTCGGCTTCCGATTCGCTGCCGTCCAGCACGGCCACGCTGGTGCGGTTTTTACGTACGATGCGTGGCAGTTGGCCGAAGTAGTGCTCGAAGTAGCGGGCCGTGTTGTCACTACCGGTGGCGATGATGGCGTCCACCTCCCCGAGCTTGCCATTGGGCATTTCCACCTTTGCGGCCATTTCCGGCGAGAAGCACGCAAGCAATTGGATCAGCGCCGGGGTGAGCCCCGCATCGTCGGAAGCGACCTTCACCTTGGCGCGATGTCCGCAGAGAAGCACGCACAGTAGGTCATGGAAGCCCACGAACGGGATGTTGCCCGCCATGATGATGCCGACGATCTTGAGCGCGTGCGGCTCGTTCAGCGCTGGATAGTTCGCCAGCCATGTTTCCAGCGATCGTGGGTCCAGCATCATCGAAAGCCCCTTCGCAGCGAAGCGGACCTGCTCCTCCGTGAACCAGCCGTTTCTCACGCGGGCATGGACAAGTGCGCTATCGAACGCGTCGTATTCATCCTCGGTGGATCCACAGGAATGGCCCGGCCACGCGGCCTTGGTCGAGAATTGTTCCAGCGCACGGCCTAACTGCGCGAACGCGGAAATGCGCGTTGCCAGTTCGGAAGTTCCGGAAAGGGATGTACGATTGCTCACAGGATATCTACTTTTGCGCGATCCAAGCCAAGTGACCTGCACAAAGCCGGTACCTGGATGGCGGGGATGCGAAATTACCAGTATTGCCATGGCTATCATCATCACGGAGGAATGCATCAATTGCGGGGCCTGCGAACCGGAATGCCCCAACAACGCCATCTATGAGGGCGGCGCGGAGTGGAGGTTGAGCGACGGCACCAGCCTGAACGGCCAGCAGACCGTGCCCACGGGCAACAGCTACGACGCTGATGCCGCCCAAGCACCGATCTTGATGGACATCTATTACATCGTGCCGGACAAATGCACGGAATGCACGGGCTTCCACGATGAGCCGCAGTGCGCCGCCGTTTGCCCCGTGGATTGCTGCGTGGACGATCCGGACCACCGCGAGACCAAGGAGGAGCTGCTCGCGAAGAAGGAGTTCATGCACTTGTGAGGGGAACTATCGGGTTGTTTTTCACCACAGAGACACAGAGGCACGGAGGGGATCCCACTCGGGGTCTTCCGAATAATACCCTGAGCTGAGAACTTGTAGCGAAATACTCCGGGCAAGCCCGTTAAGCAAGACTCCTTTCAACATTACAAGCGTGATACTTTGACCTGAAAGCCCGCCTGTCCCGCTCGCGATCCGGCCATCTTGCGTCCATGGCAAAAGCCAAGGTCACCGTCGGTAGGCTGGAGTACATCGCCTTGCCCAAGCTGGGCGTTGCCCGGGTGCATGCCAAACTGGACACCGGTGCCTATCGCAGCGCGCTGCACTACCAGAAGCTGAGCGTGCGTGCGGCGGATGGCCAACAGGAACTGGTGGTCACCTTCAACATGGGGCGCAAGCGCACCAAGGTGGTATTCCATGAATTCCAACGGGTAACGGTAAAAAGCAGCACGGGGCAACGCACCGAGCGCTATTTGGTCACCACCACGGTGAAGCTCAATGCGCATGCGGTCAGGACCCAGTTCACCCTGTTCGACCGCAGCGACATGAAGTACCAGGTGCTGTTGGGCCGGAAATTCATGCAAGGTCGGTTCGTGGTGGATGTTGCGCGGAAGAACGTGCTGGACCGGACCGAAGAACCGGGTAAATGAAGGATCTATTCAGCCTGAAGCAGGCGATGCATGCGGCGTGCGTAAGCGCCCTTCAGGAACGGATCAGTGAGGCGCAGGCCGGCGTGGAGCAGGCACGCGAGGCAGGAACAGCCGATACCAAGAGCAGTGCCGGCGACAAGCACGAGACCGCTCGCGCCATGGCCCAGCAGGAGCTGGAAAAGCAGGCTTCAGCGCTGCACAACCTGCGGGAAATGGAGGACCACTTGGCCCGGATCGATCCCGCTCACCGTTGCCCGAAGATCCAGCCCGGCGCGCTTGTGGCCACGGACAAAGGCCTGTTCTATGTGAGCGCCGCCATGGGCAAGTTTGAGGTGGACGGGAAAGTGGTCCTTGCGATCTCCATGCAGGCACCGCTGTTGAGCGCCTTGAAGAACTTGGCGATCGGCGAGACCGGAACCTTCAATGGCCAAGTCCATCGCTTGGTGGGGATCGCATAGATCAATTCTGCGGAGCTGGAAAGTCCGAGCAACGTGGCGAGTTCCGCTGACTATTCTGATCCGTCGATCTCAGATTCCTAATTCCTGATCCAGCCTGCCGCCGAGGCTTGTTGGAAATCAGGAATTAGGAATATCTACTTCGCCAGTAGAAATGCGCTCATCGCGGCCATGGCGTGGTAATGTTCCATGAGAACATCGGGCAGCTTGGGGCTGGTCACCATCTTAGGCGGCAGCTCCGCACCGTAGTAGAACTGTTTGTTGAAGAGCAGGGGCTCCTTGGCGGCGGCAGCTTGGAATTCCGGAGGAAGGCGCTTGTTCGCTTCGCCTTGAACGGTCCCGAAGTGCTTCACGAACGCCTTGTCCTCTTGGAGTTTCTTGAATTTGGGGAGGTCCTTCGCGATGCGTGACCGGATGCGCAGCAGCGCTTCCTTGTCCGGCATGTAGGCGCCGCCATAGATGCGCACCGCCTCCGGCCCCAGCTCAAAGTAGATACCGGGAGCGTTCATGTCCTTCTTGCCCGCAGGTGTAATGAGGGCGGAACGGTTCAGTTTATACGGCGCCTTGTCCTTACTGAAGCGCACGTCCCTGTTGATGCGGAAGATGGCCTCCTTCGGCCCGATGCGCACATTGGGGTCGACCTTAGCGACGCGCTGGATCATCTCGCCCACGAAGACCTCGAAGGGCTTCTTCACCTCCTTCTCGTAGCGCGTTCGGTTCATGTCGAACCATTCCTTGTTGTTGTTTGCCGCAAGTTCGATGAAGAAGCGGTTGAAGTCGGGGCTGAACCAGGCCATTGATCTGTAATTTGGCCCAAGATACCAGCGCAGCATGCCCCCCAAGGCCAAGAACAAGGAGCTTGAACTCTTCGGGCCACAGTACGTGGCTTCTTTGGAAACGCCCATTGGAAAGCTCTGGGTGGAATCGGACGGTACGCGGATCACGCGCGTATCGTTCAACAACCCGGGGCGCGGGCGGCATGCGCGTAGGCCCAAGGTGCTGACCGAGGCCTTGGCACAGCTAAAAGCCTACTTCGCCGGGCGGCGGAAAAAGTTCGACCTGCCGCTGTACCATGTGGGCTCGGCCTACCGGAAGAAAGTGTGGGCGCGACTTGAAAAGATCCCCTTCGGCTGGGCAGTGACCTATGCGGACCTGGCTGCGGAGGTGGGCGGTGCGGCACGGTCCACGGGTTCAGCCTGCGGTGTGAACCCTTTGCTGATCGTTGTGCCCTGCCACCGGGTCGTGGGATCCGATGGGCTGTTGACCGGCTATGCGGGCGGGCTTTGGCGAAAGAAATGGCTGCTGGAGCACGAGGGCGTGTTGGCGAGGGAATTGTTCTGACGCACGGAACGTCGACGGGCCAGAGGCCTAGTGATGAGAAGACCTATACCTCCCATGCCTTCCCGGTACGGAAGACCGTGCCCTTGAACAGCGCCACCGTCGTTCCTTCCTGGTTCACCACAGGGATCTGGTAGACCGCGATCCGGTTGCTGCGGCTGAGTTCCTCTGCCTTGGCCGTGAGGACATCCCCGCTGTGCACAGGCTTGACGTGGGAAATGGACGTCTCAATCGAGACCGACCGGATGCCATGGGAATTTGAGGCGAAGGCCAGAGCGCTATCCGCAACACAGTAGGAAATACCGCCATGAGTGATCCGGAAGCCGTTGTTCATCTCTTCGCGCACGGTCATCCGCAGCTCGCAAGCACCTGGGGTTACGGAGATGACCTCGATGCCGAGCCATTGGCTGAATGCATCCTCTTCCATCATCAGCGCCACCACGCGCCGAGCGAGTTCCTGTGGATCCATGTCCGCGAAAGTAGGAATGCGGAAGATGGCGAAGGTCCACTGTCGGTATCTCTGGTCTTGTGGGTAATGGAAGTCAAGGAAGTCAGGGAGGCAAGGGATGAACGCACACCTTCCTTACCTCCCTGGCTCACCTCCCTTACCTACCTCTCCTCCCATACCACTTTTACCTCTCTTACCTCCTCTTCTCCCCGTTTTCCCGGCAAGAACGACCTTTGGCCCCATGAAAGACGCATTCATCATCGATGGCATCCGCAGCCCGATCGGCTCTTTGGGCGGTGGACTGTCCGCTGTTCGCGCGGACGACCTGGCGGCGCACGTGATCAAAGCCTTGGTGGAACGCCATCCCGATCTGGACCTCGGGGCCATCGACGACGTGATCATGGGCTGTGCCAACCAGGCCGGCGAGGACAACCGCAATGTGGCCCGCATGGCGGCCTTGTTGGCGGGTCTTCCTGTTTCCGTTCCCGGCGAGACGGTGAACCGGCTCTGTGCCTCCGGCATGAGCGCCGTGGTGCAGGCCGGGCGGGCGATAGCCGTGGGCCATGGCGACGTTTTCATCGCTGGCGGCATGGAGCACATGACGCGCAGCCCCTGGGTGATGAGCAAGACCAGCACGCCCTATGGCCGCGATGCCAAGCTCTACGACAGCAGTTTCGGCTGGCGTTTTGTCAACCCGGTGATGGAGGAAAATTTCGGCATCGAGGCGATGGGCGGGACGGCGGAGAACCTGCTGGAAACGCGCAACATCACCCGCGAGGACCAGGACCGCTTTTCCTTGTGGAGCCAACAAAAAGCCGCAGCCGCACAGCAGGAAGGCCGGTTGGAACAGGAGATCGCGCCGGTGAGCATCCCGCAGCGGAAAAAGGACCCGGTGCTCTTTGCCAAGGACGAATTCATCAAGGCCTCCACAACGCTGGAGGTACTGGCCGGTCTTCGTCCTGCGTTCCGCAAAGGCGGCAGCGTGACGGCCGGGAATTCCAGCGGATTGAATGACGGTGCGGCGGCTTTGTTGGTGGCCAGCGAGGCCGGTATGAAAACCCACAAGCTGAAGCCGTTGGCGCGCATTGTGAGCAGCGGCGTGGCCGGCGTGGAGCCACGGATCATGGGCATCGGCCCCGTGCATGCCACGGCTTTGGCCTTGAAGCGCGCCGGGCTTACACTGGACCAGATGGACGTGATCGAGCTGAACGAGGCCTTCGCGGCACAAGCTCTTGCCTGCACACGTACTTGGGACATTGCCGATGACGACCCGCGCCTGAACCCGAACGGCGGCGCGATCGCCTTAGGCCATCCATTGGGCATGAGCGGCGCACGGCTGCTTCAAACCGCCGCGCTGGAGCTGCACCGGACGCAGAAGCGGTATGCCCTTTGTACCATGTGCATCGGCGTAGGGCAAGGGTACGCCACCGTCATTGAACGTGTCTGATCACCGCGCCCGGCTAACTTCACACTCCCAAACAGACCCAATACCCGTATGACCACCACTTCTTTGCTCCGCCTATTCGCCCTTGCCATCCTTGCCTTCATCGGCTTTTCCAACCTACATGCCCAAGACAGCAAAGTGCGGGTGAAGGTGAAAGTCGACTTCGATGCTCAACCCGACCGTGAGTTGGCTGTGGCCAAGACCGTGTATGGCGACGAGGGCAGCTTCGTAGCCCTGAAGACACTGGGCGGGAAGTCGGTGATCGGCGGCATTCCCGGTGCCGACCTCGGCTGGCAGCTTTTCGTGATCAGCTCCGACAAAATGTACGAGGTCAAGCACGACCAACCCAAGTTCGTCTGGGGCATCGGTCCCGTAGCGATGGAGACCATCGAGACTTTCAACAAGACCTTCCGCGTGATCCTGACAAAGCCGGACCCGGATCATGGTAAACTTCTTCTCCTGCAGCAAGTGCTCAGCCCGCGCAGCCTCACCGGGCGGGCAGCGGCGTTGGTGGCGGAAATTCCATACGACCGGTTCGGAAAGAGCCCGGATTATTTCAAGCCGGGCATGGCCGTGGGCTTTACCACCACCAAGGCGGGGGACGGCAAGCACATGTTGATCGGCCTCAGCCCCGCCTCCACCACGCGCTCCACCGGCTGCCCTATCGTGGGCGTAATGGTGGACGGGGCCATGAAGCCGATCTGGACCAACACCCTTGGCACGGAGCCGGGCAATGTCCGCACCGACGTGGTGAGCACCTTGGTGGACAAGACCGGCGCGGCCTGGTATCTGATCAAGAACGTGACCGACGCGGCACCCAAGACAAAGGACGTCGTTGGATACACATACAGCCTTTACCGCATGGACAGCCTTGGCCAGCAGGGGTTCCCGCTGGACCTGGGCAAGAAGGACTTCGTGCAGGAAGCGGCATTCACCATACTTCCCGACGGCCGCTTGGCCTGTGCAGGTATCTACTCAAACGGCGACGTCGGCCGCAACGAATCCATCGGGATCTTCGAGACCACCTTGGACACCGCAGCGGGAAAATGGTCGGTCGCGGAGCGCACACCGTTCGAGCTGCAGACGGTGAAAAAAGTGGAGCGCCTACAGACCAATATGCACTTGGAGCGGATCTGGCCGAAAAAGGACGGCGGGCTATATGTGGTGGCGGAGCGCTCGGGCATCGAGACCCACCAAGTGAGCGACCTCGGTGGCAAAAAGATGGACAAGACAGAGTGGGTGAACGGTGCCTTCCACGCGATGGAACTGGACGCATCCGGGGAAAAGAAGTGGTACACCGTGGTACCCCGGGACATGAGCTTCACCAATGACGGCCCCGGCAAGACATTTTCGATCGCTTACAGCGATGTCCTGTTCCTGTTCTACAACGATGCGGATTCCAACGTGGAACTGCGGAAGAAGAAAGAACCCGTGGAATCTGTGGACAAGCCGAAGGAAGCGTTGATGCTGGAGTTCAAGGGCGATGGCAGCTATAAGGAAAAGGCAGTGCTTCAGGACGGGTACAAACAGGGCTATTTCAATGCGGACACGGTATGGCCGATGGGTGACGGCCTCTATGGCATGTCCGGCGCCCCCGACTTCCGGAAAGACCGGACTTTCCCAGTGGTGATCGAACTGAGCGACGGGGGAAGCCGGTAAGCCGCATATTCGCACCCCATAAACAGAACACCATGCTGATCCCCGAACAGATCAACCTCTACATCGCCGAGCACCCGGAATGGCAGCGCAAGCTGATGGTACGGCTTCGCCAATTGGTGCATGCCGTGAATGATGAGGTGGAAGAGACCTGGCGGGCGCAGAGCCCCCATTTCGAGCTGGCCTCCATGCCTGTTCTGGGCATTTGTGCCTCAAAGACCTCGGTGAGCGTCATGTTTCCCAAGGGTGCGCAGTTCAAGTCCTCGCGCATGCCCTATGAGCCTTGCTCGGAGGACAAACCGGGCAGGACGGTAAAATTCCGTGAAGGCGACACGATCAATGAGGCCGCCTTCAGCGCCTTGGTCCAGCGGGCCATGGCCCTGAATGATAAACTGGCCAAGGCCGAAGCTGAAGCAAGCGGCAGGAAACAACCGGTCCACGCCGAGCTCGAGAGCGTTCTGCGCAAGGACCCCAGCGCATGGGCGAACTGGGGATCCTTCCCCGCCTCCACACGGAAGGAATACGCGGAGTGGATCTCCGACGGAAGGAAGGAGGAGACGCGCAAACGCAGGATCGCACAGGCCTTGGAATTGATCCGGGAAGGCATCACCAAGGAAGAGGCGGAGCACCGCGTGAAAGGAGCTTGAATTCTCTGCCTTGACCGGGACGAGGACCGGTCCACCGCAATTGCCGATGGACATCCGCACCGAGGAACTCACCAAGCGCTACGGTACGCAAGTAGCCGTGGACCATGTGGGCTTCAGCGCCCGCAAGGGGGAAGTTTTGGGTTTTCTCGGGCCCAACGGCGCGGGGAAGACCACCACTATGCGCATGGTCTGCGGGCTGACGGCCCCGGATGCCGGAAAGGTGTTGATCGACGGTCAGGAAATGACACCTACCGCGGTGGAACTCCGCCGCGCCATCGGCTATCTGCCCGAAGCCAATCCACTTTATGAGGACATGCCCGTGCTGGACCTGCTGCGTTTCGGTGCCCGGCTGCAAGGAGTTCCCCGCAATGCGATCAACGGGCGGATCGCCACCATGGTGGAGGTCTGCGGCTTAGGCGATGAAAAGCACAAGCGCACGGGCGAGCTCAGCCGCGGCTACCGGCAACGCGCAGGGCTGGCGTTCGCCATGGTGCATGACCCGGCGGTGCTGATACTGGACGAGCCCACCACGGGCCTGGACCCCAACCAGATCATCGAGGTGCGCGCCTTGATCAAAGAGCTGGGCAAGGCGAAGACCGTGGTCTTCAGCACGCACATCCTCCCGGAGGCGGAAGCCGTTTGCGACCGTATCCTCATCATCAACAAGGGCCGGATCGTCGCTGATGGCACTTCGGAGGAACTGCGTGCGCGCGTGCTGGGCCGGGGTGTGTTCGTGGTGCGTATCGGCGGTGCGGCACCCGAGGCTGTTCTATCGGTGTTACGCGGCATGGACGAGGTGGTCGCGGCCGAAGCAATGCCCGGTGAAGTAGGCCGCTATGAGATCCGGATGGCCCAGCCTGCCGGTGAACTGATCGTCGCCATTTGTTCCAAGCAAGGTTGGAGCCTCGGCGAGTTGCGACCGGTGGAAAGCCGCCTGGAGGATGTATTCCGTGACGCCACGAGCAAATGACCCCCATGCGCGCCGCCTTCCTCATCGCCCGCAAGGAACTCGCTTCCTTCTTCGATTCGCCGATGGCCTATCTCGTCATCGTGGCCTTCTTGGGCGTGAGCGGCTTCTTCACCTGGTGGTTCGGCACGGACGTTTTCATCCGCGGCATCGCCGATCTGAGCACCTTCTTCAACGTGGCGAACTGGTCGCTCTTCATCCTGATCCCGGCGCTCACCATGCGCACCATCGCGGAAGAACGCAAGAGTGGCACGCTCGACCTGTTGCTCACGCGGTCCATCACGCCGCAGCAGGTGATCGCGGGCAAATTCCTCGCTTGCTTGGCGTTGATCGTGCTCACCCTGCTCTGCACCCTTCCCTACTATGCCACCGTGGCCATGCTCGGCCCGATCGACCATGGCACCGTGATCTGCGGCTACCTCGGCCTGGCACTGATGAGCGCCGCGTATATCGCATTGGGCATTTTCGCCAGCAGCCTCACGGCCAACCAGATCACGGCCTTTATCCTGGCCCTGGTCATCATGGCGCTTTTCCATTTCGGCACTTCGGTGCTGGCGGCGAACCTCACTGGCCTTACCGGACAGGTGTTCCGTTACCTCAGCACCGGCAACCATTTCGAGAGCATGGGCCGCGGGGTCATCGACAGCCGGGACCTGGTCTATTTCCTCAGTCTTACCGCAGCGGGCCTGTTGTTGGCCGGCCATGAGCTCGCCCGGCGCGGGGCACGCCACGCATGAGGAGGCGCACCACATCCTTGATCGCCTTGCTGCTGCTGTTGGCGGCTCTCGTGCTGGTGAACATGTTGGCGCAGCGCTACAAATTCCGGATGGACCTTACCGGCGACAAGCGCTACACGCTGGACCAGGCCACGCTGGACCTGCTTCACGGGCTTCCGGAGACGGTGACCGTGACGGCCTATTTCACGGGAGACCTGCCGCCGGAACTGTCCGTGGTGCGCCAGGACTTCAAGGACCTGCTGGTGGAATATGCGGAACGTTCCGGCGGAAAACTGGTCTTCGAGTTCGAGGACCCGGGCAGCTCCGAGGCGGTCACGGCAAAGGCCGTGGAGCTGGGTGTGCGGCCCTTGCTGGCACAGACGCGCGCAAAGGACAGGAGCGAGAACATCCAAGTGTTGATGGGCGCCGTGGTGCGTATGGCCACGCGCAAAGCCGTGATACCCGCATTGCAGAAAGGACCCGGCATGGAGTGGATCCTCTCCTCGGCGATCGCCCAAGCGGCCACTGTGGAAAAGCCGCTGATCGGGGTGATGCAGGGCCATCAGGAACCGTCGCTCCAGGCCTTGGACGAGCTGGCGGTGCAGCTCAACGCCCAGTATGATGTGGAGGCCACGGCGATCTACGACTCATACCCCATCAACGAGCGCTTTGCCTCCATCTTGATCATCGATCCGAAGGACAGCATCCCCCCACTGCACCAGAAGCGGCTTGACGAATACATGGCGAAGGGCCACGGCGTGGTGCTGGCATATAGCGCGGTGGCCACGGACCTGGCCGTTTCCCCGGAGGCACAGCAGCGGGATATCGGCATCGCACGGTGGCTGGCGGAACACGGCGTGCGGATCGGACCTGGCGTAGTGGTGGACGAGCAGTGCGGGCAGGTCGGCGTGACACAGAGCGGCGTCCAAACGCCGATCTCGGTACAGTTCCCATTTTATCCGCTGCTGAACGAATTCAGCAAGCATGCCGTGGCTCACGGGCTGGACCTCGTGATGTTCCAGTTCGCGACGCCGATCACCTTCATCGGCGACAGTGTGACAACCGGGTACTCCCCCATCCTTTCCACAAGCGCAAATAGCAACGTGCTCCCCACGCCGCTGACCATCGACCTTCGAAGGACTTGGGCCGCTGCGGACTTCCCGCTTGGCCCGCAAGTGCTTGGCGCAGCCTTGGAACGCAAGGACAGCATCAGGGCACGCCTCGTCGTGTTCAGCAACGGGAACTTCTGCACGGGAGACCAAGGTGGACGGCCGGTGCAGCTGCCCAAGGGCAATCTGGACCTGATGGTGAACGCCACGGACTGGGTCACGCACAACACGCAACTGCTGTCGATCCGCGGGAAGGAGAAGGACTACCGCCCGATCGCCGACCCGGGCGAGGCCCGGCGCACGACACTCAAATGGTTGAACCTGCTGCTGCCGATCGCGGTGGTGCTGCTCTACGGCCTGTTCCGGGGGCAATGGCGCCATCGCCAGCGGAAGCGCCGCATGCGCCCCGGGGATGTCCGATAAGACGCGCATCGGCCTGCTGGCGGCCTTGGTCATGGTATTGGCCTTGTTCTGGTGGCTTGGAGGGCGGACGCCGGAAGAGGCCGAACAAAGGAGCTTCAGGGAGCACTTGATCCAGGTGGACACGGCACGGTTGAACTCGTTCACGATCATCCCCGCACCTTCGCAGAAGGCGCCCGCCCTGCACTTTCAGCGCGAAAGCATGGGCTGGACGGTCTCGGCGGGCGGACATGTGACCCGGGCCTTCAGCCGTCCGTTGAACACGCTGCTTTCCACACTTGCCGACGTGAAGCCCTTGCGCATGGCCGGCCATACACCGCCCATCATCGAACGGTACGGCCTGAGCGACAGCCTTGCGGCCCGTGTGGAACTTAGCAGCCCCATGAACACGGTATTGCACATCGGCACGTCCAGCAGCAGCACACAACTGAGCCTCACGGGGTCGGAGACCACCACTGCCGTGATGTTGGGCGGCGACCCTAATGTCTACTTGGTTCCGGGGGCGCTCGACCCGATCACCGACATGCGCTTCGAGGACTGGATACCGAAGCCCATGGTGAACGGGGATCCGGCGGACTGGACGTTCATCACCTTCGTCTTCCCGGGAAGCCGCAGTTATTCCTTGGAACGGAACGAGAACGGTTGGACCGTGAACGGCCAGCCCGGTGACAATGAGAAGGTGGAGAAGTATCTGTGGGCATTGTCGCGTTACTACGGCGACGCGCTGACGGACCCTGCGGACACCTTGAACGCGGTGTTGATCTACAGCATGCGCGTGGTGGACAGCTCGCGCAAAGACCCGATCATCCTCGGCGTTTTCAATGCGGGGGGCCGCTTGATCGCGCGCAGCACCTTGGCCCCGTCGTGGTTGGTGATGCCCTTCGACCCGAAAGAAGAGCTTCCCCGGATATTCCGCCCCCCTGCCGCATTCCTGCCTACGGAACCACTGCAAGGTCGATAAACCGGTTCTGCGGACCTTTCCGATGAACAAGCCGATGTGAAAGAAGGCGCAGCGACGTGTTCAACGGTGGCCGGTCCGCATGAACTTTGCCCCCCCCGCAGGTGACATAATTCCACCGGCGGGAACCCGCGGAGCCACTACGCCCGAACACCATGCGCAACTTCAAGATCGAAGCCCAGCCCGATGATGACACCTGTGGCGCCACGGCTCTTCACGCGGTATACGGCCATTTCGGTGATGCACGGCCGCTGCAACAAGTGATCCATGAGGTGCATCAATTGGAAGATGGCGGCACGTTAGCGGTGCTACTGGGGATCCATGCGCTGCAGCGCGGTTACCAAGCCCGGCTGTACAGCTACAACCTCGCGGTGTTCGACCCCTCGTGGGACGGCCTTTCCCCGGAGGCGCTGGGCAAAAAACTGATCGCTCAGACGCGGATCAAGGACGGCAAAAAGCTGCACGCGGCCTGCTTGGCATACGCACGGTTCCTGAAAGAAGGCGGCGAGATCCGCTTCGACGATCCAACGCCGGACCTGCTCCGCTCCTACTTCGACGCGAACCTGCCCGTGTTGTCCGGCTTGAGCGCCACATACCTGTACAAGAGCAAGCGGGAATATGCGGACTCGAAGGGCCGTAGCGTCTATCACGACCTGCGCGGCAAGCCCATGGGGCACTTCGTGGTGTTGCGCGGCATGGAGCGCAAGCGCGTCTTCGTGGCGGATCCCTATCACGACAATCCCATGGCCGAGGGCCGCACCTATGAAGTGCCGGTAGGCCGCTTGATCAACAGCATCATGCTCGGTATCGTCACCTATGACGCCAACATGCTCGTCCTGTCCCCAACGCCGTTCACCTTATGAGGAAGATCATCGTCGTACACGACCCCAAGGCCTTCAAGCTCGGTGCGCCTAATGTGGAAGTGGTCTCCAGCAAGGACTACCTCACGGACCCACGTTTCGCGCAACTGAAGAACACACGGATCTTCAACCTGGCGCGGAGGTTCGTGTACCAGAGCCGGGGCTACTACGTGAGCCTCCTTGCCGAGGCACGCGGCCAAAAGGTGATACCCAGTGCCAAGACCATACTGGACCTGAAGAACCCGAGCATCGTGAAGGTGCTCTCGCGCGATCTCGATGAGGTCATCCAGCACAGTCTGCAGCACAAGGACAAGCACGATTTCACACTGAGCATGTACTTCGGCCGGAACGTGAACCCGCGTTACGACAAGCTGGCGCACGAACTCTACAAAGTCTTCGAGGCGCCCCTGTTGCGTGCCCGCTTCGTGAAGGGCGAGAAATGGGAACTCCGCTCGGTGCGCCCCGTTCCCTACACCGACATCGAAGAGGAGCACATCCCCCTTGCTGAAGGAGTTCGCGGCGGAATACTTCGGCAAGAAGCGTTACGACACCGCCCGCGAGGACCGCAGCGCCTACGACCTCGCCATCCTGGTGAACCCGGAGGACAAGGCCGCGCCATCGAACAAGCGTGCCATCGTGAAATTCAGGCAGGCTGCCGAGGAAATGGGGTTCCGGGTGGACATCATCGGGCCGGACAGCATTGACCGCATCGGTGAATACGACGCGCTGCTGATCCGTGAGAACACGCACGTGAACAACCATACCTACCGCATGGCGCGGAAGGCGCAGCAGGAAGGCCTTGCGGTGATGGACGCGCCGGACGCCATACTCAAGTGCAACAACAAAGTCTACCTCGCCGAGGTGATGGAGGCGCATCACGTGCCCACACCGCGCACCATGATCGTCCACAGCGAGAACCGGCACGAAGTAGGGAAATGCCTGGGCTTTCCAGTGGTGCTGAAACTGCCGGACAGCACCTTCAGCATCGGAGTGGAGAAGGCGAAGACACCGGAGGAACTGGAGTCCAAATTGGACAAGATCCTCGCGGAAAGCGACTTGGCCGTAGCCCAGGAATACATGCCCAGCGACTTCGACTGGCGCATCGGCGTATTGGACGGAAAGCCGCTCTATGCGTGCAAATATTACATGGCCCGGGGGCATTGGCAGATCTACAACTGGGGCAGCGCCACCAAGGACGGCGAGACCGGGAACTTCGACACGGTGAAGGTGGACGAGTGCGCCAAGCACGTGATGGACGCCGCGCTGAAGGCCGTGCGCGCCATGGTAGGGGACCACGGACTTTTCGGCGTGGACGTGAAAGAGCATGAAGGAAAGGCGTATGTGATCGAAGTGAACGAATGCCCCAACATCGATCACGGCATCGAGGATGTGGAACTCGGTGATGAGATCTACCGGCGCATCATCGGATCATTGAAGAAGAGAATTGAAAAGAAGATCGGAATACCGCAAACCACCACCGGGAGCAACGCCCCGGCCAAGGCATGAGCGACAAGAAACCTTACGGCCTCTTCGAGGTAACCGGCATCGAACTGGAATACATGGTGGTGGACCGCGAGACCCTGCGCGCCAGCCCCACCGTCGACCTGCTGTTCAAGGACGTCACCGGTGGAATCACCAGCGACGTGGAGCGCGGCGACGTGGAATGGAGCAACGAACTGGTGGCCCACGTGGTGGAGCTGAAGACCGCACGGCCTACCACGGACATCCCTTCCTACAAGGAGAAATTCGCATCCGAGGTGCGGGCGATCGATGCGATCCTCGCCAAACGCGGGCTTATGCTCCTGCCCACGGCGGCCCATCCCCTCTTCGACCCGTTCACCGAAACCGTGATCTGGCCGCACGACAATAACGAGATCTACGCGCTCTACAACCGCATCTTCGATTGCCGCGGCCACGGCTGGAGCAACCTGCAGAGCGTCCACCTGAACCTGCCCTTCGCGAACGACGAGGAGTTCGGCAAGCTGCACACCTCCATCCGCTTACTGTTACCGATCATTCCGGCCCTCAGCGCGAGTTCCCCCATCCTGGACGGCAAGGCCACCGGTTACATGGACGCCCGCATGGAAGCCTACCTGCACCACCAGGACCGCCTGCCCCAGCTCATGGGTTCCTTGATACCCGAGGCCGTTCTTACGGAAGAAGAATACTACCGCGATGTTTTCGGCCCGATAGGAAAAGCCATGGCCCCCTTCGATCCGGACGGGATCATGGACCACCAGTTCGCGAACTCCCGCGGGGCCATCGCACGCTTCGACCGAAATGCGATCGAGATCCGCGTGGTGGACATCCAGGAATGCCCCGGTGCCGACCTCGCCATCGCGGAACTGCTCGTGGCCACCCTGAAAGCCTTGGTGGACGGGCGCTGGGCGAGCAACTACCTCCAACGTGCTTGGCACCAGAAGGACCTTCTCGCCATTTTCAAGACGGTGATCAAGGATGCCGGGGCCACAACGATCAACAGCATGGAATACCTGCTGATGTTCGGCCTTGACCGTTCCACGGCCACCGCTAAGGAACTCTGGTCACACATCTATGCGGAAGTGGGTACCGAACTGAGCGCCGATGCTCGCAAAGCGATCTCGCACATCCTTCAACACGGTTGCCTCGCAAACCGTATCCTGGTCCGCACCGGCCCGCATCCCAATGCGGCGTTGATCACCGAAGTGTACAAGGAATTGGCCGCCTGCTTGCGCGAGGACCGGCAACTAGCATGACCACCTTCGTCCTCAGTTGCGAGCATGGTGGCAATGAGGTCCCGCCGGACCTGCGCCCCTGCTTTGCCGGGGATGAAGAAGTGCTGCGGACCCATCGCGGGCTCGACATTGGCGCACTGGACCTTTTCAAGCAATTGGCCCCGTTCGCCGCGGAAAGCACCTCAGCGACATGCACACGTCTCTGCATCGAGCTCAATCGCTCCGAACATCACCCGAAACTCTTTTCAGCCTACACGCGGGACCTCGATCCCACATGGAAGCAGGAACTGTTGGATTTCCATCGTGCCTATCGCAGCGAATTCACTGCGCGCATCAAGCAACGGATCGCTGCAAAAGAGAATGTCGTGCATGTCGCGGTACACAGCTTCACCCCGGTGCTGGACGGCGTAAAGCGCACGATGGACATCGGTCTTTTGTACGATCCATCACGGGCAAACGAACGCGCGTTCTGCATGGCCTGGCGGAAGGCATTGCACACCCGCGCTCCGCAGCTGGTGGTCCGGATGAACCAGCCGTACAAGGGCACTTCTGACGGCTTTCCTACGCATTTGCGCAAGTTATTCCCGAAGCACTACGCGGGCATCGAGCTGGAGGTGAACCAGCGCTTCGCTAGCAATGGGCGGATGGACCCGGGCATTACGGGCATTCTGAAGGAAACACTTCAAGAGGTGCTGTCCACGATCAGCGAAAGTGCTTGATACGCACAAGGAAATTGAAGAAGGGGCACCACCAAATTTAAGATCCGCACTTTCACGCCTTGTAAACACAACGCCTATCCGATCCGCATGCGTTCCATCCTCCTCCTCGGCGCCGGCCGTTCGGCCTCTTCCCTGCTTCAGTACCTGATCGAACACGCCGCCGAGCAGGAGTGGCACATCACCGTGGCGGAACGCGACATCGCGATCGTGCAAAAGCTGACGCAAGGCCGGGACGACGTGGCGACGCCGGTCGAGCTGGACGCGAGCGACGCAGAAGCCCGTGGGGCGCTGATCGGGAAGCACGATCTGGTGATCAGCATGCTGCCCGCCTTCATGCACATGGACGTCATGAAGGACTGCCTGCGGCTGAAGAAGAACGTGATCACGCCGAGTTATGTGCCCGAGGAATTATGGCCGCTCAGCGCGGAATTCAAGAAGGCGGACCTCACCGTGCTGAATGAGATGGGCGTGGACCCCGGTATCGACCACATGAGCGCCATGCGGATCATTGACGGCCTGCGCGCGAAAGGCGCACGGGTGGAAGCCTTCGAGAGCTACTGCGGCGGACTGGTGGCGCCGGAAAGCGACAATAATCCCTGGGGCTATAAATTCAGCTGGAACCCGCGCAACGTGGTGCTGGCCGGGCAAGGCAATGCGGCCCGTTACATCCACGACGGCGACCTCAAGTACATCCCCTACCATAAGCTCTTCCAGCGGACCGAGCGCGTGGAGATCCCCGGTTTTGGTGCGTACGACGGTTATCCGAACCGTGATTCGCTGAAGTACCGGGAGATCTACGGCATCAATGAAATCCCAACGATGAAGCGCGGCACCTTGCGCAAGGGCGGCTTCTGCGCGGCGTGGGACGTTTTCGTGCAATTGGGCTGCACCGAGGACGGCTATGCGATGGAACTTCCGAAGGACGCCACTTGGCCGGAATACATCCGCGCCTTCCTCACCGAGGACAAGAGCAGCAAGGATGTTCGGTCGAGCTTGGCAGCCTACCTCGGCCTCGACCCCAAAGGCGAGGTGATGCAGAAGCTCGACTGGCTCGGTCTCTTCGGCAATGGCACCATCGGCGAAGCAGGACTTTCCCCGGCCGCCACCTTGCAGCGCCTGCTGGTGGACAAGTGGAAGCTCGGCCCCAACGACAAGGACCTGCTGGTGATGTGGCACCGCTTCCGCTACGCGTTGAACGGGAAAAATTCCGAGATCCATGCCACCTTGACGGTGACGGGTAAAGACACCGTTTACACCGCGATGGCCCGCACGGTGGGCCTGCCGATGGCGATCGGTGCAAAGCTGCTGCTGAACGGGAAGATCAAGGAGCGCGGCGTGCTGTTGCCGGTAAAGCCTGAGCTCTACGACCCGATCCTTGATGAACTGGCCACGTTGGGGATCGCCTTCACGGAAAAGGAAGTGGAAGCCACTGCCTAGAAGCGGAGTTTCAGATCACGGAGCAACGCTTTGTATTCCAGTGTGTACTCGCCAGGTTCACGCTCCACCGCCATTTCCGCCGTCATTAGCTCGAGGTCGAAGGTGTGGGAGAGTTCCACCAGGACCCGCTTAGGCCTCTTGTTGGCCCTATAGCTCACCAAGCATTCCCGCGAAAGGACAAAGCCATTGGCACCTGTGAGTGATTTGAGTTCAGGAAGCCGGTCAAGGGGCATGATCATGCAAAGGCGTCCGTGAGGGTTGCAGAAACGATCGGCCTCCCTCACCAGTTGCCCGAGGCTTAGCGCATGCTCATGCTTGGCCAATGCAGTGCGCGGATCGTGCGAGGTCAGATGTCCTTTGAAGAAGGGCGGGTTGCAGAGGACCAGGTCATAGCCTTCCGCAGGTTTCCAATTCCGCACATCGGCCCAATGCACACGGATGCGATCGGGCCACGGACTGGCAGCGACATTTTCCCGTGCTTGTTCCATCGCCTCTCGATCGATCTCCACCGCATCGATCACCGCCCTGTTGTTGCGCTGGGCGGCGATCAAGGCCAATACGCCCGTGCCCGTTCCGATGTCCAGGATCCGCAAGGCATTGGCGTACCGGGTCCACGCGCCCAGCAACATGCCGTCAGTCCCCACCTTCAAGGCACAGCGGTCCTGCCTAATGGTGAACTGTTTGAACTGGAAATAGTCGTTCGGCATTCCAGACGACAACAGCTTTCAGCTCCCGCGGTAGAGGTCCACCAGTCCGGGCGGGGTGCGCACCACGAGGTGTCCGGTATCAAAATCGATGCCCGTGATCATGTCGTCCACCATGGGGATCAGGATCTCCTGATCGCCCTTTCGGACCACCATTACCGGGTGGTCCTCGGTGCCTTCGGTGCCGACGATCTCGCCCAGTTCGCCATGCTCCTCGTCCAACACGCGCATGCCGATGAACTCGTCCGGATCGAGGTTCTCCTCTTCCTCAAGTTCCTCCAATTCAAGCCGGATATGCCCGGGCGGGGCGAACACCTCGCAGTTCACCAGGAAACCCACGCTTTGGGGATCATCGAAGTCCTCGAACTTCACCACGGCACCGGTGCGGGGATGCTCGCGGAAATGGCTCACGTGGAAAGGGACACGCTGTCCGTCCAGGCCGGCAAAGAGCACGCCCAAGGCGAGCACCTCCTCCAGGCCGGAATCCTCCAAATAGAGCGTAAGCTCACCGCGGTGCCCCCATGGCTTTCCCAAGCGGCCGATACGATGCAATGCTCCCAATTCCATCTGATGGCCGTGAAATTAGGGCGGCTCCGGCATTCAGCGGCAATGCGCCTCGTAAAAACGGAAAAGCCCGGCTCTGATCGGAGCCGGGCTTCGGTAGTTTCTCCGTTTGAATGCTTATTCCTTTTCTGCGGCCCCACCTTCGGCAGGTGCTGCGGCCTCACCGGCTTCCGGTGCTGCTTCGGCAGATGCTACGGCCTCACTGACTTCCGGTGCTGCTTCCGCTTCCGGAGCGGCTTCAGCCTCGGCTGCAGGGGCCTCCTCTTCGGCAACGGGAGGCGGCGTCATGGATGCGGCCAACTTCGCGGTCAAGGCATCCGCCCTGTCGTTCGATTTCTTCATCTCGACGGCCAGGCGGTCCTTGAAGGCTTTAGTGGCATCATTGACCAAGCCGGTCTTCTTAGCCTCGACCTTCGTGTTCTTCGCGCTCATCCAAGCCTCGAAGCGGCGATCGGCCTCTGCCTGGTCGAAAGCACCTTTCTTCACGCCGTTCTGCAGGTGGTTCTTGTAGACCACACCGCTGTAGCTGAGGATGGCGCGGGCGGTATCGCTGGGCTGTGCGCCTTTCTGAAGCCAATCCATCGCCTTTTCACGGTCTACTTCCACCAAGGCAGGGTTCTGGTTGGGATCGTAGGCACCGATGCGTTCGATGTATTTTCCGTCGCGCGGGGCGCGTTGGTCAGCCACTACCAAGTGGTAGAACGGCTTGCCTTTTTTGCCTTTTCTCTGAAGGCGGATGCGGGTCGGCATGTCGCGGTTGTTTTTAGGTCCCTTTTCGTTAAGGGGTGGCAAATGTCGGGATTTTCCCGGAACTGACAAACAGGACAGAATAGAACGCTGATAACGCTGAAAAATGGATCTACGCGGATCAAGATCAGCGATCGGACGGCTGCCGACTGCCAACTGAGTACTCGAAGATGCACATCTTTACCGCATGCGCCTCACGCTTACCCTCCTTATCCTATTGGCTTCCAGCGTCAAGGCCCAAACACCCATGGCCCTGCCGGGTTTGATCCCACTGCCCGCGGAAATGGAATTGACCGGAGGCACTTGTTCCCTGGAATGTCCAGGGCACCTTCGGCCCGATCCCACGATCAGTTCCGGATTCGTGGGATTGCTGACTGCTGATATTGAACCACTTCACCCCGTGACCAACAGCCCTTGTGAGGTTCCTTTGCGCATTGAACTCCACCTGATCCAGCCGGATACGCTTCTCCCTGCGGAATGGTACAGCCTCCAGGTGGCTTCGGACCACATCGCGTTGACCGCGACCGATGAAGAAGGGCTTTTCCGTGGAAGTCGCACGCTGATCCAACTTTTGGAACAGGGGAAAAGCACGGGATCCATTCCCTGCCACACCATTACGGACCAGCCCCGTTTCGCATGGCGCGGGATGCACTTGGACGTGGTACGCCACTTCTTCCCGGTGCCATTCGTGAAGAAATACATTGACCTGGTGGCGCGTTACAAGATGAACAGTTTCCACTGGCACCTCACGGACGACCAAGGCTGGCGGATCGAGATCAAGAAGTACCCGAAGCTCACCGAGGTCGGTGGTTGGCGCAAAGGCAGTCAGGTGGGGCCGTACGGCCGGCGTGAATACGACAGCATCCCTTACGGTGGTTTCTACACGCAGGAGCAGATCCGCGAGGTGGTGGCCTATGCAAAGGCACGGCACATCAATGTAGTTCCGGAGATCGAGATGCCGGGACATGCGATGGCGGCTCTGGCAGCTTACCCGCAACTGGGCTGCACCGGTGGGCCATACGAAGTGCAACGCGGTTGGGGCGTGTTCGATGATGTGTTCTGTGCGGGCAATGACAGCGTATTCACGGTGCTGGAAGATGTGCTCACCGAGGTGATGGACCTCTTCCCCAGCCCGTACATCCACATCGGTGGCGATGAATGCCCCAAGGAAAGCTGGAAGGTCTGCCCGAAATGCCAAGCGCGGATGAAGGCGGAAGGGCTGAAGGACGAGCATGAACTGCAGAGCTGGTTCATCCAGCGGATCGAGAAGTTCGTGAACAGCAAAGGGCGGAAGATCATCGGCTGGGACGAGATCTTGGAAGGCGGTCTGGCACCGAACGCCGCGGTGATGAGCTGGCGCGGCACCGAAGGCGGTGTGGCAGCCGCAAAGAGCGGGCACTACGCGGTGATGAGCCCCGGTAGCCATTGCTACTTCGATCACTACCAAGGCGACCCGGCGAACGAGCCGTTGGCCATCGGCGGGTATACGACCGTGCAGAAAGTGTACAGTTACGAGCCGGTGCCCACGGAATTGAACGCCGAAGAAGCGAAGTACATCCTCGGCGCGCAAGGCAATATCTGGACGGAATATATCCTCACGCCGGAGCATGTGGAGTACATGTTGACGCCAAGGATGCTGGCGTTGGCGGAAGTGCTCTGGACGCCGAAGGAGAAGCGGGATGAAGCGGATTTTATTAAGCGTCTGGAGGGGGAGTTCCCGAGGCTGGACGCGATGAAGGTGAACGCGAGTAAGAGTTTGTACCAAGTGCGATTCAAGCTAATCCAAGGCCGCACACTTGGATCTATCACCGTGAAGACTCCTTATGACGGCGGAGGGGGAGTAAAGGTTTGGCAAGACCCCGAATCGATGCTCAAATCGGATGCGAATGGCCTCAACATCCAGTCAGATGCGGTTCTCAAGGCACATGGTTACGTTGATGGCGGACCGGCCCCTGCTGACACGTCGACAGTCACTATCAGGTTCAACTTCGCCACCGCCCGGTCCATCACCTTGAGCGGACCACCCGACGAGCAGTACAGCGAAGGCGGCGCGTTCACTTTGGTGGACGGCATCACGGCGCAGGAGAAGCGCGTGGACACAGAATGGTTAGGCTGGCGCAAAGGCGTCACCATCACCGTGGACCTGGGCAGTGTGCAGGACATCTCGCACATCGGCATCGGTGCCTTGAACGAGATGCACAGTTGGATCCACCTGCCCAAGCAAGTGGCGTTCAGCGTGAGCAACGACGGGAAGAACTTCGTTCCCTACGGCATTGCGAAGGGCATGGACGGAGCGGGCCGGAACGAATTCGGCATGGACAAAACCGGCAGGGCGCGCTATGTGCGGATCGATGTCGAGTACATCGGCAACATTCCGGCAGGCTTTCCAGGTGCGGGGAATCCGGCTTGGCTGTTTTTGGACGAGATCGACGTTAGGTGATCATCGATGTGCGGCCTGCTTACTCCGTCCTAATTTTGGGCCATATGCGCCCTCCCTACGCGATCGCCGTTTGGCTTCTCGTCTCCACTCCCGCCGTCGGCCAGCCGTTGAGCCATGCCCATGTCTTCACGCATGCGGACACCCTGCGCGGAAGCAACGGTCCGTACCGGGCCTGGTGGGATGTGACGCACTACGATGTGACCGTGCGACCGGACTTTGCCTCCAAATCCATCGAAGGCACCACGCGCATCACCTTCCGCGCACTGGCGGTCGGCCAGCGGATGCAGATCGACCTGCAACAGCCTCTGACCTTGCAGTCCGTTTCGCTCCATTCTTCCGACGGGGAAAGCGACCTTCATTTTTCGCGTGAAGGCAACGTGGCCTGGGTGGACCTTCCACAGGAAATGGCAACGGGTGCCTCCGCGTATCTCACGATCCAGTACACCGGCATTCCCCGCGAGGCCCGCAACCCGCCATGGGACGGCGGCTGGATCTGGAAGAAGGACCCGCAAGGCAACCCATGGATGAGCGCGGCCTGTCAAGGTCTGGGCGCCAGCATGTGGTATCCGTGCAAGGACATCCAGAGCGATGAACCGGACAGTGCAGCAATGCACATCATAGCACCTGATAGCCTGCAAGCGGTGGGCAATGGCCGACTGCGCAACAAGGTGAACAACGGCGACGGGACCACCACTTGGAGCTGGGCCGTGGTGAACGCGATCAACAACTACGACCTGATCCCGGCGATCGGGAAATATGCGCACATCCACGTGGACTATATCGGTGTGGACGGCCCGCTGGACCTCGACTACTGGGTGCTCCAGCAGAACGAGGCCAAGGCGCGGGAGCATTTCAAGCAGGTGCCCTTTATGATGAAGTGCTTCGAGGAACACTTCGGGCCATACCCGTTCTATACGGACGGCTACAAATTGGTGGAAGGACCCCAGTTGGGCATGGAGCATCAGAGCGCCATCGCCTATGGCAACCACTTCATGAACGGCTATCGGGGCCGGGACCTCAGCGGCACGGGTTGGGGGCTGAAATGGGACTATGTCATCGTCCACGAGAGCGGCCACGAGTGGTTCGGCAACAGTATCACCACGGCGGATATCGCTGACATGTGGGTGCATGAGGGCTTCGCCGACTATGCCGAAACGATCTACACACAGTGCCAATTCGGGGATGCCGCCGGGGATGACTATTTGATCGGCCTGCGGAGAAACATTGCCAATGACATCCCGATCATCGGACCGGACGGCGTGAACCAGGAAGGCAGTAATGACATGTACTACAAGGGCGCGAACATGATCCACACCATCCGGCATATAATGGCGGACGACTCCCTGTTCTTCGTGATGCTGCGTGAGATGAACCACAAATTCCGCCACGGCATCGTGACCAGCGCTGAGGTGGAGGCGTTCATCAGTTCATTCAGCGGGCATGTCTTCGGCACGGTGTTCGATCAATACTTGCGCACCGTGAAAGTACCCGAGCTGGAATGGACCGTGAAGAAAGACGACCTCTTCGTGCGTTGGTCGAACTGCGTGGCCGGGTTCAACATGCCTGCTGTGATCATGGTGAACGGGGAGGAAAAGATGGTCCCGATCACCGATCAATGGAGTTCACCGGCCCATGGCCTGAACGCCAAGACGGCAACGTTGCGGCCGGACCGCAACTGGTACGTGACTTCGGAACGGGTGGACAAGAAGGCACTGAAGAAGGCACGGCGGAAGTAACCACTCCCCCATTTGTGGGATGGACAGTGGCCCAAAGCGGGGTATTTTAGCGGCATGCGTCGCATCACCCCGGTCCTGCTGCTGGCACTCGTTATTGGACCAGTGCATGGCCAATTGGGTGAAAAGGTGCGGAACACGCTGGTGAACGTCTCAACAACTCTGCCGGACTACGACACGACCTACGTCGCGGCCTACCGGAGCAACTTGGTGATCAGCGTAGTCAGCAATTGGCATGACATTGATCTTAGCCTTGAACGGGATGAAGGCGGTGACCTCTCGTACTCCACCAACAGCCGTGGTCAATACGGGTTCAGCCTTAACTACAAGTGGCTCAGTGCAGAAATCACATTCGGCGTGCCTGCTCTCGACGGCCATGATGCCAGCTACGGGAATACGAGCTCGCGCGGCTTCGGGCTGGGCTACACCGGCCGGCGGCTTTGGGGCCGCATCTTCTGGGACAAGACTCAGGGATTCTACCAGAACGACCCCGAACGTTGGACGGCAGGCTGGGAGACGGGAGATCCACAAATACTGCGCCCCGACCTGGCTTGCAATACTTACCTGCTCTCCTTGAACTATGCCCTTAGCAACAATAAGCGCTTCAGCCAGAACGCCGCCCTATTCCAGATGGAACGGCAGAAGAAGAGCGCCGGCACCATGGTCACGGGGCTTTCCGCTTGGTACTCACATGTCACGGCCGATACGTCCATCCTTAGTCCGGCGTTGGTGGACACCTTCCTATTAGACACCGGTTTCAAGGACGTTGGCCGGTTCATCATAGGCGGCACATTCGGATATGCCCATACGTTCGCTTTCTGGAAAAAGGGCTTCATCCACACGGCGCTCGTGCCCGGCGTCACCTACATCCATCAGACGATCGAGACCCCGAATGGCACCTTAAGCGGAGACGGCGGGGCGTTCATCCTCGAATTCAAGCTGGGCGCAGGGTTCAATGGTGATCGCTGGTACTCGGCCATCACCACCGCCTACTATTACAGTTCGGCACAGATATCGGAAAAACTTTCACTCAGCACCAACTACGGCTTTGTGCGCTTCGCGGTGGGCATCCGGCTGGGAGACCCGGGGATCAAGGCGTTGGGGAAGGTGGGGCTTTGATCACTACCCTCCCATCGCCTTTGCCAAACGCTTCGCCGCCATGCCGCGCACTTTGCCCCGCAGCATTGAACTCCAGCCTAAGAGCAAGCCGGAGATTCCCAACGCTTGTCGCGACCAGCGCCAGAAGTTGAATGAATCCTTCTGCACCAAGATCAGGCCGTCCTTCAAGACAAGGGTGGATGACACCCGGTTGTGGACCTTTCTTCCGGTCGCGCCGAACGTGTACCAAGCATCCCATTCCACGCGGCCCTCGGTAGCCGTTTCCTCGATCACCCGGAATTCCACCCGCAGATCGGTCCCGCTGATCAGCAACATCTTCCACATGGCACGCACATGGGCCGCGTCGAGATGTGGAAATACAGGATCGCTGAATTGTGCTTCCGGATGATAGCATGCGCCCATCGTGGCCCAGTCGTGCCGGGCGAAGGCGGAATAGAATCGGGCGAGCAACGTCATCGGGCCAAGGTAGGACCGGCGCTTTTCCTGCTGGCGCGAAACTGGCCACACATCCACGGCAGCAGTGCCGAATTTCAAACCGATCAACAGTTGGTGGGGTGGTGGTGAATTGAACATCCGCATGAAAAGATGATCACTGCCAATACCGCCAGTACCATTGCCGGCACCCGATCCCCGGAGCAATCTGGGCCGGACGTGGAGAAATACCCGAGCATTTCCGGCACGTTGCTCCTACCTTTGCGGCCTTGATCCAAGGCATTATACACCGATGATCACCACCGACCAGCAACGGGTGCAGCTGAGCGCCAACCAGAAGGCACGGCGCATCAACGCCGACCCGGACCTTTACGGCACCTTCGCTGAGATCGGCGTGGGACAGGAGACCGTCCGCCATTTTTTCCGCGCCGGCGGGGCCTCGCAGACCATCGCGAAGGCCATGAGCGCCTACGACAAGGACTTCAGCAACGCCATCTACGGCGCGGAACCCGGCAACCGCTTCGTATGCGAGAGCAGGCTCCGGAACATGATCCGGCACGAATACAGCCTGATCGTGGAGCGGCTGGACAGGAAGGAGCATCCCACGAAACGCTTCTTCAGCTTCGCGAACACGGTGGCCAGCAGCACCTACGATCGCCCCCACAGCGGGCACGGCTGGTTGGGCGTGCGTTTCCAGACCGCCCCGGACCGCCCAACGAACGACGTGATCATCCACATCCGGACGCATGACCCGGACATCAGTCTGCAACAGGAAAGCGTCGGGATCCTGGGCGTGAACCTTATCCACGCCTGCTTTTTCCATCACGACGACCCGCAGGAGCTCATGACGGCCCTGTACGACAACGTAAGCCGGCACGTGGTGGAGATCGACATGATCCAGATGAACGGGCCGGACTTCAGCCAGGTGGACAACCGCCTGCTCAGCCTCCAGCTGGTGAAGCGCGGTTATACCGACGCGGTGATCTTCGGCCCCGACGGGCAGAACCTTCAGGCGAGCCAGGTGCTGTACAAGAAGAACATTCTGGCCATCCGCGGCAGCTTCCGTCCCGTGACGAAGGTGAACATCGACATGATCATGAACGGTTACAACATGTTCATCAAGGAACAGCGTGTGGACCGTCAGAACCTGCAAGTGCTCTTCGAGATCACACTCAACAACCTGCAGACCGACAGCGGGGACGTGGACGAGAAAGATTTCATCGACCGTGCCGATATCCTCTGCTCACTCGGCCAGACGGTGTTGATCAGCAATTACCAGGAATACTACAAGCTCGTGGAATACTTCAGCCGCTATACGAAGGCGCGCATGGGCCTGATCATGGGCGTGAACAACCTGATCGAGGTGTTCAACGAGAAGTACTACCGGAACCTCAACGGCGGCATGCTGGAAGCCTTCGGCATCCTCTTTACCCGCGACCTGAAGATCTACGTGTATCCCAGCAAGCCCAGCAAGGACGCGCCGGTGATGACACTGGACAGCATGCCCGTCCATCCGCGCCTGCGGCCGTTGTACGATTACCTCATGAGCAACAAGCGCATGGTGGACATCGAGACCTACGACCCCACGGTGCTGCACATCTTCAGCCAAGCGGTACTGAAAATGATCCGCGAGGGCCATCCGGAATGGGAAAAGCTCGTGCCTCCCTACGTGGACAATATGATCAAGGACAACAGGCTCTTCGGGTACAAGCCCGGCAATGGGCAGCCGAAGGCGGGGAAGGCCAGTGTGAGTGAGGCGTAGTTGTCCATTGTGAGTTGTCAGGAAGCGCTTGGCTTGGCCGTGCTAGCTTTGAGCCTTGATGCTGTTGGCAACGGTGTTGCAGTCGGCAGTCGGCAGTCGGCAGTGGGCAGTGGACAGTGGACAGTGGACAGTCGGCAGTAGGCAGCAGCGCTCCCTGAAAAGCACAACGTACCAAAGCCGCAAGATCTCGCAAGTCCCGCCCCGACAACTGACAACTGACAACTGACAACTACTCCTTGATCTTCTTCAACACGCCCGAAGGGATACCCTTCTTGTTCACCATGAACGAAGTGGTCTTGTACCGCACGAAATTCTTGCTCATGTAGAGGTAACCCTCGTGGTCGTTCTTCTCACCCCAGGAGTTCTTCACGATGTACCATTCGTTGCCGTCCTGGTCCTTGGCGATGCCCGTGAGCTGCATGCCGTGGTCGTCCTGCGTGGTGTAGTTGTCAAAAGCCTGCTGGCGCAGCTCCGGGGTGATCGTCATCTCCGGCTTGGGGCCGGTGAAGAGGTCCGCTTTCTCCTCCTTGGCGAGATCGTCCGCAGGCGTGACGGGCACGTAGGCGATGCCGTTCTTCCAGCTAAATGAAGGCTCGGAAACATCGCCGCCCCAAGCCACGGTGTAGCCTTTGTGCAACGCATTGTCGATGGTGGCGATCATGTCCTCCATCGGGATGTTCCAGTCCCACTGGAAGGCCCAGTTGTCCGGCACCATCATCATGGCCTTCTCCCAGTACGGCGCGCTGGTGACGGAGATGAATTCCACATAGTCCTTCGGATCCAGCTTCACCACGTCCTTGGCGAAACTCTGCGGCGTGTAGCTCTTGCCTTTGTAGGTGATCGTTTCCGGCACGGGGCCGAGGTAGGCGTCCAGTACGGCACTGAATGCGTTCTTCCACACGGGTGTGAGCTTACCGCGGTTGGGGGCCTTCACCACCGCTTCGAGCATGCCCGTCAGCACGGCCTGCATCTCAGCGGTCTGGTTCTTTGTGGTGCCGTAGTTCAATCCGGTGTAGTCCTCTTCCGGCATGGTGCCGTACTTGGCGAACATGTTGATGACGTCGTGGGGCTCGCCCCCATCGCCGTAATTGAGGCTTCCGTGCATACGCACGTATGAGACCGCCTTGTCCTCGTACGACTTGCGGGCCGTGTACATCTTGGAGAGGTGGATGGCCGGCCCTCCGTTCTTGATCATCTCGGATTCCAGAAAGCTGTTCGCTGAATAGCTCCAACAGGTTCCGGAAGAGGCCTGGTTCTCCACGGGCGTTGCCTCTGCGCTCACCACCGTGGTGAAGCGGTAGGCGGCCTGGGCGCTGTCGTTCTTGTACTGGCTGGCTTTCTTCACGAGGTCGTCCTGGGCGTGGAGCGCACCGGCGAAGAACACGGGAATAAGGAAGGTTGAGATGCGGAATTTCATGCGATGCAATTTGAGGAAGATGAATTCACCGGCCGCAAAGAAAAGCACCACCGCTTGAAGGCGCCGGGGAAAAGTCGTTTCCCTGCCCAGTGGCGGTGCGGCTTAGTGAAGATTAACGTTCCATGGCAAAACTGTTTCATCTGTAACTGTTTAGTTGCTCAACTTTGCATCCCTTCCTCGGAACCGGCATGAACAACGAACACTCCTTGGGCTATTGGTGCTCCCGCATTGGCCAGCAGTACTTCTTACTGCTAAGTGACCGGCTGCGGCATCTTGGACTTGACCGTTGGTACTTCGCGCTGGTGGTGATCTCCGAGGCGGAAGGCCGTATCAGCCAACAGGAATTGGCCGATGCCTTGCACCAGGACAAAGTGACCATTACGCGCGCCATCGACCACTTGTGCGAGCGGGGCTTCGTGAAACGCGAGGTCTGCCCCAATGATCGACGTAAACACCATTTGAAGTTGTTGCCCAAGGCCGAAGCCGCGGTCATCGAGATCAAGGCCGCCTATGCCGCTATCAACCGCACTGCGTTGAAGGGAATGCCTGCCGTGGAGCGGCGCCAAATGACGGAACAGCTCCGGAACACACTGGGCAACCTGAGCCAAGCCGTGGAGAAGATCCCCGTAGCGCCCAAGAAACAACGACCCTCCTGATATGTGCCGAACGCGCCCTTCCCTCCTATCCGTCCTCGCCTGCGCTGTGCTGCTTTCCGCATGCGGCAGCGATGAGGACACTGCTATGCAACGCGGCTCTCAAGGCCCCATGCAAGTACGTGTCGCCGTGCTGCGACCGCAAATGCTGGAAAACACCATCGAAGCCACCGGCAGCCTGCTGGCGAACGAGGCCATCGAAGTGCGGAGCGAGATCGCGGGGCGCGTCACCCAGATCGGCTTCACCGAGGGCGGGGCTGTGACGAAAGGCCAAACGCTGGTCCGTATCAACGACGACGACCTGCAGGCGCAGTTGCGCAAGACCGAACTTGCCGTGCAATTGGCCACCGATGACGAAGGCCGCAAGAAGCAGCTCTTGGAGGTGAAGGGCATCAGCCAGCAAGCCTATGACGATGCGCGCATCGCTCTACAAAGCGCTGAGGCCGACCGGGACAACCTGCGCGCCCTGATCGCCAAGACCGTGATCCGTGCGCCTTTCAGCGGGAAGATCGGCCTGCGCCAAGTGAGCGAGGGCGGCTATGTCTCGCCGAACACGTTGATCACGGACCTCCAGCAGGTATCGCCCATCAAGGTCGAATTCTCCGTGCCGGAGCGCTTCGGGCGGGAAGTGGCCGTAGGCAAGAAGATCATCTTCACCCTGGACGGCGACACCGCCCGGTACAACGCCGAGGTGTATGCGATCGACCCTACGGTGGACGTGGCTTCCCGAACGATCACGGTCCGTGCACACAACCCGAACACCAATGGAAAGCTGCGGCCGGGAGCCTTCGCGCACATTATCCTGCAACTCTCCAAAGTGCCGAGCGCTTTACTGATCCCCACGGAAGCGTTGATCCCCGACATCCAAGGCCAGAAAGTGCTGTTGATCAAAAATGGGAAGGCCACGTCGGCCCGCGTCCAGACCGGCACACGTACCAACACACAAGTGGAACTTACTGCCGGCGTACAGCCCGGCGATACAGTGATCACCACGGGACTGCTTCAGCTCCGCGAAGGCATGCCGGTGAAGGCTGCATTGCCGGAAGCAAATGGATCAACGGAGGAGGCAGATAGTTCAGTGATAGATCCGGAATGATGTGCTTCGTTGATAGTCCCATAGCCGTCAGCCGCAAGCTGCAAGCCTCAAGCTTATGGCTTGTGGCTTTTGGCTTGGAGCTTACCCTCAACCGCCGGCCCTCTAAATGAACATCAGCTCCATCAGCATCAACCGGCCCGTCCTGGCGTCGGTGATCTCCATCCTGATCGTGCTCTTCGGCATCGTGGGCTTCAGCTACCTCGGCGTGCGCGAATTCCCCAGCGTGGACCCGCCGGTGATCACGGTGACCACCAACTATACCGGTGCCAATGCGGACATCATGGAGAGCCAGGTGACCGAGCCGCTGGAGGAATCCATCAATGGCATCGCCGGCATCCGTTCGCTCACCAGCATCAGCAGTGACGGACGTAGCAGCATCACTGTGGAGTTCGAGCTGGACGTGGACCTCGAGGCCGCCGCCAACGACGTGCGCGACCGTGTGAGCCGTGCGCTCAAGACCCTTCCGCAGGACGTGGACCCGCCGATCACCGTGAAGAGCGACGCCGACGCGGGAAGCATTGTGAGCATGACCATCCAGAGCGACCAGCGATCGCTGTTGGAACTCACGGACATCGCCACGAACCAGTTCAAGGAACGGTTACAGACCATCCCCGGCGTAAGCACCGTGCAGATCTGGGGCGAGAAGAAGTACAGTATGAAGCTATTGCTGGACCCGCTGAAGATGGCGGGCTTCGGCATCACACCGCTGGACGTGAACAACGCGCTGGCACGGGAAAACGTGGAACTCCCCAGCGGCAGCATTGAAGGGGCCAATACTGAACTCACTATCCGCACGCTGGGCCGGCTCGAAACGGAGGACCAGTTCAACGCCATGATCATCCGCGAGGACGGCGGCAACGTGGTGCGTATGCGCGACATCGGCAAGGCCGAACTGCTTCCGGAGAACGAGAAGACGCTGTTGCGCGGTGATGGCGGCGTGCCCATGGTGGCCGTGGCCGTTACGCCGCAGCCGGGCAGCAACTACATCGCCATCGCGGACGCCTTCTACAAGCGCGTGGCCGAGATCAAGAAGGACATGCCATCGGACCTGCGCTACACCATGGCGCTGGACACCACCGTGAGCATCCGTAAGGCCATCAGCGAAGTGGAGGACACCATTGTGATCGCCTTTCTGCTTGTGGTGATCATCATCTTCGTCTTCCTCCGCGATTGGCGCACCACGCTGATCCCGGTGATCGCGATCCCGATCTCGCTGATCGGCTCCTTCTTCATCATGTACGTGGCGGGCTTCAGCATCAACATCCTGACGCTGCTGGCGATCGTGCTGGCCACGGGCATCGTGGTGGACGACGCGATCGTGGTGCTGGAGAACATCTATGCCAAGATCGAGGGCGGCATGGACCCCGTGGAAGCGGGCCATCGCGGCAGCAAGGAGATCACCTTCGCCATCATCAGCACCACCGTCACGCTGGCAGCGGTCTTCCTGCCCGTTGTATTCCTCTCCGGCCTCACCGGGCGCTTGTTCCGCGAGTTCGGCGTGGTGGTGGCGGGCTCGGTGCTCATCAGCGCGGTGGTCTCCCTCACGCTTACGCCCATGATGAGCGCGCGCTGGCTGAAGCACCGCGACAAGCCGAGCAAGTTCTACGCCAGCACTGAGCGCTTCTACGAGCGGCTCACCGACAGCTATTCACGCTTGCTTGAACGCTTTGTCAAAAGGGTGAGCCTCACCAGCCTGTTCGTCTTCATGTTGGGCATAGGCGGGTTGATCTGGTACGGGATGAAGAACCTCCCCAGCGAGCTCGCACCGAACGAGGACAAGAGCCGCTTCATGCTGATGAGCACCGCACCGGAAGGCACCAGTTTCGACAAAATGGACGATTACCTGTCCAACATCATCGGGCTGGTGGACACGATGAAAGAGACACAAAGCACCTTGTCCGTCACCGCGCCGGGCTTCGGCTCCACCGCGAGCACCAACACGGGTTTCGTGCGGGTATCGCTGGTACCGCCCGAGGACCGGACGATGACGCAGGACCAGTTGGCGAAGCGCACCATGGGCTTGGCGCAGCAGTACAACTTCGCGCGCAGTTTCGCCGTTCAGGAGGCCACCATCGGCGGGGGAAGATTTGCCGGGCTGCCCGTGCAATACGTGATCCAGGCACCCGATTTCAAGCAACTGCGGGAGGTGATCCCGAAGTTCATGGAAGCGGCACAGGCGGATTCCACCTTTTCCGTGGTGGACCTCAACCTGAAGTTCAACAAGCCGGAACTGAACGTGGAGATCGACCGCGACCGCGCGAAGGCATTGGGCGTGAGCGTCCGCGACATCGCGCAGACTTTGCAGCTCTACTTCAGCGGGCAGCGCTTCGGCTATTTCATCTTCAAGGGCAAGCAGTACCAAGTGATCGGACAGGCCGCACGGAACAACCGCGACAAGCCGCTGGACCTCACCAGCGCGTACGTGCGCAACGACAAAGGACAACTGGTGCAGATGGACAACCTCGTCACGCTCACCATGCGCAGCAATCCGCCGCAGCTCTACCGCTACAACCGCTACGTCAGCGCCACCGTGAGCGCCAATACGGAGGAGGGCAAGACACTTGGGGACGGCATCGCGGCCATGGACCGGATCGCGAAAGAGACCCTGCCCAGCAACTTCAGCACCTCGCTTTCCGGAGTGAGCAAGGAATTTGCGGAAAGCTCCAGCAGCCTGCTCTTCGCCTTCCTGCTCGCGCTGGCGTTGATCTTCCTCATCCTTGCCGCGCAATTTGAAAGCTGGGTGGACCCGCTCATCGTGATGTTCACCGTGCCGTTGGCCATCGCCGGTGCCTTGCTGAGCTTGTGGTTGGGCGGGCATACGCTGAACATCTTCAGCGAGATCGGCATCATCGTGCTCATCGGCCTGGTCACCAAGAACGGCATCCTCATCGTGGAGTTCGCCAACCAGCGCCAGGAGCACGGACTGCTGCGCACCGCCGCCGTCCTCGATTCCGCACGTCAGCGTTTCCGCCCCATCCTGATGACCACGTTCGCCATGGCGCTTGGATCGCTGCCCATCGCACTGGGCTTGGGCGCGGCCTCCAAGAGCCGTGTGCCCATGGGCGTGGCCATCGTCGGCGGCTTGCTCTTCGCCTTGGTATTGACACTCTTCGTGGTACCGGCGCTCTACAGCAAGTTGGCCAGCGGCACCGACATCCCGGACGATAGCGCGACCGACAACGACATCGAAAGTCCAACACCGCTCCTTGACGCATGAGACGCATCGCCTTCGCCATGGCCGCCGCGCTGATGTTGCCGGCCGCCGCACAACAACTCACGGCGGACGGTGCCGTGCGCATCGCCCTGGAGAACAACCACGGCGTGCGTATCGCCCGCAACTCCGCCGCCATCGCCAAGTTGGCCAATAACCCGGGTGCTGCGGGCATGCTCCCTTCCGTGGACGCGAACGGTGCATACAGCGTGGACAACTCAGCCACCAAACAGGAATTCTTCACCGGAGAAAACCGCGAAGCCGACAACGCCAATGCGAAGTCCCTCAGCGGTGAGGTGGAACTGAACTGGACGCTCTTCGACGGGTTGTCCATGTTCGCTGCGAAGGACAGGCTGGAAGCCGTGGAACGCATCGGTGAAAGTCAGCTTCGGCAGGAGGTGGAAGGAACGACCTACGATGTGCTCACCGGCTACTACCAACTGGTGCAGCTTGAAAAAGCCGTGCTGGTGCAGCGTGAAGCCATGCAGACCTCACGGGAACGGCTGAAGATCACCGAGACCGGAGAGCGTGTGGGCGCATCCTCAGGCCTGGAACTGGTGCAGGCACGGCTGGACCTCAGCACGGACAGCGCACAGATGCTGGCACTGCTGCAACGGACCGCCATGGCCCGGACCGGCCTCAACACACTGCTCGCCCGCGATCCCGGCACTGCTTTCGAGGTGGACACGATGATCCCTCCTGCGGAAGCATTGGAGCTGCCCGCGCTGCAAGAGGCCGCACTGGCCGCCAACACCACGCTGCAACAGGCCCGCGAGGAGCGCATGGTGGCCGATCTTTCCGTGAAGGAGCTGCGCGGCACCTTGCTCCCCAAGCTGAACGGCTTCGCGAACTACGGCTATTCGCGCAGCACTTCCGAGGTGGGCTTCCTGAAGAGCAATCAACGCCTCGGCCCGCAATACGGCTTGACCCTGAGCGTGCCCCTCTTTCGTGGCGGCGCCATCAAGGCCGTGAAACAGGCGAAACTGGCCGTCGAGCAGGCGGACCTTTCGCTTCAACAAACACAACTGGAATTGCAGCGCGACATTTTGGACACCTGGAGCCAGTATGAAAATGCCCGGCAGCGCGTGGCCTTGGAGGAAGCGAACCTCGGCGGGTCACGCACGCAAATGCAAGTCGCGCTTGAGAGCTATCGCATCGGTGTGAGCACGGCGGTGCAGCTCCGCGACGTACAACAGGGCGTGGTGACCGCGGAAAACCGCCTGCTCACCGCACAGTTCGAGGCGAAAGTCGCCGAACTGCAATTGCGTTGGCTGGCCGGGAAACTGTTCTGATCCGGATCGTGAAATAGGATCCCACGCTTACATTAGCCAAGCAACAAGGACCGCTCACGCCGCATGGCCCGCATGACCATTCCCTTCGCGCTGTTCCTGCTCGGGATCGGCTGTTCCATGCCTCCTTACGGACCAGGCGACCAGCACGTCACGGACTCAACATCTTCCACCGCGAACAGAGCAGTGGACACCCAAAAGGACCGGCATGCACACGCATGGTATACCGTGCCGGATGAACCCTCCACTTTGGTCTTTGACAATGGTGACACACTAAGGACCGGACTTCCGGAAGTGGAACTGATCGCTGAATTCCCCAACCCTCTGGGTCGCAAATGGTTCATATTCAGTGGCCTGAAAAGCACTTCAAACAAGTATGAGACCTCGCTGTTCGTCCTTTCCCCCGGCGACAGCTCAGCGGCACAGGCGATCCAACAGCCATGGCACATGCCCGGTCGGCTGAACGATGCCAAAGGCAAAGAGTGCTACTACGAGGCCGAGGTCTTCGCCGGAGAAGTGCTGCGCGACACCATCGGCGTGATCTGGTATGAGCGCTCCCTGATGCCCGATGGGACATGGAGGCTCAACACCACCATATTGGATCTGACCGGTCCACGACCAGACACGCTGATCCTCTTTGGCCATGGCCGCAAGAGCGCCACGATCGACCTTGCCTTCCGCGGTAAATGCCAACTGCTGGACAGTCTGGACCAGCATCTCGACCCTTAATTTCGGCACCATGCGATCCACAGCGATCACGGTGACCAACTATCTGCAGCAATTGCCGCCCGATCGGCAGGTACCGATGGAGAAGTTGCGCGCCACCATCGCGGAGAACCTGCCAAGCGGGTTCACGGAGACAATGGGCTATGGGATGATCGGCTTTGTGGTACCTCATGAACTCTACTCTGCTGGTTACCATTGCGACCCGAAGCTTCCCCTCCCCTTCATCAACATCGCCTCGCAGAAGCACTTCATCGCCTTGTACCACATGGGGCTATATGCGGACACGGAGTTGTTGGAGTGGTTCACCTCGGAATACAGCAAGCAGGTGCCGACCAAGTTGGACATGGGCAAGAGCGGTGTGCGGTTCAAGAAGCCCGAGCGGATACCGTTTGCGCTGATCGCCGAGCTGGCGGGAAAGATGACGGTGCAGGACTGGGTGGAGCGCTACGAATTGAGCTTCGGCCGATAACGGCCCTTCAGCGCAAGCCTGCCACACGCGTGCTGTCCGTTGTTCCGGCCGGGCCGGAAGCCGGAATGGTCTCCGGCGCGAAGAGTTCCCCGGCAAGCCGGGCGTCATGCCCGTATACGTCGTCGCGGAAGTTGAGCCTGCCCTTGCTGTCCACCCACGCAGTGAAATAGCCGATCGTCACGGGCATCGGCGGCCGTAGGTTGATCACCTTCTCCTTGTCCGCGTGCATGGCCTTGTCGATGGCCTCCGGTGTCCAGGTGGTGTCGTTGCGCAGGAGATGATCCGCCAACTTCTTCGGCTCGCTCAAGCGGATGCAGCCATGGCTGAAGGCGCGCTTCTCCGGAATGAACCTGCTCTTCGCCGGTGTGTCATGGAGGTAGATGCTGAACTCGTTGGGGAAGAGGAATTTCACCAGGCCCAAGGAATTGTCAGCTCCCGGACGCTGCCTCACACGGAAAGGACCGCCTCCCTCCCAGGTCTTCCAATCAACACTGCTTGTGGGGACGACCTCGCCACCGCGCACCACCTCCATGCGGTGCTTGGCGAGGTAGTTCGTGTTGCGGCGCATGGCGGGCGCGATCTCATTCCTGATGATGCTCTTCGGAACGTTCCAGTAAGGCGCAAATGCGATCTGGGAAAGTTCGCCGCTGAAGATCACCGTGTGCGTGGCCACCGCGCCCACCACCACCTTCATGTCCCAAGTCTCCTTACCGTCCTCGAACACATGCAGGCGATACTCAGGGATGTTCACCAGCAGTTGATCCTTCGGTGGCAAGGGGTTCACCCAGCGCAGGCGTTCCATGTTCAGCAGGATAGTGCGGATGCGGTCGGTGATGGGCACGTTCAAGGCCGCCGCCAATTCGGCGTCCAGCTTCCCGGTGCCTTCCAGCCCGTGGCGCTCCTGGAAATTCACCACGGCCTTGAAGAGCGTGCTGTCCATGGTGTAGGCGATGGAGTCCACCCACAGGTCGCCCAGTTGGAAGAGGCGGTGGCGCAGTTCGCAGTATTCCGGCAGCGAATCGCCCATGGCGAACGCGCTTTTCCGGAAAGCGAAGGTGTCCAGATGCCCTTCCGCTTCCACCTCGAAATAGCGCTGCAAGCGGTACTTGAGCCCTTGGTACTGCTGATGCACCGGCTCGATCGGCGAGAGATCAGTGCGCCCCGCTACTAGGGAGTCCAGCAGCATGGTGTAGTTCTTCTTGCGGCGTGGGATGTACCAATCGAGCTCCCGCAGATCGCCTTGCACATATCCACCGTATTCCTTGTGCGCCATGAGGAAGAACTGCGCGGTGAGGCCCAGCTCCACGTGCAGGCGCAGGCTGTCGTTCCCGGTGGTGTCCGCGCGCGCTTCGGCCAGCAGATTCCGCCAAGGATCGGCCACGGTGTCATTGGCCAACGGGTCCAACAGGTTGAGCATCGCGTCCGCGGCGGTGGAGAGGCTGTCGTTCACGAACCAGGCATACTGCAGGCCCCGCCCCTTGTAGAACTCGCGGATCTCAGCCGAATCACCCCGGTACTGCGGGTTCCTGTCCAGGAAATCGAGCACATCGGCACTATCCAACCGGCGGGTTGTGTATGGCTTGCGCGTCTCAAAGAAGGTGTTGATCACCTTGGCCTCCTGGGCGATGGTCGGGCGCGGCGTTGGCTTATTCTCCCCACAGGAGGTCAATAGTAGCGCGGCAAATCCGATCAAGGTGACGAGGGTAGATTTCATGCAGGAAATTGAACAGGGCCCAAAGGTCGGCGGAGATGCCACCGTGAGCAAGCCGGATGAAGTGGCCAAGTAGCGAATGAACTAGCCAAGCGCATCATCAGCTAATCGGCTGATCAGCTGATCAGCTGATCAAATTTTCACTTCGCAAACACATAAAGCAACTGCCCCTCCAGCAGGTCGATCACCTTGGGCATCACCTCCTGAGCCACCGCAGGGCATCCAAAGCTCCGGCCCAAGCGGCCATGTGCTGCAATGAAGTCCGCGCCCACATAGCTGGCGGCGTGCATGATGATCTCACGCTTCTCCGCGGCGGAATTCACACCGGCGTCAAGGCCATGGAGCAACAGCGCATCGCCGTGCTTGGGGCTGAAGATCTTCTTTCCCACGCGGTACAGGCCCTTGCTGGTCTGCAAGGATCCGCTCTTGTTGCTCACCGAATTGCAGTACAGCTCACCGGAGTTCTTGCCATGGGCCACCCACGTACGCAGCAGCAACTTGCGCGCATCGAGGTCGATGATGAAGAGGCGCTTCTCCGAGGAAGGGCGCGTCATGTCCGCCACGGCGATGATGTGGCTGGCCGCGTGATGAGCACTGCGACTTTGAAGGGCTTTAACAAAAGCTGTTTCGTCCAAAATTCCGCTCAGGCCACAATCCACAAACAGCGCTTCAGCCGTGGTGTTCGTGGCAGCCTCCACCACCGGAGCCGCTGGAAGCGGGGCCGAGGGGGCGGGCGCAAAGAAGCTTGCGAAGCTGATAAGGAGCAGGTAGGACAACGGCATACTGAAGGAGCACGAAGCTAACGATCGAATTCACCGAGCCGTGCCTACGTCGACCAACGGGTGAAGGTTGTCGGTGAAGGCGCCAAGGAGCCAACGAATACCACCGTTCAACTCTTCATCCACCAGCCACGGGGGGCTATTGTGAAGAACATCGCCTGCCTGAGCTTGGTCTTCTTCGTGAAGTACATGAAGCCGAAGCAGGGAGCGAAGGTGGCGATGGCGCACGAGTACGCGTTTCGGGGAGAGGAACCTGCGATGGCGAACTTCCGCTACATTCACATCTTGCGGGGCCATTCGAAACAAACGAGGGAGGCGCAGGGTCCTCGCCGAGAGACCCTGCGGGAGATTAATAGTTCAGTAACTTTACCGGTGATGGACCTCCTACAATTGAAACTGGATCTGGTGCAGCGGCTGCTGGCGGTATCGGATCCGTCCTTTTTGGAACGGTTGAGGAGTGTGTTCCTGCGAAAGGAAATAGGGATGCTGTCACCGACCAGGAAATGGAAGACATGATGGCAGCGGTCAACACCTTCGGGGCTACATCGAACGGAGAGGATGAGCCGGACATCAGCAAGTTGGTGCTGAAGGAACCCAATCGGGAAATAAACGAAGATCGTCGTTAACCCAACGTTGGTGGCAAGCTAAAACAAGACAGATATGAGAACTTTACTAATTTTTCTGACCTTAATTATGACCTTGCAAGCATTTGCACAAGTTAAGGTCAAAGGATATTACAGAAAGGACGGAACTTATGTTAAACCACATTACAGGTCTAACCCAGACGGAAATCCTTATAATAATTGGAGCTACCCAGGAAACACAAACCCATATACGGGCAAGACTGCAACAGGGAATCCTGATACTTACTTAAAAAATTATAATAATCGTTCTTCGAGTAGCTCAAGTTCTTCTTCATATACCTATCCTTCAACGACATATTCAACTCCTTCAAGTAGTAGTTATAATGGAACAAGCAGTTCCTATTATTCAAATAATTATGTGACTGCAAATACCTTAAATGTACGTTCAGGTCCTTCCACTAATTATTCTGTTATTGGTTCAGTAACTTATGCTGACAATGTAAAAGTGGTCGAATCTTACACTAACGGATGGAAGAAAATACAATATACATATTACGATATGGACTCATATTCAACCAAGACAAAATTAGGATATGTTTCAGGCAGTTATCTAAGCTCATCAAATCCTTACTTCAAAGACAATACTATAAATTATAGTAACTATTCGAATTCCACTTCAAACAGCTATTCCACTTTAAGTTCTACATCTTCACCATACGGAAATGGAAATGGCAGAATTACAATTTGGACTAATTGTGGCACGGACGGTGAGATTAAAATTTATTTGGATGGTTCTTATATTGGTAAATTAACTCAATTTTTTACTGATGGAACTCCTGATTGTGGTGAATCAGGAACTTTGTCAATAAATAAACCAGCAGGAACTTATAAGATTGAAGCAAAAGGTAGTGAAAATGTTTGGAGCGGAACAATTACAATAAGCAAAGATAGATGTTTAATTCAAGGACTTGAAAAATAAAGCCAGCCACCAACAATGTATAAAAATAATAGCCGAGACAGTAGTAATTCCGGGGGTTGTAGCCCGCTTCAACTTTCGTGTAACCTGACAGGAAAGTGCCCCGCAGTCGGCTACTATTCTTATACTATACGTTAACGTAAATTTGGGTGACAATAAAATAACGACAATTGATTTGGCTAAAACAAACGAAAATAAAAACAGAAAATTAATCAACTATACTTATGAAATATTGTAAAACCTTTATCATTCTGTCTCTTCTGCTTTGCATTTCATCATGCAACAGCCAAAATGCAGACTTTGCAATAAGCACAGACAAAACACATATCCATTTTAAAACATTCGGAACTGGGAAGCCACTGCTATTAATAAATGGCGGTCCTGGTATGAATAGTAACGGATTTCAAAGTCTGGCGGAAAAGTTAGGAAATACTAACCTCTCTATCATTTACGATCAAAGAGGAACTGGGAAATCAATTTTAAACGTGTTGGATTCGAGTACTATTACTATGAAATTAATGATAGATGATATTGAATCCATTCGAAAAAAAATGAAAATCGAGAAATGGTCGATATTGGGTCATTCATTTGGGGGAATGGTTGCGTCATATTACGCAACGCTGTATCCTGAACACATTGATAAAATTATATTGTCATCATCTGGGGGTATTGATTTGGATTTACTTACTTATGTTCAAACAGAAATTAATTCTAAATTAAGTAAAGACGACTTGGACTCAGTGAATTACTGGACAAACAAAATCAGTGAAGGGGACACAAGTCATTATGCAAAACTTGAAAGAGGCAGACATTTAGCACCTGCATATGTAATTGACAAAAATTTTATTCCAGCAATAGCAGAGAGATTAACGCAAGGAAACCCAACCGTAAGTCAACTGATATGGACAGACCTTGCAAAAATGAACTTTAATTGCGAAAATAAATTAAGGTCATTTAATAAACCTGTATTGATTATTCAGGGCAAACATGATATTATTAAAGCGGAAACTGCTGAAAAAGCACATAAAGTTTTGTCAAACTCAAAAATCGTTTTCTTGGAACATTGTATCCATTATGGCTGGTTAGACAATGAAGAAAGTTATTTTCAGAATATAAACGATTTTTTAAGTTCATAATACTATGATGGAAATAGAAACTACCGCTAACACGGGTTTTGCGTTAGTAGGCGGACCGTGCGAATAGAAACATTTGAGCAAATAATAAACGTTGGTGCTGGCAGACAGTTTTCGGTTTCAAAAGCCCACCAACGCAAAGCCCGAACCCAAAACTGGCGCGAGCGTCCACGCTCGTGCCCACGCATCAAAGCTCACTCCCCCAATACCCGCCGCAGCTCCTTCTCAAACTCTTCCGGCTTTTCGATGTTGGCTACATGCCCGGCCTCCGGAAAGATGATGAGGTGGTCAGCAGGTAAGTGGTTCCGCGCGGCGATGCCCTTGCCCACGGATAGGGGGATCAAACGGTCGCCTTCGCCCCAGAACACGTAGACGGGCATGGGCCAAGTGTAGGCCTTGTGGGCGTATTGGTCCTCGTGGTTCAGCAGGTCGTGCAGCAGCGCCGATGTCTGCGGGGCCTTGGCCTTCATCATGTCATTGATCTGCCGGAACACGAAGCCCGGTGCCTTGACGGGCTTGTACAACACAAGTGAGAGCAGGCGTTTTTGCTCCACTTTGTTCTGCGGGTTGAAGAGGTCGCCGATGTCCTTCGCCCCTACTGAGCGCGCCACGCTGTCCGCCATGGCCACGGTGTAGTCGCTGGCGGGGCCGTCGTCGATCACCAACGTCTTCACGCGGTGCGGGTGCTGCTCCGCGAAATTCGCCGCGATAGCGCCGCCATAGGAATTGCCCACCAGATCTACGGGCTTTTGAACACCCAAGCTGTCGAGGATCAGTTGCAGATGTGCCACCTGCGCATCCACGCTGTTGCCGCTCCATTCCGAGGTGCTGTGGCCGTGGCTGATCAGGTCCGGTATGATCAGGTCGAAATCCTTGGACAGGTCCTTCACGTTCTTGGCCCACATCAGGCTTTGGCTGGTGATGCCATGGACGAGCATCAGCTTGGGGCGGCCATCATCGGCGCTGCCGGGCGCAGTGCTGCTCCATGTGTAGTGCGGACCGGCCGTGTCGGTGAAGGTGTAGGATCGCAGGCCGCTTTTCTGAAACACCTTGGCATCATGGCGGAAGCTCATCTTCACCACGTTGCAGGAGGCGAGAATGCCTGATAGTCCGAGGCCGAGCAGGATGTGATGGATGCGCATGGTGGAAAGATATGTCAGAGAACCAGCGGACGCGGGCCGTGTAATTTAGGAAACCACGGATCAACACGGATGGGCACGGATATTCAGCGGGTGGTGCATTGAACATCTTGATCAGTGTTCATCGGTGTCCATCCGTGGTTCCGCATTTCAGAATTCGTCATGGCCGACCTTTGCCGCCATGGAGCCGAAAGCACATTTCGAGAAGACTTTCACCAAGGTGAAGTGGAGCAACCAGTCCGTGCCCGACCGGGAATTCGAGGCCTGCACCTTCACGCAGTGCGACCTTTCCCATAGCGATTTTTCGCGCAGCAAGTTCGCGGAATGCACTTTCATCGGCTGCGACCTGTCGATGGTCAAATTGGCCGAGGTGTCCTTGCGCGATGTGGCCTTCAAGGAGTGCAAGCTGTTAGGCGTGGACTTCAGCTTGTGCAAAGAGATGCTCTTCAGCCCTTCCTTCGATCAGTGCATGATGGACCACGCGGTCTTCCACAAGCGGAAGATGAACGGCACGCAGTTCATCCGCTGCACCATGAAGGGCGTGGACTTCGAGAATGCCCACTTGGAGAACGCCGTCTTCGAGCGCTGCGACCTTGATCGTGCGGTCTTCGTGAACACGCACTTGCAGAAGGCTGACCTCAGCACGGCGTTCAACATCGCGATCGACCCGGAGCGGAACAAGTTGAAAGGCGCCAAGTTCTCCGTGGAAGGCGCGCTGGCGTTGCTGACGAAGTACGGGGTGAGGATCGAGTAAAGGAACCACGGATCCACACGGATAAACACGGATGCCCCGGACTGAAAGTGTGAACTTTACGGCAACTCCTATCCGTGTTTATCCGTGTCCATCCGTGGTAAAAAAAGGGTGTCGGCTTGCGCCGACACCCTTGGTCAAGCTTTCAGCGCCACAGGGGCCATCACTCTTTGCAGCACTTCCACCGCGCGGTCCACTTCGGCCCCGGTGTTGAACTTGCTGAAGGAGAAGCGGATGTTCGCCCCGGTGCGCCCGGGGTACAGCGCCTCGATGACGTGGCTGCCCTTGTTGCTGCCGCTGCTGCAAGCGCTTCCGCCGCTGCACGCGATGCCTTCGATGTCCATGTTGTAGATCAACATCTCGCCCTTGCCGTCATCGGGGAAGTGGATGTTGAGCACGGTGTACAGACTGTCCGAGCTGGGATCCCCGTTCACCGAGGCCTCCGGGAAGGCTGCTTTGATGGCCTTCATCATGCGGGTCTTCAGGCCCTGCACATGCTTGATGTGCGCATCCAGGTCGCGATAGGCCACTTCCATCGCTTTCGCCAATGCCACGATACCGATGATGTTCTCCGTGCCCGCGCGCATGTTGCGCTCCTGTGTGCCGCCCACGAGCATCGGTTTCAACACGGATCCATTCCGCATGTAGAGGAAGCCCACACCTTTCGGGCCGTGGAATTTGTGCGCGCTGCAGGTGAGGAAATCAACGGGTAACTGCTCCAGGTCGAAGTGGTAGTGGCCCATGGTCTGCACCGTGTCCGTGTGGAATAGGGCGTCGTACTTGCGGCACAGGTCCCCGATGGCGACCAGGTCGTTGCGCGTGCCCAACTCGTTGTTGGCATGCATCAGCGAGACAAGGACGCGGTCGTGCGCCTTCAGCAGTTCCTCCAAATGTGCTAGGTCCGCCTTGCCATCCGGCATCAAGCGCAGCCAGTGGACTTTGGCAGCACCTGAGCGTTGGAGATCCAGCGCCACATGCTCTACGGCATGGTGCTCGATCGGCGAGGTGATGATGTGCTTCACGCCGAGATCGCGCACGCTGCACATCAGGGCCATGTTATCCGCTTCGGTGCCACAGCTGGTAAAGACGATCTCGCCGGGTGCGCAGTTGATGAGTTTCGCCACCATTCGCCGTGACTGTTCGATGCCCGCGCGCGCCCTTCGCCCGAAGGCATGCACGGCGCTGGGGTTGCCGTAATGCTCGCGCAGGTAGGGCAACATGGCGTCGATGACCTCGGGGTCGAGCTGGGTGGTGGCGGCGTTGTCGAGATAGATGCGTTCCATAGGGGAAATGTTACCGGCTTGAACACCGGGAAAGGATGCAAAAGTAAAGGCTTACAAGAAGATCGGTAGCGGCACGTATTGGCAGTTGCCACGATACGTGCTACCTTCGTTGCATGGCAACCAAGGAAGGTCGCAAGACCAAGAGCAAGCTCACACTGAGCGTAGCACCGAAATATGTGGCCATGCTCCGCCGCGCCAGCGCCCGTTGTGGCCGTTCCATCACGGAACTGGTTGAGGAATATGCCGAGAAGTTGGACAAGTTTTCGGGTCCCGGCAGCCGGGGCGAAGAATTCCTGAAGCGCAATCTCGGAGTGCTGGACGGAAAAGTAAAACCCGAGGAATGGGACAGGGACGACCGCATCGGCGACATGCTCCGCAAACACGTGCCCCGTGCTCCGCGTTCTGCTTGACACCAACGTTCCACTGAACGTCTGGCTGCACAGCAGCACCACACCTCGTCCCATGTCAATGGAAA